>JAIEOM010000237.1 GCA_019750455.1 Sphingomonadales bacterium | reverse complement strand
AACTGCGCCTTGCCGCCCAGCGGCTGCTGGGTGACGAGCGAGTAGGGGCCGATCGAGCGGGCGTGGATCTTGTCGTCGACCAAGTGGTGGAGCTTGAGCATGTAGATGATGCCCACGGTCACCTTGCGGTCGAACGCCTCGCCGGTGCGGCCGTCATAGAGGACGCTCTGGCCCGAGGAATCGATCCCCGCCTTGACCAGCATGTCCGAAACGTCGGCTTCACGTGCGCCGTCGAACACCGGGGTTCCCATCGGCACGCCGGCCGCAAGGTTGCCCGCGAGTTCCACGATATCGGCCGTGGTGCGGCTTTCGAGGTCCTCGACATACTGATCGCCGTAGATGTCCTTAAGACGATCAAGCACGGCGGCCGGCGGCGCCACGTCGGCGTAATCGCGGGCGGCGTTCGGGTTGGCAGCGCGCCAATCGTCCAGCAGGCCCTTGATCTCGTGGCCGAGCGCACGGGCGGCAAAGCCGAGGTGCGTCTCGAAGATCTGCCCGACGTTCATGCGCGAGGGCACGCCCAGCGGGTTGAGCACGAGGTCCACATGGGTCCCGTCGGCGAGGAACGGCATGTCCTCGATCGGCAGGATGCGGCTGATGACGCCCTTGTTCCCGTGACGGCCGGCCATCTTATCACCCGGTTGCAGCTTGCGCTTCACCGCGACGAAGACCTTGACCATCTTGAGCACGCCCGGAGCCAGCTCGTCACCGCGCTCCAGCTTTTCCTTGCGGTCGTGGAACTTGGCATCGATCAGGCCGACGGCTTCGTCGTACTGCGACTTCACCGCTTCGATCTGCGCCTGGCGGTTGTCGTCGGCGACCGCGAACTTGAACCATTCGTGGCGGTCGATCTCTTCGAGGACGTCCTCGGTGATCTCGATGCCCTTCTTCAGGCCCTTGGGCGCTGCCGAAGCGGTCTGGCCCAGCAGCATGTCGCGCAGGCGGTTGTAGGTCGCACGGTTGAGGATGTTGCGCTCGTCCGCGGCGTCCTTGCGCAGGCGCTCGATTTCCTCGTTCTGGATCGCACGGGTACGGTCGTCGATCTCGATCCCGTGGCGGTTGAAGACGCGCACTTCCACGACAGTGCCGGCGACGCCCGGGGGCAGACGCAGCGAGGTGTCGCGCACGTCGCTCGCCTTTTCGCCGAAGATCGCGCGCAGCAGCTTTTCTTCCGGGGTCATCGGGGATTCACCCTTGGGGGTGATCTTGCCGACGAGAATGTCGCCCGGATGCACTTCCGCACCGATGTAGACGATGCCCGCCTCGTCGAGGTTGCGCAGGGCTTCCTCGCCGACGTTGGGAATGTCGCGGGTGATGTCTTCCGGCCCGAGCTTGGTGTCGCGGGCCATGACTTCGAACTCCTCGATGTGGATCGAGGTGAAGACGTCGTCCTTCACGATGCGTTCGCTGATCAGGATCGAGTCTTCGTAGTTGTAGCCGTTCCAGGGCATGAAGGCGACGAGGCTGTTCTTGCCCAGCGCCAGTTCGCCCAGATCGGTCGAGGGACCATCGGCGATGATGTCGCCGGCCTCGATCACGTCACCCACCTTCACCAGCGGGCGCTGGTTGATGCAGGTGTTCTGGTTCGAACGCTGGAACTTCTGGAGCGTGTAGATATCCACGCCCGACTGGCCGGGTTCGACATCGCCGATCGCGCGGATCACGATGCGGGTCGCATCGACCTGGTCGACGATCCCGCCGCGCTTGGCCGCAATCGCAGCGCCCGAATCGCGCGCCACGGTTTCTTCCATGCCGGTGCCGACCCACGGCGCCTCCGCCTTGACGAGCGGCACGGCCTGACGCTGCATGTTCGAGCCCATCAGCGCGCGGTTGGCGTCATCGTTTTCCAGGAACGGAATGAGCGAGGCCGCAACCGAGACGAGCTGCTTCGGCGAGACGTCCATCAGCGTGATGTGTTCACGCGGGGCCATCAGGTTGTCGCCGTTGTGACGCGCCGAGACCAGCTCTTCCACGAAGGAGCCGTCTTCCGTCAGCTCGGCCGAAGCCTGCGCAACGGTGTGCTTCTGCTCTTCCATCGCCGACAGGTAGATCACGTCGCCGGTGACCTTGCCGTCGATGACCTTGCGGTACGGAGTCTCGATGAAGCCGTACTTGTTGACGCGGCTGAACGACGCCAGCGAGTTGATCAGACCGATGTTCGGGCCTTCCGGCGTTTCGATCGGGCAGATGCGGCCATAGTGCGTCGGGTGAACGTCGCGGACTTCGAAGCCGGCGCGCTCGCGGGTGAGACCACCCGGCCCGAGCGCCGAAACGCGGCGCTTGTGGGTGACTTCCGAGAGCGGGTTGGTCTGGTCCATGAACTGCGAGAGCTGCGAGGAACCGAAGAACTCGCGCACCGCAGCCACTGCGGGCTTGGCGTTGATGAGGTCGTTCGGCATCACGGTCGACACGTCGACCGAGCTCATGCGCTCCTTCACGGCGCGCTCCATGCGCAGCAGGCCGACGCGATACTGGTTTTCCAGCAGCTCGCCCACCGAACGCACGCGGCGGTTGCCGAGGTTGTCGATGTCGTCGACTTCGCCCTTGCCGTCCTTGAGGCCGACAAGCTCCTTCACCACCGCGAGGATATCTTCCTTGCGCAGGGTGGTGACGGTGTCCTCGCATTCGAGGCCGAGACGCATGTTGAGCTTCACACGGCCCACGGCCGACAGGTCATAGCGTTCAGCGTCGAAGAACAGGCCTTCGAACAGCGCCTCGGCGGTTTCCTTCGTCGGCGGTTCGCCCGGACGCATGACCTTGTAGATCGCTTCCAGACCCTCGTCGCGGTTCTCGGCCTTGTCGGCCTTGAGCGTGTTGCGGATCCACGGACCGGTGTTGATCTCGTCGATGTCGAGCAGCGGCAGGCGGTCGATCCCGGCCTTGTCGAGGATGTCGACATGCTCGAGCGTCACTTCATCGCCGGCTTCGATGTAGATGCGGCCGGTGCTCTCGTCGATCATGTCGACGGCGGCGTAGCGGCTGACGACTTCTTCGGTGGGGAGCAGCAGTTCGGTCAAGCCGTCCTTGGCCGCCTTGTTGGCAGCGCGCGGGCTGATCTTCTGGCCGGCGGGGAAGATTTCCTCGCCGGTCTTGGCGTCAACCAGCGCGAAGGTCGGCTTGGCGTTGCGCCAGGCTTCGGCGTGGAACGGGATCTTCCACCCGTCCTTGGCGCGGTCCCAAGTGACGGTGTTGTAGAAGTAGCCGAGGATGTCTTCGGCATCGAGGCCGAGCGAATACAGCAGGGCGGTAACCGGCAGCTTGCGCTTGCGGTCGATGCGGACGTTGACGATGTCCTTGGCGTCAAACTCGAAGTCCAGCCACGAGCCGCGGTAGGGGATCACGCGGGCAGCGAACAGCAGCTTGCCCGAGGAGTGGGTCTTGCCGCGGTCATGGTCGAACAGCACGCCCGGCGAACGGTGCATCTGGCTGACGATCACGCGCTCGGTGCCGTTGATGATGAAGGTGCCGTTGTCCGTCATCAGGGGCATATCGCCCATGTAGACGTCCTGCTCCTTGATATCGAGGACGGAACGGGTTTCGGTTTCGCTGTCCACCTCGAACACGATGAGGCGCAGAGTGACCTTCATCGGAGCAGCATAGGTGATGCCGCGCTGACGGCACTCGGTGGTGTCGTACTTCGGCTCTTCGAGTTCGTAGTGCACGAAATCGAGCTCGGCGGTGCCGGCAAAGTCGCGGATCGGGAAGACCGAACGCAGGGTCTTTTCCAGGCCCGAGACATAGCCCGTCGCCTTGTCCGAACGCAGGAACTGCTCGTAGCTTTCGCGCTGAACCTCGATCAGGTTCGGCATCTGCACCACTTCGTGGATGTCACCGAAGATCTTGCGGATGCGCTTCTTGGCGGTCCCTTGCGCCTTGCGGCTGCGGGTGACGGGCGGCTTCGCCTTGGTGGCCATGGAGGGGTCTTGCCTCTTCAATTGGGCCGCGCGAGAAATGTCGCGCGGACGGGAAAAATCGCGGTCGTTCCACGCGAAAAAGCGGCCATTCCAACGCACAAAAGCCGCACGCCAGACTCCGCGGTTGAAGCGGTGTCGGCAGCAGCCTCCCAGTGTCCGTCGCGTAAATGGCCTTCGCCGCTTCCATCCTGAGGCCGATACCCGCGCATGAATCAGCCTTGCTCGAAGCGAGCGAGAGGGCGCAATGTAGGAGCGGCCCCGGCGCATGTCAATGCCGCGTCGGGGCGAAACGGGCCGGGCGTCAGCAGTGCTTTCCTACTCGCCCCGCGAGGCGCAGGCGGCCCTTCGCGTCTTTCGCGCGGCTCTTTCTCAAGGTTCGCCCCCACCCGCTCCGGCATGGCCTTGCGTTCTCGCGCCGCAAAAGAATGTCCGTCCGCTGCACACGCAGACTGTCAAGACTATGAACCTAAATGATAAATTTGCATGTTGGGAAGGTGACACGGTGTCACCTTTGTCCGGCCTGTCGCGAGGGCATTATTGCAAAACGACGCGGGCAATATCGTTTTTCAATATTATTGATTGACGATAAGTCGCGAACCGGGTTAGAGGAGATTTATCGATTAACAATGCACTGCTGGAAGGAAAACGATATGACCCGCTTCGCCAATACCGCTCTCGCCGCCTGCGCCGCCCTGATCCTGTCGATCACATCGATCGGCGCGATCGTCACCGTTCCGACCGCACAGGCAGCCGCACCGGCCATGACGGTGCCCGCCGAGCTCGCCTGACACCCCTGACCCGAGGAGCGCACGCCATGAACACCCGAGGATATGACCCGCTGCTGCTTGCCGGCAAGATCGTCACCATCATCATGCAGGCCGCTGCCGGCTTCGGCGCTGCCGTGGTGGCGCTGGTTCTGCCTGCCGTCGCCCTCTTCAAGGAGGACATCGTCAAGGGCATGGCCGAAACCAGCAAGATCCCGGTCCAGGACCTGCCGATGGCGCCCCTGATCGGGCTGCTGGCCATTGTCCTGCTGTTCCTTGCCGCGATGTTCGTCTTCTTCGGCAAGCTTCGCGCGATCATCGCGACGGTCGGAGAAGGCGATCCCTTCGTCCCCGCCAATGCCGACCGTCTGAGCCTGATGGCGTGGCTGATGCTGGGCGTTCAGGCGCTGTCGTGGCCGCTCGCCACCTTCGCGATGACGGTGGCTGAATGGGCGCAGCGTCACAGTGATGGCGACCTCAGCATTGGTTCCGGTCGTGACGTGTTCAGCCTGTCCGGCATCCTGATGGTGCTCGTGCTGTTCATCCTCGCCCGCGTGTTCCGCCAAGGCGCTGCGATGCGCGACGATCTGGAAGGGACTGTGTGATGCCGCCAATCAACGACGACCTCGAAGGAGCCCGCATCATGGTCAAGCTCGACGACCTGCTCTACGCCCGCCGCATGACGCTCACCGAACTGGCCGAGCGGGTGGGCCTCACACTCGCCAACCTGTCGATCCTCAAGACCGGCAAGGCCAAGGCGATCCGCTTCTCCACCCTCGCTGCGATCTGCCGCGAATTGGAATGCCAGCCGGGCGACCTGCTCGCCTACGAAGGGAGCGACACATGAAAGCGCTGATTCAGGATACCAAGGCAATCTATCGGCAGGCTGCCGCCTTTGCCTTTGCCTTCCCGTTGCTGTCCCTGATCCCTGTGCTGGTGGAGATGGCGCAGCACATCGTCGAGCTGCAGGCCGGGATGTATCTGAGCGAGGCCGGTGCAAAAAGAGCCGAGACCGATCCCCTGCGTTTGCAGTTCGGCTTTGCCAAGACGCTGGCCCTGCTGCTGCCCGGCTACTGGTTCGTGCGCTTCATCGCCTTGCCGGACCGTAACCGGTCGGGACGGATCGAATGGCCTGCCTTCGGGCTGTGGCTGATCGTGTTTGCCTTTGCCGCCGTGCAGATGTGGTGGGGGCTGTTTGGCCCCTCGCTGACCGGGTTGGCAGGGCTGCAAGGGCAGCCGGCGAGCATCGCGCAGATCGTGCTCGAGGTGCTGTCGATAGCGATGGCCATCTACCTCACTGCATGGACAGTGGCCTGGCCGCTGGGGACCAAGGCGATCGGCCCGCTCCGGTCGATTGCCATCATGCAAGGATCGTTCTGGCACGCGCTGGGTTTGATGATCTCGTCCATGCTGCCGCTGATGGCGCTGCATTACGGCCTTGCCATTGTTGCCGTGATGGCTTTGCCGACCGGCCTCGATTGGGCGGCGATGGTGGTTGACTCCCTCGTTGTTGGCCTTCTGGCGCTGACCCTGACCGGATCATCGGCCTATGCGGCACTCCATGCGGCAAGGCGCCAAGGCATCGACCTCTTGCCGCCCGCAAAGGATACTGGTCTTCCGGTTCCCGCGCCAGGAATGCCGCGTGAGGCCTGACGCAGGGCTCGGCTGCAAGGCGGAACGAACGATGGCGGAGGCCGGGACAGCGATGCTCCGGCCTTCGGCTCTGTGTTAGGCCGCGCGGAGCCGCCGATCACCAGCGCCGCAACCGCCAGCAGCAGGATCGCGCCCGCCTCGAACACCACGTTCTCCGCCTGCAGCTCCTTGCCCTGCAGCACGATCTCCCCGGACAATCCGCTTGACTTGTCTGCCCCCATGGCTATTGCCCGGCCCGATCCTTTGGGGGATCATCCGTCCGAGACAGTTGGTGAAGGCAATCAGGCCTTCTTAATTTCCAGCCTAGACGGGGAAACGAGATTTCGCAGGGGGCTCGCGCAGAAGCGAACGCCCTGCATGTGCCTGATGGCACACCCTCCTTCCCTATCGACGGACTCGCCCGTGTCAGGAGCATTCGCTCCGGCATGGACAAAACGTAGCCGGTCGCGCGGGAGCTCCCCGAGCGGCCACATGTGAAGGAGTATGGCATGGATCGTTCGCAGAAAGCCGACGCGGTTGCCCAGCTCAATGCGGTCTTCAACGAAGTTGCCGTGGTGGTCGTCACCCGCAACCTCGGCATGACGGTGGCCCAGTCCACCGACCTGCGCCTGAAGATGCGCGATGCTGGCGCCACCTACAAGGTTGCGAAGAACCGTCTCGCCAAGCTCGCCCTCGAAAACACCGACTATGTCGGGCTTGGTGACATGCTCACCGGCCCGGTCGGGCTGGCCTGGTCGACTGACCCGGTCGCGGCTGCCAAGGCCGCTGTCGATTTCGCCAAGACGAACGACAAGCTCGAAATCGTCGGCGGGTCGATGGGTTCGGTCGTGCTCGACGAAGCAGGGATCAAGGCGCTCGCCACGATGCCCTCGCTCGACGAGATGCGCGCCAAGCTCATCGGGCTGGTCAACGCCCCGGCGACCAAGATCGCCCAGGTCGTTACCGCACCCGCTGCGAAGGTCGCCCGTGTTTTCGCCGCCTACGCGGACAAGGCAGCCTAAGAGACATTTTTCGCCCGACGAAACAATCTGTTGGGGCATTTTCCGGCCCCGCCACAATTTGAAAGAGAACCATCATGGCCGATATTGCCAAGCTTGTTGAAGAACTCTCGAAGCTGACCGTGCTCGAAGCCGCTGACCTCGCCAAGGCGCTTGAAGAAGCGTGGGGCGTGAGCGCCGCTGCTGCTGTTGCCGTGGCTGCTGCCCCGGGTGCCGGCGGCGATGCCCCGGCTGCCGAAGAGCAGACCGAATTCGACGTCATCCTGACCGGCGACGGCGGGAAGAAGATCCAGGTCATTAAGGAAGTCCGCGCCATCACCGGCCTCGGCCTGACCGAAGCCAAGGCGCTCGTCGAAGGCGCGCCGAAGGCGATCAAGGAAGGTGTCAACAAGGCCGAAGCCGAAGACATCAAGAAGAAGATCGAAGAAGCCGGCGGCACCGTCGAGCTCAAGTAAGCTCGATCCCGCGGTCTTCGACCGACATCAGGAAGGGCGGTGCCAGCGATGGCGCCGCCCTTTTCCGTTTACGGGCGGTAAATTGCTGTTAGTTGATGGGCTCGGGGTTCCGAGGGGAGACCCCGCAAAAAGGGACGGGGCTTAATGAAAATCAGTTCTCTGGCTCTCGCCATGGTGGCGGGCGCTTCGCTTGGCGGTTGCGCGACCGTCATGAACGGCACCAATATCGACTACATGACGCAGACCGATCCCACGGGTGCGGACATCGTGTTCCTCAACGGCCTCAAGTGCACCTCGCCCTGCACGCTCGAATTGAAGCGCGGCGCGGATACGCGGGTCGACATTGCCAAGCCCGGATATGAACCGGTCTATGTTCTCGTCCAGTCACGCCTTGCCGGATCGACCTTCGGCAACATCCTCGCTGGCGGGATCATCGGCGGCGTCGTCGATGGCGGTAACGGGGCGAGCAACACCCTCTTCCCGCGCCCGTTGAAGGTGCGGCTCGCCCCGGCCGGTTCGGGCCAGAAGGCTATGCTGCTCGACAAGGACGGCAAGGAAATCTTCACGGTCGACGATCACAACGACAAGGTGCGCGCGGACGTTGCCAAGACCATCGGCGCAGATCTCGCCGGCATGGGCAACAGCGGCAGCCAATAAGCGACTGCGTCAATGCAACGGAAAAGGGCGGCGCCAGCGATGGTGCCGCCCTTTTCCTTTGGCCAGGCCCGACCGCCCGCCAATGCATGTGCGGCATCGCGATCCGGGGGCTGGAAAACGGCCAGTGCGCAAACTCGCCCTCGCAAGGTTTGCTGAGTCGGGACCGTCGCTTGCGGCCCATCAGTCCCGGGCCAAGATTGCACCGGAAGCAAGCGTGTTGAAACCGGACACATCGGCGCTCTGCTCGTCAGGCAATGGTTAACTTACTTACGGGTTCCGGCGGATCGGAGAGCCCCTCGCCCCCGCCCAGATCACCTGCACAAACCGAGAATTCCGGGGTCACCAGCGCCGCGGCGACAATCACCCCGCCCGGCAGCATTCGCGTGACCATCCGCCGACCCCGTCCGCCGGCACGTCGCGACGTTCCGCCAACACCGGTCCCGGTGCTGGCCATAGCCGCATCGCCTTCAGAAGGATGTCGTTCTTGTGTCAAATCTGCCCCCAAGAGAGAGTGTTATCCAACGCGCGGCTGATTCGGCCAAGCGGAATCCGCCCGAAGCGTCCAGAATCGGGACAATGTTCCAGCCCTGTTCCGTTTAACCGCGCTTCGCTGGGAGGCAAAGGCTGCGCAAAGGACTGTATTTGCCCTTCCCCCGAATCGCCTGCGCGCCTATCCGGACCGGCTCGCCTGACCGCAGGCAGCGGAATGACATGACACAGGCGACCCATCTCGACACGCCCGGCTGGGGGCAGGAACTGCGCGCGACGCTGGCCTTGGCCGTGCCGCTCGCAGCGACGAACCTGTTGCAGATGCTGATCCATGCGGTCGATGTGATCTTCATCGCGCGGCTGGGCGATACACCGCTGGCCGCATCGAGCCTCGGCATCGCCATCTTCGGCCTCACCGTCTGGGCCATGACCGGGCTGGTCGGTGCCTGCGCTCCGCTGATCGCGGCCGAGCGCGGGCGGCGGCTCCATTCGGTAAGCGATATCCGCCGCACCGTGCGCATGGGAATGTGGGTGGCGGTCGCTTTCGGCCTCGTCGGCATGGGCATCGCCTTTGCGGGCGAATGGCTGCTGCTCGCCAGCGGGCAGGAGCCTGACATCGCCGCCATGGCAGGCGATTTCCTGTTCGTGATCGCCTTCGCGATGATCCCGATGATCCTTGCCGGTGTGTTCCGCATCTTCGTCGCCGCTCTGGGCAAGCCGGGCTATGCGACCGCGATCACCCTGCTGGCGCTGGGAACCAACGTGCTCGGCAACTGGGCGCTGGTGTTCGGCAATCTCGGCATGCCCGCGCTGGGCCTTGCAGGATCGGCGCTGTCGAGCGTCATCACCGCGCTGGCGATGCTGGTCGCCTATGTTGTGGTGATCAACCGCGACCGCACCCTGCGGCGCTACAGCATCTTCGGGCGCTGGTGGCGGCCGGAATGGTCGCGGCTGAAGGATATCCTCGTGATCGGCACACCGATCGCTCTCACGGTGCTGGCCGAGGCCGGGCTGTTCAGCGGCGCGGCGCTGCTGATGGGCCGCTTCGGCGAGACCGAACTGGCCGCCCACACGCTGGCGCTGAACCTTGCCGCGCTCGCCTTCCAGATCCCCTTCGGCACCGCACAGGCGGCGACGATCCGTGTCGGCTTCCACCACGGCGCGGGCGACCGCGTGGCGGCAGGACGCGCGGGCTGGGTGGCGCTTGCGATCGGCACGGGATTCATGAGCACCACCGCGCTGGCGATGATGCTGGTGCCGACGGCGCTGCTGCGCATCTATATCGATCCCGATGCGGCGGCGAACGCGGCGCTGGTCAGCTTCGCGCTGCAATATCTGCTGTGGGCCGCGATCTTCCAGCTGGCGGACGGCGTGCAGGCAGTCGGCGCAGGAGCCTTGCGCGGGCTTCAGGACACGCAGGTGCCGATGTGGATCGCGATCTTCAGCTACTGGGTGCCCGGCTTCGGGCTCGCCATCGGCCTCGGCTTCTACACCCCGCTCGAAGGCACGGGCGTGTGGATCGGGCTTGCCACCGGCCTGTTCTTTGCTTCGGCGCTGCTGCTGTGGCGCTGGGCGCGGCGCGACCGGCTCGGGCTGACGCGCTACGGCTGACCTCGCCTAGCTCTTGACGGGCAGCGGACGCACCTCGCGCTGCGGGAAGGGGATCGAGATACCCGTCTCGTCGAACCGCTTCTTCGCCGCTTCGGTCAGCGCCCACGACAGAGCGAGGTAATCGCCGGTGTTGCACCACACCCTGAGGCCCAGCGTCACCGCGCTGTCCGCCAGCGCCGAGACGAACACGGCCGGCGCAGGCTCGGCCAGCACGCGCGTGTCGGCTGCGGCCAGCGCCAGCAGTTCCGCCTTTGCATCGGCGATATTGTCGTCATAACCGATGCCGATCAGCAATTCGAACCGGCGTGTAGGCATCCGCGAGAAGTTGACGATCGGCTTGTTCCACAGCTCGTTGTTGGGGACCATCACATACAGCCCGTCATGCTGGAGGATCTCGGTCGTGAACAGGCCGATCGCCTGCACCACGCCGTTGACCGTCCCCGCCGTGATCGCCTCGCCCACCCGGAACGGCCGCTGGATCAGGATCATCACCCCCGCCGCCACGTTCGAAAGCGTACCCTGAAGCGCCAGCCCCACCGCCAGCGCAAGGCCGCCCAGCGCGGCGATGATCGATGTGGTCTGCACGCCGAACTGGGTAAGCACAGTGATCCCGACCACCACCCACAGCGCATATTTGATGATGTTGCTGAGGAACTTGGCAACCGTCGGCTCGATCCGGCCCGAACGGGTCAGCGCACGGTCAGCCCATCGGGACAGCACACGGGCAAGGATCACCCCGATCACCAGCACCGCCACGGCGCCGGTCAGATAGGCAAGATTGGTCTTGAGCCACACCCATGCTTCGGTCGCGAGATTGATCTCGTCGCCGAAGTTGGCAGCGATTCTGGGCGGTAGCTTGGGGGCAGTCATCGGATCGAGGGCTCCTGCTTGCGAGCGGGTTGCAATAACCAACCCCGCCGGTGCTGACCACCCCGCCGGAAAACGCGATGGCCATGAAGATTTTTGTGCGGACAGGGGTTGAATCATTCTGCCCCCGCGACCAAATGCCGCTCCGTTGGCACTCTCGAGAGGAGAGTGCCAAGGCATCTCATTCACTCAAGGAAAGGTCATAATCATGGCATTTCGTCCGCTGCACGACCGCGTTGTGGTCCGTCGCATCGAAGCCGACCAGAAGACCGCTGGCGGCATCATCATCCCCGACAGCGCCCAGGAAAAGCCCAGCGAAGGCGAAGTCATCGCCGTCGGCGAAGGCAACCGCGACGACAGCGGCAACCGCATCGCGCTCGACGTGAAGGCGGGTGACCGCGTGCTGTTCGGCAAGTGGTCGGGCACCGAAGTCAAGATCAACGGCGAAGACCTGCTGATCATGAAGGAAAGCGACATCATGGGGATCGTCGGCTAAGCGCCGCTCCTCTTATCTCTTTCTAAAAACAACCAAATTTCAGGAGAAACGAAATGGCTGCCAAGGACGTGAAGTTCGGCCGCGAAGCACGTGAAGGCATTCTGCGCGGCGTCGATATCCTCGCCAACGCCGTCAAGGTGACGCTCGGCCCCAAGGGCCGCAACGTTGTCATCGACAAGAGCTTCGGCGCGCCGCGCATCACCAAGGACGGTGTGAGCGTCGCCAAGGAAATCGAGCTCAAGGACAAGTACGAGAACATGGGCGCGCAGATGCTGCGCGAAGTGGCCTCGAAGGCGAATGATGCTGCCGGTGACGGCACCACCACCGCCACCGTGCTCGCTCAGGCGATCGTGACCGAGGGCATGAAGTCGGTCGCGGCCGGCATGAACCCGATGGACCTCAAGCGCGGCATCGATCAGGCCGTGATCGCCGTGGTCGAAAACCTCAAGTCGCGTTCGAAGGACGTGTCGGACAGCTCGGAAATCGCGCAGGTCGGCATCATCTCGGCCAACGGCGACCGTGAAGTCGGCGAGAAGATCGCCGAAGCCATGGAAAAGGTCGGCAAGGAAGGCGTGATCACTGTCGAGGAAGCCAAAGGCCTCGAGTTCGAGCTCGATGTCGTCGAAGGCATGCAGTTCGACCGCGGCTACCTGTCGCCCTACTTCATCACCAACCCCGACAAGATGACCGTGGAACTGGATAACCCCTACATCCTGATCCACGAGAAGAAGCTGTCGAACCTGCAGTCGATGCTGCCGATCCTCGAAGCCGTGGTGCAGTCGGGCCGTCCGCTGCTGATCATCGCCGAGGACATCGAAGGCGAAGCGCTGGCGACCCTCGTGGTCAACAAGCTGCGCGGCGGCCTCAAGGTTGCGGCGGTCAAGGCTCCGGGCTTCGGCGATCGTCGCAAGGCGATGCTGCAGGACATCGCGATCCTGACCAAGGGCGAGATGATTTCGGAAGACCTCGGCATCAAGCTCGAGAACGTCACCGTGGGCATGCTCGGCCAGGCCAAGAAGGTCTCGATCGACAAGGACAACACCACCATCGTCGATGGCGCCGGTTCGGCTGACGACATCAAGGCGCGCGTCGCCGAGATCCGCACCCAGATCGACAACACCTCGTCCGACTATGATCGGGAGAAGCTCCAGGAGCGTCTCGCCAAGCTCGCCGGCGGTGTGGCCGTGATCAAGGTCGGCGGTGCGACCGAAGTCGAAGTGAAGGAGCGCAAGGACCGCGTCGACGACGCGCTCCACGCGACCCGCGCTGCGGTGGAAGAAGGCATCGTCCCGGGCGGCGGTACCGCGCTGCTCTACGCCACCAAGGCTCTCGAAGGGCTGAAGGGTGCGAACGAAGACCAGACCCGCGGCATCGACATCATCCGCAAGGCGATCACCGCCCCGATCAAGCAGATCGCTCAGAACGCCGGCCACGATGGCGCGGTTGTCGCGGGCAACCTGCTGCGCGAGAATGACGAAACCCAGGGCTTCAACGCTGCGACCGACACCTACGAGAACCTGGTGAAGGCCGGCGTGATCGACCCGACCAAGGTCGTGCGCACCGCGCTGCAGGACGCGGCCTCGGTCGCCGGCCTGCTGATCACCACCGAAGCGGCGATCGTCGAGCGTCCGGACGACAAGCCGGCCGCCCCCGCGATGCCGGATATGGGCGGGATGGGGTTCTAAGTCGCTAGGGCGGGCGGAGCGAGCCACGCTCGCACCGCATCGCCCAAGGCCGGCCAGCGGGGCGCCCGCGCCCCGTCTGACGACTCCGGCTTTGCCGGAGCCGGCCTAGGCACCAAACAGCAAAACCCCGGCGGACCCATCCGCCGGGGTTTTTCATTGCCCGCAAGGCAGGCCGCGCCTCGGGGCGGCCAGCACGCGCCCTGCGGGTAATGCAGGTTACCGGGTGCGGTGCCCCTGCCTGCCATCCTCCGTGCTTCACTCAAGCGGAGGACCCGATGAAACACGAAAACCCCGCCCGATGGCCCTATCTTGCGCTGGCCGGGATCGGTCTTGCCGCGATCCCGCTGGCCGCTGTTGCCGCCAAGCGCCGCCGCCACGATATCGATCCCGACAGCGCGCCCGGCTACACCGCGCGGCGCTCTTTCGGCGAATACAAGGTGGTTGGCCGCAGCGTCACCATCGCCAAGCCGCGGGCGGAACTGTTCGCGTTCTGGCGCGATTTCCGGAACCTGCCGCGCTTCATGGCGAACCTCGAACGGATCGAACCTTCAGGCGGCGAACCCGGCCACGCAACCTGGCACATCAAGGCCGCCAACGGAAAGACCTACGCCGTCGACACCCGCATCGCCCGTGAGGTCGATGGCGAGTTGATCGCGTGGCGGTTCTCTAATCGCGCCTCCCTCGTCAAGCCTGCTTCTTTGTCGCTTTCCGGGTCATGGTTCTCTCCGCGGTCGGCAA
>JAIEOM010000146.1 GCA_019750455.1 Sphingomonadales bacterium | reverse complement strand
CCGCCCCGATCTACGTCAAATGCCCCACCCGCTTTCCTTTTCCGAAACGCGGGTTAGATTGCGGCAACTAAGTCATTTTGCGGGGGTCGATGCAGTCGCGCGGCGGGAATTTCGACGAGATGTTCGATGGGGCGGGCAACACCCGGCCTGCCTATGCCGAATATTGCCGCTGGTATAACGAACAGCCGCCCGAATTTCTGCGCCGCAAGAACCGCGAGGCGGATGACACCTTCCGCCGCACCGGCATCACCTTCAACGTCTATGGCGACAACGAGGCCGAAGAGCGGCTGATCCCTTTCGACATCGTGCCGCGCATCATCACCGCCGCCGAATGGCGCAAGCTTTCGCGCGGGATCGAACAGCGGGTGCGGGCGCTCAATTCCTTCCTCTATGACCTCTATCACCGGCAGGAAATCGTGCGCGCGGGGCGTCTGCCCGAACGCCTGCTGCGCGGGAACGACGCATGGCTGGCGAACATGGTCGGCTTCACCCCGCCGGGCGGCATCTACACCCATATCGTCGGCATCGACCTTGTGCGCACCGGGCCGGACGAGTTCTTCGTGCTGGAAGACAATGCCCGCACCCCTTCGGGCGTGTCCTACATGCTCGAAAACCGCGAGACGATGATGGGGATGTTCCCCGATCTGTTCAGCCGGATCGGGGTGGAGTCTGTCTCGAATTACCCGCGCCGTCTTGCGCGCAGCCTTGCCGCCTGCGTCCCGCCTGCCTTCACCGGCGGCAAGCCGACCGTCGCGGTGCTGACGCCGGGCATCTTCAACTCCGCCTATTTCGAACACGCCTTCCTTGCTGACCAGATGGGTGCCGAGCTGGTGGAGGGCAGCGATCTGCGCGTCGTGGAGGGGCGCGTGCAAATGCGCACCACGCGCGGCTACAAACCGATCGATGTGCTTTATCGCCGGGTCGATGACGAGTTCCTCGATCCGCTCACCTTCAATCCCGATAGCGTGCTGGGCGTACCGGGGATTATGGACGTGTACCGTTCGGGCGGGATCACCATTGCCAATGCGCCGGGGACGGGCATCTCGGACGACAAGGCGATCTACAGCTTCATGCCCGAAATCGTCGAGTTCTACACTGGCGAGCGGCCGCTGCTTCCCAATGTCCAGACCTGGCGCTGTGCCGACAAGGAGAGCCTCGCCTACGTGCTCGACAACCTTGCCGAGCTGGTGGTCAAGGAAGTCCACGGTTCGGGCGGATACGGGATGCTGATCGGGCCAACTTCTTCAAAGCGCGAGATCGCCGCCTTCCGCGAAAAGCTGATCGCCCGGCCAGAGAACTACATCGCCCAGCCGACGCTCGCCCTGTCGACCTGCCCGATCTACACCGCCAAGGGCCTCGCGCCCCGGCATCTTGACCTGAGGCCCTTCGTGCTGGTCAGCCCTGACGGGATCGACATCACGCCCGGCGGCCTGACGCGGGTGGCGCTGAAAAAGGGATCGCTGGTGGTCAATTCCAGTCAGGGAGGCGGCACCAAGGACACCTGGGTGCTGAAGGACTGACATGCTGGGCCGGACCGCCAACGGATTGTTCTGGATGTTTCGCTATCTCGAGCGGGCCGAGAACACTGCGCGCCTGCTGGAGGCGGCGCTGCGCATGGCGCTGACCCGCGATGTGGTGACCGCCGAGGCCGAATGGCGATCGGTGATCGCGACGCTCGGGCTGACGCAATCCTATCAGGCCGCGCACGATTCCTATGATGGCACGCAGGTCTGGAATTTCGTGCTGCGCGGAGCCTCGAACCCCGGCAATGTCCGCGCGATGTTCGGCGCAGTGCGCAGCAATGCACGGATGGCGCGCACCAACATCTCTTCGGACGTGTGGGAGGCGGTGAACGAGAACTGGATGCGGCTCGACCGCCTGCTCGCGCGCCCCGTGGGGCAGACGATGGTGGGCGAGGTGCTGGCCGCCATCCGGCGCGCGGGCACGCAGGTTCACGGCGCCTTCGACGGATCGATCCTGCGCGACGAAGGCTACCACTTCGCCCGCGCGGGGACCTTCATCGAACGCGCCGACAGCACCGCGCGCATTCTCGACATGAAGTATTTCATCCTGCTGCCCTCGCTCTCCTATGTGGGATCGAGCCTTGATACCGGGCAGTGGGAACAGGTGCTGCGATCGGTCGCGGGGGCGCGGGTCTATAGCTGGCTCAACGCCGGGCAGATCGAGGCGCGCGGGATTGTCGAATTCGTGGTGCTCGATGACCGCTTCCCGCGCAGCCTTGCCTTCTGCCGCAATGCCCTGCGCGATTGCCTCGCCGCGCTGGCGCGCACCCACGGGGTTGAAGGCGAAGCGGTTGCCCTGATGCGCGATGCCGATACCCGGATCAGCCACCTGACGGTCGATGAAATCTTCGAGCAGGGCCTGCACGAATTCCTGATCGATTTCCTCGCCCGCAACAACGCCATCGCCCAGGCGATTGCCGCCGACTACCGGTTCCACGCATGAGCAAGCTCACACTCCGGGTGCGGCACACCACGCATTATGCCTTCGGCGAGCCGGTGATCCACGCGCTCCAGCGGCTGCGGCTGACCCCCAAGGCCACGCAGGGGCAGCGCATCATCGATTGGCAGATGCGCTTCGAGAATGCCGTGGCGGAACTCCAGTATGACGACCAGCATTTCAACCACGTCACCCTCATCAGCCTCGCGCCGGGCGCGCGCGAGGTGACAGTGACCTGCGAGGGGCTGGTCGAGACCGAGGACAACAACGGCGTGATCGGCCGCCATTCGGGGCACCTGCCGCTGTGGAGCTTCCTGCGCCAGACCCCGCTGACCCGCCCGGGCACACGTCTGCGCGCCCTGCTGCGCGAGGCGCAGGGGGCTGGCGGCGAAGCTCCGCTTGATTTTCTGCACTCGCTATCGGGCCTGATCCGCGAACGGGTGACCTACGAAGCCGGACGCACCCATTCCGCCACCACCGCCGAGGAGGCCGTGGGGCAGGGCGCGGGCGTGTGTCAGGACCATGCCCATATCTTCATCGGCGCCGCGCGGGCGAGCGGCATTCCGGCGCGCTATGTCAGCGGCTACTTGCTGATGGACGACCGGATCGAGCAGGAGGCCACCCACGCCTGGGCGGAAGCCCATGTCGATGGGCTGGGCTGGGTGGGCTTCGATGTCTCCAACGGCATCTCCCCCGATCCGCGTTACGTGCGCGTCGCCACGGGCAGCGATTACCGCGATGCTGCCCCCGTCACCGGCATCAGCATCGGCGCATCCGATCAGGTGCTGACCGTGGGCGTGGCGGTGGAGGCGCGGCCCGTCGCCAGCCAAAGCCAGTCTCAGGGCCAGGCGAACCAGTAAACCGATAGACCGGGCCGCCCCTTTGCGCTTGGCCGCGCATCGCGCTAGGGGCGCGGTTCCTCGCGGGGCCTGAACAAGGAAGACAACATGACCTATTGCGTTGGCATGGTGCTCGAGAAGGGCCTTGTCCTGATGAGCGACACGCGCACCAATTCGGGCGTCGACAATATCTCGACCTTCCGCAAGCTGTTCCACTGGAGCGTTCCGGGCGAACGGATGATCGCGGTGATGACGGCGGGCAACCTTGCCACCACGCAGGCGGTGATCAGCCAGCTTGAGGAACGCACCAAGGCCCCGTCCGAGCGCGAGAACTGCCTGCTCAAGGGGGCGACCATGTTTCAGGTCGCGACCGAGATCGGGCGGCTGCTGCGCACCACGATCGAGGATGTGCAGCGCGTCAACGGCGATGGCGGCAAGGGGCGCTTTACCGCAACCATGATCGTCGCCGGGCAGATCAAGGGCATGCAGCCGCGCCTGTTCATGATCTACCCCGAAGGCAACTTCATCGAAGCGAGCTGGGACACGCCGTTCTTCCAGATCGGAGAGACCAAGTATGGCCGCCCGATCCTGATCCGCGGCTACGAACGGGGCATGAGCTTCGAGGACGCGGTGAAGCTGCTGATGGTGAGCTTTGACTCGACTCTCAAGGCTAACCTGTCGGTCGGCCTGCCGCTCGATCTGCTCGTTATATCGAAAGATGATTTCGCGCCCCTGCACGAACACCGGGTCACCGCCGAAGACGAGTATTTCGACGCGATATCATCGGGTTGGGGAAACGCACTGCGATCGGCTTTCCATTCGCTTCCGCCCTATCGATTCAGCGATGACCCGTAAGGAAGAGGCCTGATCTGGCTCCGATCCGGAGATATATAATTTTACATTTTCAGTGACTTGACATGCCCCGGATATGGTAAATCCTCCGGATCGGCGGCGCCCCTGCGTGAATCCCATAGTGGGTTAGAGCAGACAGGCTCACATGACACGCAAAGCCTCCCTCCACTTCATCGACTCGTGCAGCCGCCAACGCGCCGAACTGGCGCGTGTCGGCTTTGCTCTGGGCCACCATTGCGAGGTTTACGGTGACCTCTCCGAACTCGCGGTTCACCCGCCGCGGGACGGGATCATCATCGCCCGCGATACCGCCGAAGAAGGCGGGGTGAGCATGATCCTTGACCGGCTGGGCCGGCTCGGCATCTGGTTGCCGATGATCGCGGTGGACGTGCAGCCGCGCCCCGGCCGCATTGTCGAGGCGATCAAGTCCGGCGCGCTGGATTACCTCGCGCTCCCGCTCGATCCGGAACGCTTCACCCGCTGCCTGCTCCGCATCGAAAAGGAGGCCGAACAGTTCGGCGCCGCCCGCCGCCGGATGATCGAGGCGCGCGACCGGATTTCCACCCTTTCGACGCGGGAACGCGAAGTGCTGGACTGGCTGGCCGAAGGCAGCAGCAACAAGGCAATCGCCCGGGAACTCGACATCAGCCCGCGCACGGTTGAAATCCACCGTGCCAACATGATGACCAAGCTGGGCGCACGCCACGCGGCAGAAGCGGTGCGGCTGAAGCTGGAAGCGAAGCTGGAACCCCGGATGAGCGCCTGACCCGCAGGCGCCAATCCACCCCCTCGCGGCCCGGGGCTGCCCCCCTTTCCCCGGGTCGCCACGCTTCAAGCGAAGGGCCCGGAGCTGGCCCAGCGAAGCGCGACGTGGCTGTGCCCGCAACCTTAACGGCAGAACTTTGCGCCGGTCCCTTCGAGATGGAAGTGATCCTGATGCGCGGCGTTGTATTCCGGGCCAAGCACCGTGCCGAACCGCTTGCACGCGCTTTTGTGTACGACCCGCAGAAACTCGCGCGTCGCTGCATCGCCGCCCTGCCAGTCGCGCTTGAGAACGATCCGGCGGCCATCGGCCAGCACGAAGGCGGCCACATCGATCGCCTCTGCCCGCGCATGGGCGGACCGCACCTCGGTGCCTGCAACATTGCGGCAATTATACGAACCCATCGTCTCGATCTTCGCGACCGGGCTGCCGAGGATCTGTCGCGCGGCGCGATCGACCCCGAAGCGCGCCCAATCGCCGAACGCCTTGGCGACGCTGCACTGCACAGGGCCGAGATTGGCGATGGAAAGCGGCGCGCGGTCGCCCGCCAGCGCCATCAGTTGCACCGTGCCAAGCTGGTTGCACCCCGGCGCGGCATAGGTATCGGGCACGGGATTGAAGCGCGCACCGCTGGCGCCAAGATCGGCAAGGCAGCGCGATTCCGCGGGACGGGGGGAGTAGCTCTGCGGGGCTGAAACGACCGTGGCGGCGGGCCGGGCCGGCGCCCGCGCGGCGGTGCTTGCCGTGCCGGGCGCAGTGCCGCCGGCGCTGCCGCCGGGAATCAGCGAACCACACCCTGCCAGCGCCATTGCGGCTGCCAGCAAACCCGCTCTGCCAAGATGTGCCACGTGCTTCATAGCTACGCACTATTGCGCATGCATACTTAAGGCCGGGGCAACAAACTCGGTTAAGAAAACCTTGCACGTTAACTACGTGCTGGTGCCGGGGACCGGGCAAGCCCTTGTCAGGGCAGGGTATCGTCGATCTGCTCCCACAGCTCGATCTTCACCCCGTCGGGATCGAGCAACCATGCAAATTTCCCGTAGCCCTCGTCCGCCTCGCCGAGAACGGCGATGCCCCGTGCGCGCAGGCCGGCAACAAAGCCGTCGAGGTCATCGACCCGCAGGTTGATCATGAAGCCGCCCGTGCCGGGCTTGATATATTCGTCATCGGCGAAGTGGCTGATCAGCGAATAGGGGTGGGCGCGCGGTTCTCCGGCCCAGTTGAACTGCGGGCCATAGGGGCCATCGATCCCCAGCACATCGCGATACCATGTGCGGGTCGCCTGCGGGTCCCTGACCACGTAGAAGATACCGCCAAGCCCTGTGACGCGCGGGCCGTGCTGTGCCTGTCCTGTCATCGCCGTTCCTCCCAGTCACGAACCATGCCCGATGGCGCAGGCGGAGAAAAGGGCGCGAGGCTCGCATCCCGCGCCGGCCGTGGGGGGAGGGTGGAGAGGAGGGGCACGAACCTCGCTCTGTGTGTTCGCGAGCAGGCGGCCTTCGGTTACAGCGCGCGGGCCGGACGCGCTGTCACCAGACTGACCGCGCCGATGGCCACCAGCGCGGCCACGAAGCCCGGCACGATCTCGTAGAGCCCGGGGCCGCCCATGAAGGACTTGTTGAGCCCCAGCGCGATCCACCCCGCGACCACGCCTGCGCCTGTCACCAGCCCGGCCACCGCGCCGGCGCCGGTCATGCGCGGCCAGGTCAGCGCCAGCAGGATCAGCGGGCCGAACGCCGCACCGAAGCCCGCCCACGCGTTGGAGACGAGGCCCAGCACCTCGCTCTCCGGATCGGCAGCGATCACCAGCGCGGCGGCGGCGACCAGCCCCACCGACAGACGTCCGATATTCACCGCTTCCCGCTCGGAGGCGTTGCGGCGCAGGAACAGGCGGTAGAAGTCCTCGGTCAGCGAGGAGGAGGAGACCAGCAGCTGCGATGCGATGGTGCTCATGATCGCGGCCAGCAGCGCGGCGTAGAGGAAGCCCGTTACCGCAGGGTGGAACAGGAGGCCGGCAAGGATGATGAAGATCGTTTCCGGATCGTCCACCACCAGCCCGTTGCCTTCCGCATAGGCACGGCCCGCCAGACCGACGGCGACCGCGCCCGCCAGCGAGATCACCATCCACCCCATGCCGATGATCCCGGCGCGGGGCACGTTCTCCACCCGGTCGATCGCCATGAAGCGCACGATGATGTGCGGCTGGCCGAAATAGCCGAGGCCCCATGTCACCGCACTGATCACTCCCACCAGCGTCGCCCCTTCGGTGAGGCTGAGGAAGCCGGCCTGCGGCACGGCGGAAAGCGCGATCGAATTGCCGCTGTCCGACAGGATCACCAGCGGCATCACCACCAGCGCGATCATCATGATCATGCCTTGCACGAAATCGGTCAGGCTGACTGCCAGAAACCCGCCGATCGTGGTGTAGACCAGTACGATCCCGGCGGTCAGCAGAATGCCGAACATATAGTCGCTCAGGCCCCCGGTCGGCAGGGTCCCGGCAAAGGCGGTCGCAAACAGCTTGCCCCCGCCGACCATGCCGGACGCGGTGTAGACGGTGAAGAAGCCGACGATCACCACCGCCGAGACCACGCGCAGCAGCGTGCCGGTTTCGGGGAAGCGGTTGGCGAGGAATTGCGGAATCGTCAGGGCATCGCCCAGCCGCTCGGTCTGTTCGCGCAGGCGCGGGGCGACGATGATCCAGTTCAATGCCGCGCCCACGGTGAGGCCGATGGCGATCCATGCCTCGATCAGGCCGGATGCGAACAGCGCCCCGGGCAGCCCCAGCAGCAGCCAGCCGGACATGTCGGAAGCCCCCGCCGAAAGCGCCGTGACCGCCGGCCCGAGGCCCCGTCCGGCAAGCAGATAGCCCGAGGAATCCGCACGGGTCTTGGCCCAGGCGTAAACGCCGATGGCGATCATCAGCAGGAAATAGGCGCCCAGCGCGGCGAGGGTGTAGGTGTTCATGGGCGGGGGCGTAACAAGCGGGCAGGCGCTTGACTACCTGTGCCCGCGAGTTTCCCGCAGCCGGGCGCGAAAGCAGGCCCGCGCGCCGACCGCTCCGGTTCACGGGCGGTCAGCGAGCGGGCCTGTCAACGCTGCGTGCGGAGGATCAATCCTCCTTCTTGCGCCGCGCCTTCTTGCGTTCGTGCGGGCACAGGATCGCCTTGCGCAGACGGATCGACTGCGGGGTGACTTCGACCATTTCGTCGTCATCGATATAGGCGATGGCCTGCTCCAGGCTCATGCGGCGCGGCGGGGTGAGGCGGATCGCGTCATCCTTGCCCGACGAGCGGATATTGGTGAGCTGCTTGGCCTTGAGCGGGTTCACTTCGAGATCGTCCGGCTTGGCGTTCTCGCCGATCACCATGCCTTCATAGACCTTCATCTGAGGGCTGATGAACAGGGTGCCGCGCTCTTCGAGCGAGTTCAGCGCATAGGCCACTGCCTCGCCATCGCCGTTGGAGATCAGCACGCCGTTGATGCGGCCTTCGATGGGGCCCTTGTAGGGGCCGTACTTCTCGAACAGACGGTTCATGATCCCGGTGCCGCGCGTGTCGGACAGGAATTCGCCGTGATAGCCGATCAGCCCGCGCGAAGGGGCCGAGAAGGTGATGCGGGTCTTGCCCACACCCGAGGGGCGCATTTCGCTGAGGTCGGCCTTGCGGCGCTGCATCTTCTCGACGACCGTGCCCGAGTGCTCGTCATCGACGTCGATCACGACGGTCTCGTAAGGCTCCATGCGCTTGCCGTCTTCCTCGCGGAACAGCACGCGCGGGCGGCTGATGCCGAGTTCGAAGCCTTCGCGGCGCATGGTTTCGATGAGGACGCCGAGCTGCAATTCGCCGCGACCGGCGACTTCGAAGCTGTCCTTGTCCTCGCTCTCGGTGACGCGGATCGCGACGTTGGTTTCCGCTTCGCGCAGCAGGCGGTCGCGGATCATGCGGCTGGTGACCTTGCTGCCCTCGCGCCCGGCAAGCGGGCTGTCATTGACCGAGAAGCGCATCGCCAGCGTCGGCGGGTCAATCGGCTGGGCGGCAATCGGCTCGCTGACCGAAGGATCGCAGATGGTGTTGGCGACGGTCGCCTTTTCAAGGCCGGCCAGCGCAATAATGTCACCCGCGCGGGCGATCTCGACCGGGACGCGCTCGAGCCCGTCGAAGCTCATCAGCTTGGTCGCGCGGCCGGTTTCGATCACCTTGCCGTCCATGTCGATGGCGTGGATCGGATCGTTGACGCGGATCGTGCCCGATTGCACGCGGCCGGTCAGCACGCGGCCCATGAAGTTGTCGCGGTCAAGCAGGGTGGCAAGGAAGGCGAACTTGGCATTGGGGTCGAGGCCCGGGGCGGGCACGTGTTCGATCACCTTGTTGAACAGCGGGGCGAGGGTGCCTTCGCGGGCGTCCATGTCCTCGCTGGCATAGCCTTCGCGGCCCGAGGCGTAGAGCACGGGGAAATCGAGCTGCTCGTCATTGGCATCGAGGCTGACGAACAGGTCGAAGACCTCGTCCAGCACTTCCTGCGGGCGGCCGTCGGGACGGTCGATCTTGTTGACGACCACGATCGGCTTGAGGCCGAGGGCCAGCGCCTTGCCGGTGACGAACTTGGTCTGCGGCATTGCGCCTTCCGCGCTGTCGACCAGCAGAATCACGCCATCGACCATCGAGAGGATGCGCTCCACCTCGGCGCCGAAGTCGGCGTGGCCGGGGGTGTCGACGATGTTGATGCGGGTCGTGTCGCCGCCGTGTTCCCACTCCACGCTGGTGCACTTGGCCAGAATGGTGATGCCGCGTTCCTTTTCGAGATCGCCCGAATCCATCGCGCGTTCCTCGACCCGCTGGTTCTCGCGGAAGGTGCCCGATTGGCGGAACAGCTGGTCGACCAGCGTGGTCTTGCCGTGGTCAACGTGGGCGATAATCGCGATATTTCTGAGGGCGGACGACATTTTCGGCAAACTTCCGGTGAAAAAGCCGGACGCGGACCGTCCGGGGCAGGGAACAGGGGCAAGACGCCGGAGGCGGCTCGCGTTAGGCAGCATTTGTGGCGGGTTGGCGACAGCGCCGGACGCTACGGCATGCGCCGTGGCTACGACCTGGTGCTGCGATGCAACATTGCGGGCGCGCCTAGCAGGGGTGTGCCCGTGGGGCAAGCGCCGGGGCATTGCTAAGGTCCCGGACGGGAGGAATCACTGTGACTCTTGCGCAACATTCTCGCGGTTTGCCCCTCAAAACTGGCAGTCTTCGGCCAGAGCGCGTCTTGTGGGCGGCACGCTGCTGGCTTATCAGTCCGCCACACGATCACGGGAGAGAGCGCACTGGGACGGTGCGTGCCCAGAAAAGGGCGCCGGGGTCGCGGGATTTTTGGAGAGGAGCTTCCATGCGTTCGACCTTCACCGGCTCTGCCGGCGCCTATCGATTCAGCCTGCTTGCAGGTGCAGCCCTGTTTGCCATGCCCGGCGCGGCTCTGGCGCAGGACGCCGGCGAGCCGGAAGTCGATAGCCCGGAAAGCAGCAACGTCATCATCGTTACCGCCAGCAAGCGTGAACAGACCCTTCAGGAAACCCCGATCTCGGTGTCGGTGACCAGCGGCGAGACGCTCGAACAGGCGCAGATCCGCGACGTGCTGGACCTCCAGACCGTCACCCCCTCGCTGCGCGTCAGCCAGCTGCAGAGCGCCTCGGCGACCACCTTCATCATCCGCGGCTTCGGCAACGGCGACAACAACTTCGGCATCGAGCCTTCGGTCGGCGTCTTCATCGACGGCGTGTTCCGTTCGCGTTCGGCCGCGGCCCTGTCCGACCTCAACATGATCCAGCGCATCGAAGTGCTGAACGGGCCGCAATCGACCCTGTTCGGCAAGAACGCTTCGGCCGGTGTGATCTCGGTCGTCACCAAAGAACCGCAGTATGAATTCGGCGGCCTCGCCGAAGTCAGCTACGGCAATTATGACGCGCTCGTCGTGCGCGGCGAAGTGACCGGCCCGATTGCCGAGAACGTCGCCTTCTCGCTTGACGGTTCGTACAACCGCCGTGACGGCTATGCCCGCATCGTCAACCTCAACACCGATGTGTCGAACCGCAACCGCTGGTCGGCCCGCGGCCAGCTGCTGATCGAGCCGACCCCGGATCTCAAGATCCGCGCCATCGCCGATTACGGCAAGATCGACGAGGATTGCTGTCTCGTCTCTACCCTCGTCGCCGGCCCGACGGCTCCCGCGATCTTCGCGGTGGGCGGCGCGCTCGATACCAACTTCTTCAGCTACAACACCTTCCTCAGCCAGGTGCCGCGCAACACCGTCGACAACTACGGCGGTTCGGTCCAGGCCGACTGGAGCACCGGTGCGCTGACCTTCACCTCGATCACCGCCTACCGCGAACTGAAGAACTTCCTCGATCAGGACGTCGACTTCACCAGCGCCGACGTGGTGACCGAAACCCGCGATCAGGAAGTGCAGACCTTCACGCAGGAACTGCGCGTCTCGTCGGACTTCGATGGCCCGATCAACTTCCTGCTCGGCGGCTTCTACTTCGATGAATCCATCCGTCAGGACAGCGCCCTGACCACCGGCGCAGATGCGCGCACCTTCTTCGCGCTGCTGACCGGCAACCCGCTTACCTTCAACGGCGTGGAAGCCGGACTTGGCCTGCCGCAGGGTTCGATCTTCAGCCCCGGCCCGCTGACCGCCGAACAGTATGCTATGGACAACACCGCGTGGTCGGTGTTCGGCACGCTGGACTTCGAACCGGTCGATGGCCTCGTCCTGACCGCCGGTTTCAACTACACCGACGACAAGAAGGACTTCGCGCTCGCCCAGCAGTCGTTTGACGAGCTGTCGAACACCAACCTCGTCGATGCCTTCATCACCGGCGCGACGTTGCAGAACCCGGGCATTCCGGATGTGTTCACCCGTGCGCAGTTCCAGGCGCTGCCGGCTGGCGTGCAGCAGGCGCTGCTCGCGGCTGCGACCAATCCGGCGACCAACCCGCTGCTCGGCCTTACTCCGTTCCAGTTCCAGCCGCCGTTCCTGACCATCCCGAACGCGGTCGAACCGGGCCAGACCCGTGACGACAAGTTCACCTACCTGCTGCGCGCTGCCTACCAGATCTCGCCCGAGGTCAATGTCTATGCGAGCTACGCAACCGGTTTCAAGGCGAGCTCGGTCAACCTGTCGCGTGACAGCCGCCCGGCGTTCGGCGATTTCATCCCCGGTCCGGGCCGTTCGAGCTTTGCGGCCCCCGCATCGCCGATCACCAATGCCGGTCTGAATGTCGCCAACCTCACCACGGGTTCGCGCTTTGCCGGTCCGGAAAATGCCGAGGTCTACGAACTCGGCATGAAGGCGCAGTGGGACGGCTTCGGCTTCAACCTCGCGCTGTTCGACCAGACCATCAAGGGCTTCCAGAGCTTCCTGTTCACCGGCACTGGCTTCCAGCTGAACAACGCCGGTCAGCAGTCGGTGCGCGGCTTTGAAGTCGATGCGACGATCCGTCCGAGCGACAATCTGGTGTTCACCTTCGCGGCGACCCACCTCGATCCGAACTTCGACAGCTTCACCGCAAGCCCGGTCGGCAACCTCACCGGCTTCCGCCCCGGCGGCATCCCGGCGTGGAGCCTGGCGACTTCGGCGACCCACACGCTCGAAATCGGCAGCAGCAAGCTGGTTACCCGTGTCGACTATGCCCACGAAAGCAATGTCGACATCAACAATGGTTTGCCGACCTTCAACGGTCCGGTGAACGCCCGCCGCGATCCGCGCATCTTCCAGCGCGAGACCAATCTGGTGAACGCCTCGACCATCTTCCAGCTGGAAAACGGACTGGAAGTCGGCCTGTGGGCGCGCAACCTGCTCAACGACGAGTTCATCATCACGGTGTTCGACGGCGTGGCGCAGGCCGGTACGGTTTCGGGTTACCCGAACCAGCCGCGCACCTATGGCGGTCTGGTTCGCTACAAGTTCTGATCTGCCCTTCGCGGGCGACAGGAAAAGGGCCTCGCACCTCGCGGTGCGGGGCCTTTTTCATGATGGGCTGCACGCGTGTTTCCGTTTGCATCAAGGCCTTGTCCCATGCATTTTCACCCCTGCGGCAAGGGGATGACCGCAAGGGGATTTTTCATGATCGATATCGGGCGCGTTTTTTCGACGAGCTGGGCAATGCTGCGCCAGCGGTTCTGGCTGCTTGCCGGCATGTGGGGGGTGTTCTTCGCGATCCAGTTGGCGGGCCTGTTTGTGCTCGGCATCCTTATGGCGATGGTGGGCGTGGCGGGTGCCGCCGCTGGCGGAGGGCTGGACGATCCGACGGCGATGGCCGGTCTGGGCGTCGGCGTGATCTTGCTGATGGTGCTGTTCTACGGCGCCTATCTGGTGCTGGTGCTGGCCCAGCAGGCGGCAATGGTGACGCTGGCCTCGCCTTTGGAGCAGCCTTCTTTCGGGGGCGCGCTGAACCGCGGGTTCAAGAGCGCGCTGCCGTTCTTCGGCATCACCATCGTCCTGCTGCTCGGCTATTTCGCGATCGGCGGTGTGCTGGGGCTGCTGATCGGTGCGGCAGGCATGGGGAGCCCCGATGCCGCGGCGATGCTGGGCGGCGTGCTGCTGCTGCTGTTCCTGCCTGTGCTGATCTACTTCGGCTGCCGCTTTGCGGTGCTGGTGCCGGTGGTGGCGGTGGACGAGGTGTTCAACCCCATCGCCGCGATCCGCCGCAGCTGGAACGTGACGCAGGGCAAGGTGTGGCGCATCTTCCTGTGCACGCTGGTGTTCCTGCTGATTTCGGCAGCGGTGCTCGGTCTGCCGCTTCTGCTGATCTTCGGCGCGGCGTTCGGCGCGGCAGACGGGGCTGAGCCTTCGGCGATGGTGCTGCTCGGGCCGCTTTTGATGCTGCCGCTGTTCATCATCTACACGATCTTCGCCAGCGCCTATAACGCCGCGCTTCACAGCGAAGTGACCGGCGGCGGTGCCGAGGCTTACGAGGAAGTCTTCGCCTAAAGCTCGCGAAGTGCCCTTGCCGGTTTCGCCCGCAGCAACGGGAGCGAGCCAGCAAGGGCAAAGCCCAGCACCAGCGCAGTGCCGAGGGCGAGCACGCCGAGCACTTCGCCCCAATCGGGCAGCCAGTCGAATTCGAACAGCTGGGTGATCACCACCCATGCAAGGCCCCCGCCAAGGCCCAGCGCGACCAG
>JAIEOM010000171.1 GCA_019750455.1 Sphingomonadales bacterium | reverse complement strand
AAGCGATCATACTGGCTCAGCGTCATGCCGTCGGCGAACTGGTAGAGGTCGCTGGAGTTGATCGCGATCTTTTGCGGATCGCGCGCGGCGATAAGGTCGGCCACCGCCTGCCACTGGTCGGGCTGCTCGTCCGGGTCCCATGCGGGCGCGAACAGCCCGCCGAGGCCATAGCGGCTGACAGTGAGGCGCTCGACCGGTTTGCCCTCGCCGGGGTCGTGGAAGATCAGGATCGTCCGGCGGCGCGCATGCATGTTCTCGGCATCGAGCATGGTGGCCACCACCGGCTCCTCGAAATATTCGCGCGCCACCAGCAGCCACAGGTCGATCCCCTCGGCGCGCATGATCTGCGGGATCAGGGTGTCGAGCCGTTCGGCGAGGATGCGGTTTTCGAGGTCAGCGCGCGCGTTGGGGGCGAGGATTGCGGGAAGCGCGGGGGCGGCCTGCTCGGTTTCGCTGAGCGGCAGCGGCGCGTCAGCCAGCGCAGGCGCTGCTGCCAGCAGTCCCGCCAAAGAAATGAAATGTCGCGCGTTCATGCTCGTCCCCTTTGCCTCGCCCCAACAGTGGCGGAGGGGCCGCGCGGGATCAAGCGGGCGTTATTCCGAGCCGTCGTCGAACCCGATCCGCTCCGCCGCCGCGCCAGACATGATGAAGCCGATGGGGCGCTCGGTTTCTTCCTGAAGGTGTGCGATTAGGCTCGCGGTGCGTGCGAGGAGCGAGATGCCCTTCAGCGCCGCCAGCGGGAAGCCCGCATCGAGCATCACCGCGGGGATCGCGCCGTTGACATTGATCGGCAGGCTGCGCCCGATCGCTTCGGGCAACACACTCTCGATGGTGCGCAGCATGGCGATATGCGGCCCTTCCATCCCATGCTCCTTCGCGAGCGCCAGCAGACGGTGGGCGCGGGGGTCTCCGCCTGAATGCTGGGGGTGGCCGAAGCCGGGGATCGCCCTCTTCTCGGCGCGCAGGCTGCGGATGGATTCGGTCGCGATGGCCGACGCATCGCCGCCCTCGGCATCGGCGACGACCTGGGCATAGAACTTGCCGGCAACCTCCGCGCTGCCGAGCACCACGCTGCCGCAGCCGAGCAGCCCTGCGGCGACAGCTCCGTGGAAGGCCTCGGGTGCGGCGGCATAGGTCATGCGGGTGGCGACGACGGAGGGCACGAGGCCATGCTCGGCAATCGCGCAGAGCACCGCATCGGCCAGCGCCTTCTGCGGCGGGGTGGGCATCGTGCCCGTTACCAGAAGCCAGAAATAGCTGGTGAAATCGACATGGCCGATCACCTCGGAGCACAGGTCCATACCGCGCACGGTGATGCTGGTCGCATCCGAAGTGCAGATCGAGGTCACTGCATTATCCTGCTTGCCGATGCGCATGGGAACTGCCTTTTCGTTATTCGAAGTTGATTTCGGTATGCGAAGAATATAGTGTTACATCCCAGACAAGGCAAGCGAGTGGGAAAAGTTGGATGACTGCTAGACCCCTACAGGGCGTAACCGTGCTTGAGATGGGCACCTTCATCACCGGCCCCGCCGCCGGGATGCTGCTCGCCGACATGGGGGCGGATGTCATCAAGGTGGAGCAGCCGGGGACGGGCGATCCGTTCCGCAGCTTCAAAGGCGAACTCTATTCGCCCCATTTCCAGACCTATAACCGCAACAAGCGATCGATCACCATCGATCCCAAGAATCCTGCGGACCTCGCCGTGCTCGATCGGCTGGTCGAGGATGCGGACGTCTTCATCCAAAATTTCCGCCCGGGCGTGGCCGACCGGCTGCAGGTCGATGCGGCGCGGCTCCAGAGTATCAACCCGCGCCTGGTCTATGCCTCGATTTCGGGCTTCGGCAGCGAGGGGCCGGAACGCGATCGCCCCGCCTTCGACACGGTCGCACAGGCGGCGAGCGGCTTCCTGCGGCTGCTGGTCAATCCCGAACATCCCCGCGTCGTCGGCCCGGCCATCGCCGACGCCATGACCGGGTTCTACACCGCGCTGGGCATTCTCGCCGCGCTCAATGAGCGGCATGTGACGGGCAAGGGCCGGGTAGTCGAGACCTCGATGTTCGAGGCGATGTGCCACTTCAACCTCGACGATTTCACCCACCTGCTGTCCGCCGATCAGGTGATGGGGCCGTACAGCCGCCCGCACGTCTCGCAGAGCTATGTCTTCCAGTGTTCTGACGGCAAGTGGCTGGCGCTCCACATGTCGTCACCGCCCAAGTTCTGGGAGAATCTCGCCATCGCGGTCGGCCAGCCCGACATGCTTAGCCTGCCTGCCTTCGAAAGCCGCGAGGCGCGGATCGCGCATTACGAGGATGTCGTCGCTTTCCTCGCTCCGATCTTCGCGCGCGAAACCCGCGACCACTGGACCGCCGAGCTCACCCGTCTCGAAGTGCCCAACTCGCCAGTCTACGACACCACCGAGGTGCTGGCGACCGAGCAGGCCAAGGTGCTCGGCATCGAAGTCACCGACCCTGACGGTCCCAAGGGCCCGTTCCGCACCATCCGTTTCCCCCTGTCCTTCGATGGCGAGCGGATGGACAGCGTCACCGCGCCGCCCCTATTGGGGGCAGACGATGCGGCGATCCGCCGCTCCATCGAAAGGCCGGTGCATGGGATCCGCAGGGGCTGAACAGGTAGCTAAAGACCCGGAGTTCCTCTCCACGCTGGAACGCGGCTTGCGCGTATTGAAGGCGTTCGACGAGGATCATCCGGAGATGACCCTGTCCGAGGTGGCGGCCAAGACCGGCCTGCCCCCGGCGGTCGCACGGCGCTGCCTGATCACGCTGGTGGAGCTGGGATACGTCGGCCAGCACGAACGCAAGTTCCTGCTGCGCCCCGCAGTGCTGACCATCGGATCGGCGTTCCTTGCCTCGATGCAGATCGAGCAGGTGGTGCTGCCCCCCTTGCAGGGCTTGCGCGACCAGACAGGTGACAGCGCGTCGCTCGCCGTGCTGTCGGGGACGGAGATCCTCTACGTCGCCCATGTCTCGACCGACCGGCGGTTCCGTGTCGCGGCAGGCGTGGGCACGCGCTTCCCCTTCCACGCAACCTCGCTGGGCAAGGCGCTCGCCGCGCATCTGCCTTCTGACGAGCGCGCGGCGCTGCTGGCGGGCGCGCCCTTCCAGCGCTTCACCGAGCGCACCGTCACCGAGCTGGCGGCCATGGAAGAGCGACTCAACCTCATCGCCAGCCGCGGTTACGATTCGGCGCTCGACGAACTCGACTACGGCATCGTGTCGGTCGCGGTGCCGATCTTCGGGCGGGGAGGGCGCGTGATCGCCAGCATCAACTGCTCCACCTCCACCACCCGCATCTCGCAGGACGAGCTGGTCCGCACCCGCCTGCCGCTGCTTCGCGAGGCTGCGGCCGAGATCGAGTCCTCGCTCAAACGCTGGCCGGCGCTGGAAGCCAGCTTGCGCCCGTAGGACGCTGATTTCGGCCCCTTGGCAAACAGGGGTCTGGACTGGGTCTAACCCCCCTCTGGAACGGTCTGGGGCACCCCTGGCGAGGGGGTAGGGCACCTCTGCACGCCATCTGCGTTGCTCCATCGCAACAGCATCCAACATTTTCGCATATCGAAGTTGACTTCGCATGGCGAAGATCATATCCGCCAAATCCGGGAGGGGTCGCCAAAAGAGCGGCGCGGTTCGCGCGCGCACAGGGGAGAGAGATATGAAGTTTTCGGGCATGGGCCGCGCTGGACGCCGGCTTGTCAGCACCACGGCTCTGGCCGCAGCCACTATCGCTGCCGCACCGCTCGCCGCGCAGGATGCCGCCGCCGCACCCGAGACGGTCGACGATCAGGGCATCGTCGTCACCTCGTTGCGCCGCACCGAGACATTGCAGGACACCCCCGCCGCGGTCACCGCCTTTGATTCGCAGGCGATCCAGAACGCCGGGATCGAGCGTCCGGCGGATTTCATCGCGCTCACGCCCAACGTGAACCTCGTCGAGACGCAGAACGCGGGCAACGCCTTCGTCATCATCCGTGGCATCACCCAGAACCGCAATTCCGAGCCTTCGGTGGCGGTCATCGTGGACGGCGTGCAGCAGGTGAACCCGGCGCAGTTCAACCAAGATCTGTTCGATATCGAGCAGATCGAAGTGCTCAAGGGCCCGCAGGGCGGCCTTTACGGGCGCAATGCCATCGGCGGTGCGATCATCATCACCACCAAGGCGCCGACCGACGAATTCTCCGGCAACTTCACCGCCGGCATCGACAACGGCTTCGGCTATTTCCTGCGCGGCGGGGTTAGCGGCCCGCTGACCGAGGGCGTCAAGTTCCGCATCGCCGGATCGTGGTATGACACTGACGGCTTCATCGACAACGTCTTCCTCGGTGAAAAGGCCGATCCGGTGCAGGATTTCTCCCTGCGCGGCAGCCTTGTCATGGAGGCGACCGACCGCCTGACCTTCGATCTGCGCGCCAGCGTCAACCAGCTGCGTACACAGGGCCTCTATTACAACATCGTCGCCGATGTGAACGACATCGCGCCGGTCGAGGTGAACAACCCCGGCCAGAACGACCGCGACATCTACAATGTCGCGCTGAAGGTCGAATACGCGGGCGACAACGCGGTGCTGACCTCGGTGTCGTCCTATGACACGCTGAAGGAAGTGCTGACCGGCGACGCATTCGACTTCAAGCCGATCCCGCAGAGCTTCTTCTTCAACCTGTTCGAGTTCCTGTTCGGCCCCGGCAACGGTTTCGACCTCAACCAGAGCCAGTATCTGAACGTCAAGGCGTTCAGCCAGGAAGTGCGCCTTGCCTCGCCCGAGGATGGCCGCGCCTTCAACTGGATGGTCGGCGGCTACCTGATCGACACCACCCGCTTCATCTCGACCGGCAACATGATCGACACCGGCAACGGCGTCTTCCCGGTGTTCCGCAGCCCTTCGACCAATCCGGTGAACCCGCAGTTCTCCTATCTGGCGGACGGGCAGGAGAATTTCGCCTGGGCGCTGTTTGCCAATGCGGGCTACGAATTCTCGCCCGAATTCCGCGTCGATGCGTCGCTGCGCTATGACCGTGACCGCCGCCGCCAGACCACGCTGACCCCGCAGGGCTTCCTGCCCAACGTGCCCGGCGTGCCGCAGGCGCAGAGCGGCGAGGTGCGCACCGCGGTGTTCGATGACTGGCAGCCCAAGATCACGCTGACCTATGAGCCGACCCCCGATCTGACGCTCTATGGCGGCTATTCGCGCGGCTTCCGTTCCGGCGGCTTCAACCAGACCGGCGTGGGTGCGGAATCGGTCAATGCCGGCATCGTCGGCGTGGGCGACATCTTCCAGGCCGAAACCGCCGATACCTTCGAAGTCGGCGCCAAGGCGCAGGTCGGTCCGGTGCGTCTCGGCGCGGCGGCCTACACCACCAAGTCGGAGAATTCCTACTTCTTCGTCTTCCTCGCGCAGTCCTCCACCCAGAACCTCGGCAACATCCCCGAGACCCGGATCAACGGCTTCGAGCTGGAGGCGACCGCCGAAATCCTCCCCGATTTCGATGTGAACGCCGCGATCGGCGTGACCGACAGCGAGATCAAGGCCTTCGCCGATCCGAGCGTGATCGGCAATGAAGCGCCGCAGATCAGCCGCTACACCTTCAACCTCGGTGCGCAGTATGCGGGCGCGCTGACCGATACGGTCGATGGCCTCTTCCGCGTCGATTACCGCCGCACCGGCAGGACCTGGTGGGAACCGTTTAACACCACCGTGCGCGAGCCGGTCGACATCGTCGATGTGCGCGCCGGTTTCACGCTCCAGAACGGCGTGTCGGTGACCGGTTTCGCGAGCAATCTCTTCAACGAGATCTACAACGCCGAATTCAGCCCGGGCGGCTTCGTGTTCCGCGCCCGTCCGCGGCGCTACGGGGTCGAAATCGGCTACAAGTTCTAAGAGGGAAGCGACGCGATGACCAAGGTGCTGGTGCTCTACTATTCGAGCTATGGCCATATCGAGGCGATGGCCGCTGCGGTTGCCGAAGGCGCTGCAAGCGTCCCCGGCACCGAGGTCACCGTCAAGCGCGTTCCCGAACTGGTGCCGGAGACGGTGGCGGCGGCTTCAGGAATGAAGACCGACCAGCGCGCTCCGATTGCGACCCCGGACGAGCTGGCGGATTACGACGCCATCGTCTTCGGCACACCCACGCGCTTCGGCAACATGGCCGCACAGATGCGCAACTTCCTCGACCAGACCGGTGGGCTGTGGTTCACCAAGGCGCTGGTGGGCAAGGTGGGTTCGGTGTTCGTTTCCACCGCCAGCCAGCACGGCGGGCAGGAGACCACCATCACCTCGTTCCACACCACGCTGCTGCATCACGGCATGGTGATCGTCGGCCTGCCCTATACCTTCGAAGGCAACAGCGAGATGGGCGAGATCAGCGGCGGCACGCCCTATGGCGCATCGACGCTGGCGGGCAATGACGGCAGCCGCATGCCGTCCGAAAACGAGCTTGCAGGCGCCCGATTCCAGGGCGCACATGTCGCGCAGATCGCCGCCAAGCTGGCAGCCTGATTCAGACAGGGAGAGAGCACGATGACCAAAATTCTGGCGAACCGCCTCCACCACACCGCCTATGTCACCAAGGACCTTGAAGCCACCCGCGCCTTCTATGAAGACGTGCTCGGCTTCCCGCTGATGGCGACCTATTGCGAAAAGGACGAACTGTTCGGCAAGGAGCGCACCTATTGCCACGTGTTCTTCGAACTCGCCGATGGCAGCGCGCTCGCCTTCTTCCAGTTTGCCGATCCTGACGATCAGGCCGAATTCGGGCCCGACATCCCCTCCAGCCCCTTCATCCACATCGCCCTGCAAGTCGATGCCGACGCGCAGGACGAACTCGCCCGCCGCATCGCCGCTGCCGGGATCGTCGAGCCGCAGACCTATGTGCTGGAGCATGGCTACTGCAAGTCGCTCTATGTCACCGATCCCAACGGCATGATCCTCGAATTCACGCATGACGATCCGCGCGCCGAGCCGCTCGATGCGGAACGCCGCGCCTCGGCCCATGCCGAACTGAAGCGGTGGCTGGCGGGCGATCACCACAACAACAACCCCTTCCGCGCCGAAGAAGCGGCCTGAAAAGCGCAGGGTGTGCGAGGGCGACATGCTGGCCGCGCGCACCCCTGATCCCGGCTCCCTGTGGCATGGGGAGGTGGCCGTGGCAGGCGGCCGCCTGCCCATCGCCATGGCGGGAGAGGGCGCGCCGCTGATCCTGCTCCACGGCTGGACGCTGGATCACAGGCTATGGCTTCCGCAGGTTGCGGGCCTTGCCGACCGGCACTTCCTCGTCATGCCCGACCGCCGCGGCTGCGGCCGCGCCACCGCCCCGCCTGACCTCGCACGCGAGGCTGAAGACGTGATCGCCATTGCCGATTTCCTCGGCTTTGATCGCTTCGCCGTACTCGGCTTGTCGCGCGGGGCGGTGGTCGCGCTCGATGTGGCGCGGCGTTACGGATCGCGCCTGACCGGGGTGGTGGTTTCGGGCGCGCCGCTGCCCGCACTGGTGGCGCGGGAGGAGGTGATCGACCTCGATCACTACCGCGCGCTTGCCGCTTGCGGAGACCTCGCTCAGTTCCGCCGCGAATGGGCGCAGCACCCGCTGATGCAGACCCATACCGCCGAAGCCGCCGCGCTCGCCGCCGCGATGCTCGCCGATTATGATGGGCGCGACCTGCTTGTCCCCTCGGAATCGCCCGGCCTGCCGCGCGAGGCATTGGCGATGCTGCCGATGCCGGTGCTCAGCATGACCGGCGCGCACGACACCCCCTGGCGGCGCGAATGTGCCCGCGCACTGGCTGCCGTCGCGCCGCGTGCCCGCCATGTCGAGATTGCCGACGCCGGCCATCTCGCCAATGCCGACAATCCCGACGGCTTCAGCACCGCCGTCGCCGCCTTCCTGCGCGCCTGCGCACCCCTCTCGACCAAGGCCCCCCGATGACCGAAAAGCGCTTCCTCACCACCCATGTCGGCAGCCTCCCGCGCCCCGAGGCGCTGCTCGATCTGGTCTTTGCCCGCGAAGGGGGTGAGCACGTCTCCGAAGAGGCCTTCGACGCTGCGGTCGAGGACGCCACCGCCTATGTCATCAAGCGCCAGATCGAGGCAGGGGTGAGCATCGTCAATGATGGCGAGCAGTCCAAGCCCTCCTACGCCACCTATATCAAGCACCGCCTGTCGGGCTTCGGCGGCGAGGCAGGGCAGTATGAATTCGCCGACCTCGAAGCCTTCCCCGGCGCCAAGGCGCAGGTGTTCGGCAACAAGGGCCGCGCCAAGCGTTCCGCGCCCGCCTGCACCGCGCCCATCGAGGTGATCGACATGGAAGCCCCCCGGATCGATGCCGAGCGCCTGAAGCGCCTCGCGAACGGCCACGCGACCTTCATGTCCGCCGCCTCGCCCGGGGTGACAGCGCTGTTCTTCCCCAACCAGTATTACGCCTCTGACGAGGAATATGTCTTCGCCCTCGCCGAAGGGCTGCGTCACGAATACGAGACCATCGCCGCCGCCGGCATCACCTTGCAGGTCGATTGTCCGGACCTCGCGATGGGCCGCCACGTGCAGTTCACCCACCTTTCGACGGAAGAGTTCCGCAAGCGCATCGGCATGAACATCGCCGCGCTCAACCATGCGGTGCAGAACATCCCTGCCGAGCAGCTGCGCATGCACCTGTGCTGGGGCAACTATCCCGGCCCGCACCACTGCGACGTGGCGCTCGACGAGATCGCCGACATCGTGTGGAGCGCCAAGCCGCAGACCGTGCTGCTAGAAGGTGCGAACCCCCGCCACGCGCACGAATTCGCCTTCTTCGAGCGCCATCCGCTCCCCGATGGCAAGATCCTGTGCCCCGGCATGGTCGAGCCGCAGAGCCCCTATATCGAACACCCCGAACTGATCGCCCAGCGCATCGGGCGCTATGCCGATCTGCTGGGGCCGGACCGCGTTATGCTGGGGGTCGACTGCGGCTTCTCGGTCCATGCGGGCAGCAACGCGCTCGATCCGGAAATCGTCTGGGCCAAGCTCGCCGCGCTGGCGGAAGGCGCGGAAATCGCGGGCAGGAAATACTTCTGACGCAACCCCCGCTTGCTGCGCGCCGCGTGGCGGGGCTAAGATCGCCGCGATGGATGCTCAGACCCGCCCGCTGACCGTGCAAGCCCTGCTGGTGCGGGATGGGTTGGTGAGCGAAATCGGCCCCGCCGAGGTTGCGACCTTCGCCGGGCCCGGTTTCGTCTGGCTGCACGCCGAAGGCGTCGGCCACGGCGAGACGATGGACGTCCCCGATTACGTCCCGCCGCTCGCCGCCAATGCGCTAGTCGCCAGCGAAACCCGTCCGCGCTGTGACGAGGTCGATGATGCTGTGCTGATCAACCTGCGCGGCACGGCGGCAGACCTGATGCAGGATTCCGACGGGCTGGTATCGATCCGCGTGTGGGTGGAGGGCGCGCGCGTCACATCGGTCAGCCGCCACCGCCTCGCCGCACTCGCGAAGGTCGAGGCGCTGATGCGCGCCGGGAAGATCACCGACGGCGGGGATTTTGTCGCGGCGCTGGCGCAGGCGATCTCGACGCTGCTCGATCCGCAGGTTGCCGATCTGGGCGATGAACTCGACGATTGCGAGGGCATGCTGGACGGCGGCAACATCTATGAACTGCGCCGCAAGATTGCCGCCATCCGATCGCAGGCAATCGTGCTGCGGCGCTTCGTCGCCCCGGATCGCGATGCGCTGGTGGAAATGGCGCAGCTGCCCTTCGAATGGATTGGCAAGGACGACCGGATGCACTTGCGCGAGGCGGCGGACCAATTCGCGCGCATGGCCGAAGAACTGGAATCGGTGCGTGAGCGGGCGGCGCTGCTCCACGAACAGCTGACCGACCTGCGCGCCGAGATGATCGACCAGCGCAGCCTGGCGATTGCGGTCACCGCGTTCATTTTCCTCCCGCTGACCTTCGTGACCGGGTTGCTCGGCATGAATGTCGAAGGAATTCCCTTCGCGCAGGCGCCATGGGCGTTCTGGGGCGTGGTCGGTTTCTGCGCGGTGATCGGGCTGGCGGTGATGGCGTGGTTTGCACGCCGCCACTGGCTCGACGGCTGACCGGTTGCGCGGGCATGACGGGGCGCGGCGGCTCCTGTCGTCCGGCCGCAGCGCGCCTGAGCGCGGCGGCCAGCACCGGCAGGTCTGTCGGCTTGGCGATAACCTCGGCTTCCAGACCCGGCGCAATCTGCGCAGCGGGCTCGGCATAGCCGGTGCAATAGATGAAGGGGATGCCCAGCGCCTTCAGCGCGCGGGCGATAGGTGCGTTGCTGGTGCCGGCCAGATTGATGTCGAGGATCGCCAGATCCGGGGCCCTCTGCCGCACCAGCGCCAGCGCCGTGCCGGTGGCATGGGCCGGGCCGATCACGGTGCAGCCCAGCTGCTCCGCCGCATCGCGCAGGCCCAGCGCGATCAGTGCCTCGTCATCGACGATCAGCACGCGCATGCCGGTGAGATCAATGTCGGGCCTGTCCGCCGCACCGGAAGCGGTGGGCGCGGCCCCTGCGGTTGCACCGCTCTGGCGGTTTTCGACCAGATTGCGCTCCACCGGGAAGGCGATGCGGCAGGTGACGCCGGTTTCGCCCCATTCGAAGCCGATATCGCCCGCCAGCTGGTGTTCGATCGCGCCAAGCATCGCCGTGAAGCCGAAGCCGTGTTCGGCGGGTGCGGCGATGCGGGGGGCGCCGACCTCGGTCCATGCCAGTTCGAGCCGTGCCGCCGCACCGTCGCGGCAATCGATCTGCCACGTCACCGCCAGCTTGCCGCCCTCTGCGGACAGCGCACCGAAGCGGGCGGCGTTGATCGCCAGCTCGTGCAGCACCATCGCCAGCGCCTGCGAGGCATTGGGGGCGAGCATGAGCGAAGGGCCTTCGATGCGGATCGGGTCCGCTCCGGTGCGGTCGAAGGGGGCCAGTTCCTCGCGCACCAGCGTGGCCAGATCGACCCCGTCCCAGCGGCTTGCCGCGAGCAGGCCGTGAGCGCGGCCCAGCGCACGGATGCGGCCGGTCAGCACCGCCTTGAACTCTGCCACATCCTCTACCTTGGTCAGACGCACGATTGCTTGCACCACGCCCAGCAGGTTCTTGGCGCGGTGATCGATCTCGTCGGCGAGGAAGCGCAGGCGCTGCTGGGCCTTGCGCATCTCCGTGACATCGAGCGAGATGCCCATCAGGCCCTGAGGCTGGCCTTGCGCATCCTTGAAGGGCGCCTTCACCGCCAGCCAGAACGATGGTTCCCCATCGGGACGCAGCAGGGATTCCTCAAGCTGGCGGATTTCCCCACCGGCGATGATCGACTGATCGTTGGCCATGATCACGCGCGCCTGTTCATCATCGCCCAGCACTTCCAGATCGGTCTTGCCGATGAAGAACTCCGGCCCGTGGCCCACAGCCTCTGCGAAGATCGGGTTGCCGAGCAGATAACGCCCTTCGCGATCCTTGGCAAAGGCGGCGCCGGGCAGGCTGTCGAAGAAGGTGTGCAGCAGCGAATTGGCGCGGTCGCGCTCGCTTTCGATGGTGCGCCGCGGGGTCGCATCGAAATTGATGCCGAGCAGCCGCGATGGCGTCCCCTGCGCGTCGCGGAACAGTTCGGCCCGGGCCGCCAGCCAGATCATGCTGCCATCGTCGCGGTTGAAGCGGAATTCGACATCGAAGCGGTCATGCCCGCAGCGTGCGGCATCAAAGGCGACCTCTACGCGCTCGCGGTCGGCGGGGTGGATGCGGCTCAGAATCGCGTCAACGGCGGGCGGCTGGCCAGGGGCAATCCCCGTCAGCGTCCGCATCGCGGGGGACCACCACAGGCCGCCGGTTTTCAGGTCGAAATCCCAGATGCCGATCTGGCCGACGTCCTGTGACAGGCTGAGCCGCGCCTCGCTCTGGCGCAGCCGCCGGTAGGATGTGCGCAGCAGATGGGCGACGGTAATGATCGCGGTATTCGAAAGCAGGTACAGGACAAGGTTCACCAGCCCGACAGGCGACAGGCTGAACAGCCCCACCGGCTCGATCCACCACATCGTGGCTGCGGCCGATGTCAGCGCCACCGCGACCAGCCCGGGGCCGATCCCACCCAGCAGCGCGCAGGCGAGGACCACCGGATAGAACAGCGTGAAGGGCACGATCTCGGGACCGAGTACATCAAGCCAGCGCCGCAAGCCGATCGCCAGCAGCGCCAGCAACACGGCTCCGCCATAGGCGATCACACGCCGGCGCGATTCGAGCAGACCGGTCCGCTCGATAACGCCCGCATAATGGGCCGGGTCCGCCCCCGCCGGTTCGCCGGCGCGGTTCGAATTCCTTGTCAAAACTCCCCCTTCGACAGCCACCGAAGGCGCGTCGATGCGACTCGTTATTTATCCGGTTCCGGAGGTCGTCCGGGCACCTGTCTTTTGACATAGCGAGTGTAAATTCACTAATGCAGGTTAGATTTCATCATGCGGACCCCACGAATAACTGTATAACTCAGATTATTTACAGGGCATTATGGCGATGTTTCTGATCCGCTATGGTAATCTGACTTGACGTTTTATTTAACGTCTGGTCAGGATATGCGGTGGTTCATTCTTGCGCAGGCTCGGTGGCCGCTATCAGTCTGAATTATAAGGGGCTTATAAATCAGGCGTGATTGCTGACACGGATGAGGGTGGTCCGTCCTGACTTGAGCGAGGGATTATCTGCATGGAGAGGCACGTCGTCGATTACGGCGAATACATGCCGCATGGCATGTGCTTGCTGTGGGAACCCTGGCTGGTGCTGCTTTGGGCGGGATCGGACTTCCTGATCTTCCTTTCCTACACGCTGATCCCGGTCGCTCTGTTCATCGTCCTGCGCCGCCGCAGCGAAGTGCCGCAGCCGGCGCTGGCGGTGCTGTTTGCCGCCTTCATCCTGCTGTGCGGCCTCACCCACCTGTTCATGATCGTGACCCTGTGGGTGCCGATCTACCCCTTTGTCGGGTGGGTGAAGCTGGTTACCGGCGTCACCTCGATGGCGACCGCGATCATGCTGTTCCGACTGATCCCTGACATCGTGCGCCTGCCATCGCCCGCCGCGCTTGAAGGGGTGAACCGCGGCCTCCAGGCGGAAGTCGCCGCCCACAAGCTGACCCTGTCATCGCTCGACCGGCTGGTTGAGGAACGCACCACCGAACTGGAAGCGGCCACCACCGCGCTGGCCGTGCAGGCGCGCGAGGCGGTGCACCGCAGCAGCAACCTGCTGTCGGTGGTGCACACGCTGGCGCTGCAATCGGCAAAGGGCAGCAGCACCATTGGCGACTTTCTCGATCCGTTTCTCGGGCGGCTGCGCGCATTGGCCGAGGCCACCCGGTCGGTCGCGCGGGGCGGAGAGGCCGGGGCGCAGATCGGCCCGCTGATCGACAGCGCGCTGACGGTGCCGCGCGAGACTTACGGGACGCGGATCACCGCCTGCGGTCCTCCGCTCTCGGTCAGTGCCACCGCCGCACAGCATCTCGGCCTTGCGCTGCACGAACTGGCGACCAACACCCACAAATACGGGCTGGGCGCGGACGAGGCGCTGGGGGTCGCGGTGACATGGCAAGCGGACGAGGACAGCTTCACGCTCGAATGGCGCGAACATGGCGGGCGCGGCGGGCAGCAGGCCGGACCGCAAGACCGCGCCGATGGTTTCGGGACCACGCTGCTGGTCAGCATCGTGCCCGCCACACTGGGCGGTCGGGCCGAGCGCCGCTTCGAACCCGGCGGCATGATCTACCGCCTGACTGTCCCGCTCGTCGCCATAACCACAGGGGCTGGCAGCAGCGAGGACGATGCGCTCGCCGCCCGCATCATCGAGGCAAGTTTCGGCGAATAGCCCTGCGCGGGCCGGTGCAAGATGTGGTGTTGACCAGCCGCCCGACATCGTGGCAAGGGGCGGGTCGCTGATCGCAGGCGTCGCCCCCAAGGGGCCAGCCGCCCGGCGCACGCGGGTGTAGCTCAATGGTAGAGCAGAAGCTTCCCAAGCTTACGACGAGGGTTCGATTCCCTTCACCCGCTCCA
>JAIEOM010000125.1 GCA_019750455.1 Sphingomonadales bacterium | reverse complement strand
GCCGCCGCTGCCGAGGCGCTGGCAGCCCAATTGCCGAGCGCCGGGACGATCGGCTTCGATCTGGCCGACGAACAGGCAGGGATCGCCGCCATCACCGCACTGGCGGCACGGCTTCCCGGCTGGCGCTGTCTCGTCAATTCGGCCTCGGTCTTCGATTACGATGGTGTAACCGCATTGGACCCCGTGACGAACCGGGCGGCGATGCAGGTGAACGCCCTTGCCCCCGCCGCCCTTGCGCAAGCCTTTATCGCTCTCACCGGCGATGCCGCAGGCGTGCGCAGCGTGATCCATGTCACCGACATGAAGATCGAGAACACCAACCCCGATTTCTTCAGCTACACCATGTCCAAGCACGCGCTGGCGGCCACCATCGGCATGCTCGCCAAGGGCAATGCTGGCAACAATGTCAGGGTCTATGGCCTTGCGCCCGGAGCAGTGCTGGCCAGCCACGACCAGCGCGAGGAGGAAACCGAGGTGTCGCACCGCATGAACCTGCTCGGCCGCAAGACCGGTCCTGACGAGATCGCCGATGCCGCGCTGTTCCTTGCAAGCGGCGCGCTTGCCAGTGGGCAGAGCCTGTTCATCGACAGCGGCCAGCACCTGCTGGACCAGCCGCGCGATGTCATCTGGCTGGCGCGCGAGGGGGCCTGAGGGACGCGCGATGGCCAGCAGGCACACCATCTCGACCCGCCTGTGGCATTGGGTGAATGCCGGGGCGATCATCGTGCTGTTCATGAGCGGCCTGAACATCTCGAATGCCCACCGCTATCTCTACTGGGGCAATTACGGCTTCGATCCCAAAGACGCGTGGCTTTCGGTGATCCGCTTCCCGGGCTGGGCGACGATCCCGCAGCATTACAACCTCGCTATCGCGCGCGACTGGCACCTGCTTGCGGCATGGCCCTTCGGTCTCGGCCTGCTGTTCATCTGGGCGGCGATGCTGGCGAACGGCCATTTCCGCCACAACCTGATGACATCGCCGCGGGACTGGACGCCGGGCGCGGTGCTTGCCTCGCTCAAGGCCCATTCGGGTAGTGACGGCGGGGCACGGGGCTACAACCCGGTGCAGAAGATCCTCTACGGCGCGGTGTTCGGCGTGCTGCTGCCGCTGATGCTGTTCACCGGCCTTGCGATCAGCCCCGGCTTCGAACCGGCCGCGCCGTGGCTGGTGGAGGTTTTGGGTGGCCGCCAGAGCGCGCGATCGCTGCACTTCATCGCCGCATGGGGAATTTTCGCTTTCGTCGTGATCCATCTCGTGCTGGCCCTTGCCAACTGGCGGCTGATCCTGGCGATGATCACCGGTGGCAAGCGTCCCGCCGAACAGGAGGCCCCTGCCCATGGTTGACCTGCCGCGCCGCTCCCTGCTGGCCGGGATCGCCGCTCTGGGCGCATCGGCCTGTTCGAAGATCAACCAGAACGAGACTGCCCGCAGCCTCATCAGCGCCGCCGAAGACGGGCACCGCGCCGTCCACCGGGCGCTGGCGGGCAAGCAGGCCCTCGCGCCTGAATATGCCCGCAGCGAACGCTCGCCCTCCTTCCGCGGCAACGGATCGGTGACGATTGCCGATCCCTTCTATCAGGATCAGCTCGCCAAGGGTTTCCCCGACTGGCGGCTGGAGGTGCGCGGGCTGGTCGGTAAGCCGCTGGCGCTGACCCTTGCCGAAGTGAAGGCCCTGCCCCAGCGCACCCAGATCACCCGCCACGATTGCGTCGAGGGGTGGAGCGCAATTGGCGAATGGCGCGGGGTGCCGCTTGCCCACCTGCTCGATGCAGCCGAGGTGCAGGAGACAGCGAAGTTCATCGTCTTCCGCTGCGCCGATACGCTCTACGGACGCGACTATTACGAAAGCATCGACATGGTCGATGCCTATCACCCGCAGACGATTATCGCCCACAGCCTCAACGGGGAGCCGCTGCCCGAGAAGAACGGCGCGCCGTTGCGGATGCGGATCGAACGGCAGCTGGGTTACAAACACGCCAAATATGTGAAGGCGATCGAGGCCGTGGCCAGCTTCGAACGGATCGGCCAGGGCAAGGGCGGCTTCTGGGAAGATGTCGCCGGTTACCAGTGGTATGCGGGCATTTAACCTTCGGGAAACAGCCGCAGCATGGTCGCCCAGTCGGCGGCGATGATCTCTTCCAGCACTGCCAGATCAATATCGGCGAGCTTGTTCACATAAAGACAGCTCTTGCCCGTGCTGTGCTTGCCCAGCCGCGCCAGCTTGTCGTCACGCCCGCGCGCGGTCACATCGTCGCAATAGCCGCCCATCAGGTAGAGCGAATGCTTGGCCTTGCGCGGCGAAAAGCCGCTGCGCATCCAGTGCACATCGCGTCCGCTTTCATAGGTGGTGCGATATTCGCCGTAGCCGATGATCGTGGGGCCCCACATTTTCGGAGCCTCTCCCGTCACTTTACGGAACAGCGCATCGAGCACTTCGGCCTCCGCCCGCCTCGCCGGCGGTTCGACGCCGGCGATGAACGCCTCGGCGGCGATATCGGTGATCGTCGTCTTCGCTTCGCCCATGCCTGCCTCCTTGCCGTGTCGATGATATTGCAGATGCCGCGCATCCGGCTAATCTGCCGGTCAAGCATCCTAGAATGGAGCCCTATGAGCAAGCCTCTCCTCGACCGCTTCCTCTCGCGCGCCGTCAAGCGTGGCCGCCTCGGGATCGTCTTTGCCGATGGCAGCGTCAGCACCTATGGCGCGCCGGCCGAAGGCTTTCCCGAAATCGTCCTGCGCTTCACCGACGCGGCAGTCCCGCGCGACATCCTGCTCGACCCGCGATTGGGCGCTGCGGAGGCGTTCATCGAGGGGCGGCTGCTGATCGAGGAAGGCGACGTGATGGGCCTCGTCGGCCTGTTGCGCGCCAACAATCCGTGGGACAAGGGCGGCGATATCGGGAAGCCGAACCGCCTGAAGCGCCTTGTCAATCGCGCCAGCTTTGCCGCCGAGCAGATCAACAACCGCGTGGGTTCGAAGAAGAACGTCGCGCATCACTACGATATCGGCAATGATCTTTACGCCCTGATGCTTGATGCCGAGCACTGGCAATACAGCTGCGCCTATTGGCCCGAGGGTGTCACCACCCTTGCCGCGGCGCAGGGGGCAAAGCTCGCGCATATCGCGAAGAAGCTGCACCTCTCGCCCGGACAGGAGGTGCTGGACATCGGCTGCGGATGGGGCGGGATGGCAATCCACCTCGCCAGGCATCACGATGTCCGCGTTACCGGCATCACCCTGTCGGAAGAACAGGCCGCGCTCGCCCGGCAGCGTGTGCAGGCCGCCGGCGTCGCCGACAAGGTCACGATCCTGCTGGAGGATTACCGCGATACCGCCGCTTCGGGCCGCCGCTTCGACCGGATCGTATCGGTCGGCATGTTCGAGCATGTGGGCCGCGCGCAGTTCGAAACCTTCTTCGAGGCTTGCGCAAAGATCCTGGCGGACGACGGCGTGATGCTGCTCCACACCATCGGGCGCTTCGGCGGTCCCGGCACCACCGATGCCTTCACCCGCAGGTACATCTTTCCGGGCGGCTATATCCCCGCTCTGTCGGAGACACTTGCTGCCTCGGAGAAATACCGCTTGATCGCCTCGGACGTCGAGACGCTGCGGCTCCACTATGCCAAGACGATCCACGCCTGGTATGCCAACTGCATGACCCACAAGGACAAGATCGTCGCGATGTATGACGATAAGTTCTTCCGGATGTGGACCTTCTATCTCGCAGGCGCGGCGACCGTGTTCGAGAACGGGGGCATGGGCAATTACCAGATCCAGTACATCCGCAGCCGCCATGCGCTGCCGATCACGCGGGATTATCTGATCGGCGCCTAGCCCATCTCGTGCGCGCCGGGGCGCTGACGCGGCCGATAGACGGGACCGAAGCCCATCAGCGCCGCGCCCACCAACGGCAGGGCGATAACCCATAGACGCACGCCAGTGACCCCTTCAGGGCTGGCAATCGTCAGCCCCGCTGTCGCCCCCAGCCCCGCGCAGATCGCCAGCACACCCAGCACCGCGCGCAGACGCGGCACGGTGCGGCCGCCCCGGATCGGGCCGAAGCTGCGTTCATGCCGGGCGAAAATGCCGATCATCGGCAGCAGCGCGAGGATATAGACCGCGATCCATAGCGGCCGCGTGATCCACCACTCCCCCGTGCCCGGCACCGGGCCGAGGCCCCAGCCGCCCAGCAGCAGCCAGTCGATCGTCATCACCAGAACGAAAGCGGTGAGGTGCCACAGGAACACGGTCATGATCATGCCGTTCATCAGCACCGTCGCCGTCCAGATGCGCACGCTTTTGAGCATCCGCCGCCCGAGCGGCTCCAGCGCCAGCACCAGCCCGACCTGCATCATCCCGAGCGCGAGCAACGCCAGCGTGGGCGGGAGCGAATTGGAAAAGCCGCCGGGCGCAGAGACCATCGAGACGGGGTAGAAGCCAAAGACGGTGATCCTCACGAGGATCGCGAGCGACACCACGAACCAGCCCCACGCAAACAGAGGGCGCGCGAATTTCCCAGCCCGCCACGCAAAGCCCAACTGGTGGATCGCGAGGAACACCCAGAGGAAGTTGCTGAAATTGACGTAGGGCACCTTCATCGTGAAGGTCAGCCAGTCGGTCAGCATCGCCAGCGGCACGAACAGCAGGACACTCCCCCAACCGAGCCGCGCCCACAGACGATGCGCGATCGGGGTGAAGGCGGTAACCAGCAGATAGACCGCGAGGAACCACACCGGGATCAGCGCCGCCTCGGTCGCCATGCGGATTTGCGCGCGCGGCAGACCGATCTGCGTCATCACCAGCGCCAGCGCCGCCCACAGCAGCAGCACCGGGAACGTGGGCGTGATGAGTCGCTGCACGCGGCTCGCCAGCCAGTCGCGATAGACGCCCGCCTGATCGGGTCCGGCCTTCGCCGTTGTCGCCGCCCAGCTCACCTGATTGGCATAGCCGCCGACAAGGAAGAACACCGGCATCACCTGAAAGCCCCAGGTCAGCCAATGCGCCCATTGCGAGATCGACAGCAGATCGCCGCGCCGCAGCTCTCCGGCAGCGTCGATATAGAGCCCGGCCATCAGCCAGTGGCCGACGACCACCGCCAGAATCGATACCGCCCGCAGAAAATCGACCCAGCGGTTACGCTCCGGCGGAGTCAGTTCCGCCAACTCGCGCGCCTTGCTCCACATTGCCAGCATTCTCGGACCCCTGCCACGCGGCCGGTTTGCGCCGCATGGCAGGGGTTTAGCACCGAATTCTGAAAGGAGAATTGCCGCCTGCGCGGCCCTCCCCGCTCTTGTCAGGCTCCGACGAGCTTCACCGCGCCATGATCGTCGGTGTGATCGCTGTGCCGGTGATGCAGATGCCCGTCATGGACGAAATCCATGTGATCGCCGTGCTGGACGGTCATGTGCTCCTCGCCCGCATGACCGTGCGGATGATCGTCGGCGGTAACCCGAGCCACAAGTTCCTCGGCCTCGGGATTGGCTGCACTCACCTCGATCGCGTGCTCGTCGACATGGCCGCCATGCGCGTGGTGGAGGTGCCCGTCGTGGATAATCGACATGGCCGCCGTGATCGACCGCCTGATGGCCGCAGCCCTTGGCATGGGCATGGCCTTCATGCCCGCCGTGAAGCACTTCGTGCGCTAGCACCGGCGCGGAAATCAGGGGAAGCACCAGCACGGCGCAGTACAGGGATCGATGCATGATTGTGCCCTCACAAATGACGATCCCGCTGCTGCCATACACGATCGGCGGACCGAAGTCGCATGGAATATCCGCGTGTTTAAAGGCTTTAGGCAGACCTGCTCCGCCCTGCACGAAAGCGCGATTGCCCCCGCCGCCCCGCGCTGATAGGGGCGCGCGCAATTCATCGCCCCAAGGAACCTCGCGCCATGTCCCAGAAAGTCGTCCTCGCCTATTCGGGCGGTCTCGATACCAGCGTCATCGCCAAGTGGCTGAGTGTGGAGCGCGGCCTCGAGGTGGTGACCTTCACCGCCGATCTCGGACAGGGCGAGGAGATCGAGCCCGCCCGCGCCAAGGCCCGCGCCATGGGCATCCCCGACAATCACATCTTCATCGAGGACCTGCGCGAGGAATTCGTGCGCGATTTCGTCTTCCCGATGATGCGCGCCAATGCCCGCTATGAAGGCGACTACCTGCTCGGCACCTCGATTGCCCGCCCGCTGATTTCCAAGCGCCTTGTCGAGATCGCGCACCAGACCGGAGCGGACTTCATCGCGCACGGCGCGACCGGGAAGGGCAATGATCAGGTGCGCTTCGAGCTTTCGGCCTATGCACTCGATCCCGATATCAAGGTGATCGCCCCGTGGCGCGAGTGGGACCTCGCCAGCCGCACCGCGCTGATCGCCTGGGCCGAGGCGCACCAGATCCAGGTGCCCAAGGACAAGCGCGGCGACAGCCCCTTTTCGACCGACGCGAACCTCCTGCACACCTCGTCCGAGGGCAAGGTGCTGGAAGATCCGTGGGAGGAGACCCCCGACTACGTCTATTCGCGCACGGTCAATCCTGAAGACGCGCCCGACGTGCCCGAATACATCACGGTGGATTTCGAGAAGGGTGACGGCGTGGCGCTTAACGGCGAGGCGATGTCGCCCGCAACGCTGCTGGCGGCGCTCAACGATCTCGGCCGCAAGCACGGCATCGGGCGCCTCGACCTCGTCGAGAACCGCTTCGTGGGCATGAAGAGCCGCGGGATGTACGAAACCCCCGGCGGCGAGATCTACGCCCGCGCGCATCGCGGGATCGAGCAGATCACGCTGGATCGCGGCGCGGCGCACCTGAAGGACGAGCTGATGCCGAAATATGCCGAGCTCATTTACAATGGCTTCTGGTTCTCGCCGGAGCGCGAGATGCTGCAGGCGGCGATCGACCACAGCCAGGACAAGGTCACCGGCACGGTGCGCCTCAAGCTCTACAAGGGGCTGGCGAGCGTGGTCGGGCGCAAGTCGCCATACTCGCTCTATTCGGAAGCGCACGTCACCTTCGAGGACGACGCGGGCGCTTATGACCAGAAGGACGCGGAAGGCTTCATCAAGCTGAACGGCCTGCGTCTGCGCCTGCTCTCGCGCCGCAACCGCGACGCCTGAACGCATTCGGGCGGGGAAAACCGAGTCGCTGCGGTCGTCGCGGCGGCTCGGCGGCTCGGCGGCCCTAATGTGACAGTCCGGCGGCAGTTTCATTGCCGTTCTTTGCTCCGCTTCGCGACAAATGCGACGAAGCGTTGAGTTATCCACGCGTGTCCACAGGCGTTCTTGCCTGAAGTGGAAAAGTCGCGGTTCGGAATATTGTCAGAACGCCGATTCAGGCGCACTTTCAAGCTGTCTTCGGGACACAAACCAACCGGAACGGAAGGCCGCAAGGCTCTGAAGAACCTGAGGTTTTGATCCCAAGGATGGTGGTGACATCTGTCCACGCGCCGATCTGGAGACGGCATGCAGGAGGCTTCGGCCAAAGGCAAGCCAGCTCAATTCAAGGGTCGGAGCGACGCGATGTCGCCGGACAGGCTGAGTACCTGGCCGAACGGAAGAGCAGCGGAAACGGCGAAAGCCCCCAAGCCGCTGTTCTTGTGATCGGGAAAGGAACAAAAGCCTCGGCCAAGCGAAGGCGCGGCGGCGAAAATCGGAAGGCTCAGGCCGGAAGACGGACGCAGAACCAAGCCAGAGCGAAAGCCGGATGCCGGCGCGAGCGCCGGTGACAAATCTCTTGCAAGGCCGGCCGCAAGGCAGGGCAGCAAGAGGCTAGACATCGGGCGCCAAGCATGGCCCGCAACGCGAAGGAAGCCAAAGGTTCGCCGGAAGCAACGGACGCGGAACGGATCATCCACACGCCGGTGAGAGTGGGGTCGGCAGCAATGCCGGCCCCATTTGCATTGCGCGCTCCGCCATGCGCCTCCTCCCCATCCGCTCAGGTCCGAGTCGATTCCCGCAGATCATGCAGACAGGCATGCCGCGCTGATGCGACTTCGCTCGGTTCATCGCAATTCTGAGGCTATTGGTGCCTGCGGTGAAGGATCGGGACGATGAAATACTAACCTGGTTTGCCTTCAGCAAACGCCCGGCTGTATCCGCGCCGCCATGCGGACGGGAAATCGCACCGAGGGCCAGAAGGCCCGCAGCTTCGCCAGCCGGAGCATGCAGGCCATTGTCGCCGCAGGGCTGCTTGGCCTCGCGCCGCTCGCCGCTTCCTCGGCAGCCGCACCGGATGCCACCACCGCGCGGATCGAGCCTGCCACCAGCACTGCCGTCATCGAACTCGTGCCCTTGCAGCCTACCGCCGAAGTGACTGTTCCTACCGTCGCCGACGAGGCTCCCGCCTCCTCCGCCCCGCAGGAAACCGTGATCGGCCGCGGCAGCGCCTCCTACTACGCCGCCAAGTTCAATGGCCGCCGCACCGCCAGCGGCGAACGCTTCGACAACGCCGCCATGACCGCCGCGCACCGCACCCTGCCCTTCGGCAGCATCGTGCGCGTCACCAACCCGGCCAACGGGCAGAGCGTGATCGTCCGCATCAATGATCGCGGCCCCTTCAGCGCCGGCCGGATGATCGATGTCAGCCGTGCCGCCGCCGAGGAGCTAGGCCTCGTCGCCCGCGGCCACGGCACGGTCGAACTCGCGCTCATCGCTGACTGACGCCCCGCTTCAGGGATTGGCCGAATAGGACATCCCGAGCGACGAGGTATCGCCGCTGATCTTCAGGGTCAGCCGCGCGGTCTGGGTGCCAGAGGTATTGCGCAGCAACGCCATCTCGCCCGGAGCGAAGCGCGCATCGACCGCGGCGCCTGGCGCCACAGTGCCGCGCATCACAGGCTGCGCATCGGGCAGTTTTCCCATCACCACCACCGCGACCGGCCCGGTGTTGCGCCCCGTCACGGCAAAGCCGCCCTCCTGCCCGCCGCCCAGATCGAAGGTCTGCCCCGGCTCGATCTGCAGGTTCGAGTTGATCTCGCCGGCAGCGACCGGAACCGAGAGGGCGACGGCAAAGGCGAAAACGGGCAGGCTGTTCCGGAAAAATCGCATCGGGCGCTCCACTATTCTGTCCCGTCCATAGGAACCTACGCCTCCCGCATGCCCGGGGATGCAAAGGGCGGACGACAGGCGGGCCTCGCCCCCTTGCGTGCCGACGCCGCGCGGCTAGGAAAAGCGCGAAAGCCCGCCGCGAGGGGAAACGGCGGGAGCGGCCAATCGGGGGATTTCGCCATCACGCTCGCACTCATCCTGCTTTACGTCGGAGCCCAGATCGCGCTCGCCGTATGGGCCGGACGCGGCGCACGGTCCGATGCCGATTATCTCGTGGCCGGTCGCAAGCTGGGCACCTTCGCCGTCGGCATGAGCCTGTTCGCTACCTGGTTCGCCTCCGAAAGCCTGATCGCCACCTCCTCCGAAGTCGCGCGCGACGGGCTGGCGGGCGCCCGGGCCGAGCCATTTGCCTATGCCATCGGGATCCTCGCAATCGCCCTGTTCTTCGCCTATCGCTTACGCAGCGGGGGCTTCATCACCCTCGCCGATTTCCTCAAGGACCGCTTCGGACCGCGCACCGAGAGCCTTGCTGCCATCGTGATCGCGCTGTCCGCCACCACCTGGTCGGCCGCGCAACTCTTTGCTTTTGCCAGCATCATCGTGAGCGCATCGGGCCTCACCTTCACCCCCGCCCTGATCGGGGCAACGCTGCTGGTGATGAGCTACACGCTGTTCGGCGGCCTCGCCGGGGACGTGGTGACCGATATCGTGCAGGGCCTCATCATCCTTGCCGCGATCATCGTCCTGTTCGTGCTGATGGCCGACGCCGCCGGGGGCCTGCCCGCGATGTTGGCCGCGATGCCGCCCACGGTGTGGACCTTCACCGCGCCGGGGGAGACATGGGTCGACCGGGTGGAGCTGTGGCTGATCCCGATCATCGGCACCATGGTCAGCCAGGAAGCGCTGGCCCGCACGCTCGGGGCGCACTCGCCCGAGGTGGCGCGCAAGGGGGCGTTCCTTGGCGCGGCCGTCTATCTGTGCGCGGGGCTGGTGCCGGTCGGCTTCGGACTGTTCGGCCCGCAGCTCGGGCTCCCGCTGGCCGAGGGGGAGGGCTATCTGCCCAGCCTTGCCAAGGCGCTGTTCCCCGGCTGGCTCCTGATCATCTTCACCGGAGCGCTCGTTTCCGCGATCCTTTCATCGGTCGATTCCGCCCTGCTCGCGGTCTCGGCGGTGGTGACGGAGAGCGGGTACAAGCGCCTGAAACCAAACGCTTCTCCCCTCGCCCTGCTGCGGGCCGCGCGCATGGCGACCTGCGGCGCGGCGATGGTGGCGGCGTGGCTGGCGATGCAGGGGGAGAGCTTGCGCAACCTCGTCCTCGATGCCGGAGCCATTGCCGCGGTGCTGGCCGTGCCGATCATCGCGGGGCTGGCGGGGGTGCGGGCCTCAGAGCGGGCGGCGGTCGCCGCGATCGTGGTCCAGATCGCGGTGCTCGGGGTGCTCGATTACGGATTGGGCCTGTCCGGCGCGTTTCTGTGGATGCTGGCGAGCGGGATTGCGACCTTTGCCGCAATGGCCGCGCTAGAGCGCCGCAAGACCGCCTCTGAGGGGGGTCTGGAGGGGGTCTAGAGGGGGTCTAAGGGGGGTCCGGACGCCTCTGGAGGGGGTCTGGATTTCGGCATTTCCGCTACCGATCAGTCACTTGCGCTTTTCAACCCGCGATTTTGCCGCATTTCGGCCCCCCAGCGGGCCATCCCGCCCCTCCCCCGACACGGCCAGCAGCACGGGCCACAGCGCTGGCCGGAGGGGCGGCGAGAGAGGGGCAAGCGGGGCTCTAACCCTCCCCGAGGCCCCCGCGACCCAGCATCAACCGCTCGTTGGCCAAGACAATCGCCCGCGCTTCCTCGTTCACCGGCGTTTTCGCCCCGTTGTTGCCAACCGCGACATGGGCGAGCCACTCCGCGACAAACTGCCGCCCGCCCGGATCGCGCCCATCGGGCGACGGCCCGACAGGGAGCTTGCGCCCCGGCTCATAGGGTGCGGAGGGGGTGGCGGAGAGTTCGACGGTACGGATCATGGGCGCGGCTCCCTGGGCAGGCGTGAGCAAAGGCGAGCGCCGAACCCGCCCCCCTCCCCCGCACCGGACGCCCGAGGCCCCTGCCCTGCCCCTTCGCGCAGTGTGGCGAGGGGGTGGCGGGGTTTTGGGCGCGGTGTGGGAGGTGCGCGCAGGGCCGACGCCTGCGCGGGAGGGTATTCGGGGATTGGGGGTGTAGGAAAGGGGTTACGTGAAATCGGGGAAAACCGCAGGTGGCAAGAGAGCCAAGTCAAGCCTCTTCGCTATCGTCATCCCTACCCCTTCCTTGTTCGGATTCTTCGGACTTTGACGGAACCAAAGCCCTTATCTTCTGTCCTATTGCTTTTGAGGCATCACTAGATGCTCCGAAATTTGAATTGCTCATTGCATCTTGCAAAGGCGAACCGTGATAGGTCGGGTCTACCAGCCTTATGGGTGCCTCTTCAAAGCGATCAAGCGCCGCTGCAAATAATCTTGCCTTTAAGGCATCGTCAATTTCAGACGCTTCTGTCCGATAGCCTTCATAAGCCTGAGCAACTGATGCTTTGAATGCATAATCCTCAGCGAGCCTGAAGGTCATACCAAGCTGCTTTGTCGATAGCCAAGCAAACCAAACTGGAGCGCCGATCCCAATTATCGCCAAAATTGCATTTACGACAACGACGACGGTCGGCTTGTCGCCAGAGAGCACTTCCTTTAGTGAGTCAACTCTCTCCCAACCAATCCAGACTGCTGCAAGAAGAGCAACTGCCAGCCCGACGGTCCAAGCGGCACCAGCCTTCGAAAGCGCCTTCTTTCGAGCCTCGAATGCTTTGGATAGGCCAACTGCTGTGGCACCCCTCAACGCATGCTCACACTTTGTGAGCACTGCATTGGCTGAGCTGAGAGTGTCTTTTATGCGGGTGTCCGCAAGATCGATATCTGCCAAAAGACTGTCACGAGCCGAGGCTACAATTTCAGCGTCCTCACTGACCTGCTTTGCAAGTGATTGAGCATCATCAATCAAATTAGCCAGTTCTTGCCGACGTTCGGCTAATTCTGCTAAATCTGTTGGAAGTTGGTCAGCCGCTTCATGTGCGGCCTCAATATCGGAAATTTTTCCAGAAATATCCTTTGTGCGCGGCTCAAGATCGCGCAATCGGGCTTCAACAGAGCGAAGGCGGGCGGAAAGATCCCTAGGTAATAGCGACTTTTGTTCCCTCAAATCCTCCCAATTAACCTTAGGTTCTTTCGGTGGAATAGCTGGAATTGCAGCGTCGATCATCTGCAAAACTGACATCGCATTCAGGAATTGGACATGGTGCCCTTGGGACATTGCCGAAAATTGGAGCATGTCCAATTGATCCGCAATCTCACCGAGCCATTCTCCAAAGTCGTCAATATCCAACTGCTGTTTGGTCAAACGTTCTACGCGCCGGGCGACGATCTCTCCATACGCAACCACACTTTCTGCAGAAACACCGATCGCACCCGCACCAACAGTCTGCGAAAATGGCACGGAAGTTGACCAACCATGAGAATTCATCTGGCTGGTGAGTCGAACACCGACCGCCCGGATTTTCTCGGCAATTTCTGATACAGTTGCCATTATGTCGCTCGCCAAAGGGTCATTCAAATACCAATCAGGTAGTTTGAAATCTAATCTGAACCATCACGGCCGTCTGGCTCCTTCGCAACACCTTTGAAAGGCTTGCCGCGACCCTTTACTTCCATGAACTGTCCATTGCGCTCGTTGCGCTTTTGGTAGTTTCCATCCTCGCGCTGAAACTGGGTGCGTCCTGTCACTGCGCCTCGACGGTAACCGTCACCGGTATTCTTTGCCATGCGCCCTACCCCAAAGCTTGCGAATGCTGAAGAATGAAACAAGAACGTTTTCCCTACAAGTCCCTGTAGGTCAACTAGTTGGGGAAAACGCGGCACCTTCTCGCGTCTCCCTTCCGCTGCGATCCCTGCGTGGGATCCATTTTTGTCGGCGGGTCGTTTTGAGAGTTGGACGCTCGCTCGACTCTCAACGGTCGTCACCCTGAACTTGTTTCAGGGTCCATTTCTCCTCCAGCTCGGACGGAGCTTGCTTAGGGATGGATGCTGAAACGAGTTCAGCATGACGGGGGTTTTCGGAGCAGCCTCGCCTGCCCCTCCACCATCCTGCGGATGGCCCCCTCCCCCTTCCAGGGGAGGATTACTTCGCCAACAACGGCGCCAGACACCGCCCCGTAAAGCTCCGCGGCTCCTTCACCACCGTCTCCGGCCCCGGATCAAGTCCGGGGCAGGCTCGTTCTCGAGTCAGCGCTGCAACAATGGCTTGAGATACTGGCCGGTGAAACTGCGCTCCACTTTGACTACGTCCTCGGGAACGCCCACAGCCACAATCTCCCCCCCGCGAACCCCACCCTCAGGCCCCAGATCAATAATCCAGTCGGCGGTCTTGATCACGTCGAGGTTGTGTTCGATCACCACGCAGGAATTGCCCTGCTCCACCAGCCGGTGCAGCACTTCGAGCAGCTTGCGCACATCCTCGAAGTGCAGGCCGGTTGTCGGCTCGTCGAGGATATACAAAGTCTGGCCGGTCGAGCGGCGGGCGAGTTCCTTGGCGAGTTTCACGCGCTGGGCCTCGCCGCCCGACAGGGTGGTCGCCTGTTGGCCGACTTTCACGTAGCCAAGGCCGACCTCGTTCAGCATCCGCATCTTCTCGCGGATCGGGGGGACGGCCTTGAAGAACTCCTCGGCGTCCTCGATCGTCATGTCGAGCACGTCGGCGATCGAGTGGCCCTTGAACTTCACCTCGAGCGTCTCGCGGTTGTAGCGCTTGCCGCCGCATTCCTCGCAGGTGACGTAGACGTCGGGGAGGAAGTGCATCTCGATCTTGAT
>JAIEOM010000059.1 GCA_019750455.1 Sphingomonadales bacterium | reverse complement strand
CGGATCACCTCGGTCTGCCATTCGAACGGCGTCGCCAGCCCGCGCACCCAGCGCTGCCAGTAGCTGCGCGTCGCCTGTTCCATGCGCCGCACTTCCTCGCGCAGGTTGCCGGTGAAGGGCTCGTCGGGGCCAAGGAAGAAATGCAGGTCCTGCTCCACCCGGAAGGCGCGCTGTTCGCGAATATAGCCGACCGGCGCATCGGTGCTCAGCCGCAGCGGCTCACGCCCCACGAGATAGCGGATGTGATTGGTGCCGCCGGTGGTTTCGGCCCGCACCGCGCCGTAATCGCGCATGGGCGTGAGCACCACGCGGATGCGCGGCGCGCCCGCCACCCGGCGCACGATCCGGGTGATCGCCACGGGGCGGTACATCCGCCCGTTGCCTTCGTGCCGGGGGCAGAAATCGAGGATTTCGATTGCGCTGCCGTCCTCCGCCTCGAGCCGGGTCAGGAGAATCGGGGTGTTGCGGATGTATCCCTGCGCGGCGGCGACCTGACCGATCAGCTCGATCCGCCATGTGCCCTCGTCCCGCTTGTCGCCGTTCATCAGCGAACAGAACACCGGATCGCCATCGACCCGCGGCACGCAGGCCCAGACCATCGCGCCCTCGCGGTCGATCAGCGCGCTGACCTGGCAATTGCCGATGGGGGAGAGTTCGAGATCGGGGGTTTGGAGAGAGGAAGCCACCTGCCGAGGCATAGGTGGCTCGCCCGCCGCGTCAAAACCCGCACGCCGCAAGTGCCACGAAGCGTGGCCCGGGGGCGGCGGTTTGCGGGAATGGTGCTGCTGGGGAGGATTGAACTCCCGACCTCACCCTTACCAAGGGTGCGCTCTACCACTGAGCTACAGCAGCGCCGGACAAGGCGCGCCCTATTGTCGCGCGTCCCCGCAATGTCAACGCTCTTGTTGCGCAATCGCTTCGCTATTTGAGCGCAGGCTTGAAGAACCGGGTGCTTACGGCCAATGCGTTTCGTATGAGTGAAGACCCTCGCAAGAAAATGTCACGGGAAGAGCGTCTCGCGGCCAAGCTGCGCGAAAACCTGCGGCGCCGCAAGGCGCAGGGGCGTGCGATCGGGGGGGCGGTTGCGGGCACGGGTGGCGAATCGGATAGGACGCAACCCCTTCCCAATTCGCCCGGCGAGGGCTAACGCCGCGCGCTCTTGCTGGTTGCTCACCGATCCCACCGGAACCCCGGAGACAAAATGCCCAAGCTGATCCTCGTCCGCCACGGCCAGAGCCAGTGGAACCTCGAAAACCGCTTCACCGGCTGGTGGGATGTCGACCTGACAGAAAAAGGCGTCGCCGAAGCCACCGCCGCAGGCGCGCTGCTGCGCGAGAAAGGCGTGCTGCCCACTTACGCCTTCACCTCGCTCCAGACCCGCGCGATCAAGACGCTGCATCTGGCGCTGGAGGCGGCGGGCCGGCTGTGGATCCCCGAGGTCAAGGACTGGCGCCTCAACGAACGGCACTATGGCGGGCTCACCGGCCTCGACAAGGCCGAGACTGCGGCGAAGCATGGCGACGATCAGGTCAAGATCTGGCGCCGGAGCTTCGACATTCCGCCGCCCGTTCTAGAGGCGGGGAGCGAATTCGATCTCGCGTCTGACCCGCGCTATGCCGGGATCGCCATTCCCGACACCGAAAGCCTCAAGCTGACCATCGAACGCGTGCTGCCCTATTGGGAAAGCACCATCCTTCCCGTGCTGGCCAGCGGCGAGACGGTCATCATCGCCGCCCACGGCAATTCCCTGCGCGCGCTGGTCAAGCACCTGTCGGGCATTTCGGATGCGGACATCACCGATCTGGAAATTCCCACCGGCCAGCCGATCATCTATGAGTTCGCGGGCACCGCGCCCGTGGGGACGCGCTATTACCTGAAGGACGCGTGATGGAAGCCACCGGGGGGAAGGTCGCGATCGTGATGGGCAGCCAGTCCGACTGGCCGACCATGAAATGCGCCGCCGAGGTGCTGGACGAGCTGGAAGTGCCTTATGAGGCGCGCATCACCTCGGCCCACCGCACTCCTGACAGAATGGTGGCTTTCGCCAAGGGGGCCGAGGGCGAGGGGTTCAGCGTAATCATCGCCGGTGCAGGCGGTGCGGCGCACCTGCCGGGCATGATCGCCAGCATGACACATCTGCCGGTGCTGGGCGTGCCGGTGCAGTCCAAGGCCCTCTCCGGCATGGATAGCCTGCTCTCGATCGTGCAAATGCCCGGCGGCATTCCCGTCGGCACGCTGGCGATTGGCGAGGCGGGGGCGAAGAACGCCGGGCTGCTGGCGGCCTCGATCCTCGCGCTGGGCGACGAAGCCCTGTCCGAGCGGTTGCAGGACTGGCGCGCAGCCAAGACCGCGGATGTGGCCGAGGTGCCGGAAGGCTGATGCTCGCACCCGGTTCCACCATTGGCATTCTGGGCGGCGGGCAGCTTGGCCGGATGATGGCGGTTGCTGCGTTGCAGCTCGGCTACCGCGTGATCGGCTTTGCGCCCGAGGGCGACAATGTCGCGGCCGATGCCTGTTCGGACTTCATCACCGCTGATTGGGACGATGCGGCAGCGCTGAAGGATTTCGCCGCAGCCTGCGACGTGGTGACATGGGAATTCGAGAATGTCCCCGTCAGCACCGTCGCAGCCCTGCCGCAGGCCCTGCTCGCCTGCCCCTTGCGGGCGCTCGAGGTCGCCCAGGACCGGCTCCGCGAGAAGGCTTTTGCGACCGATTTCGGCGGGGTGCCCGCGCCCTACAGGGCGGTCGAGAGCGCGGCCGATCTGGCCGCCGCCATCGCCGAAATCGGCACCCCCGGCATCCTCAAGACCGCGCGTGACGGCTATGACGGCAAGGGCCAGTGGCGCGTGAAGTCTGCGATCGAGGCGAGCGCCGCCTCCTTCCCCGGCGTGACCTGCATCTACGAAGGCTTCGTCACCTATGAGACCGAGTTCTCGGTGATTCTGGTGCGCGGGGCCGACGGGTCGGTGAAGTTCTGGGACTCCACGGCAAACCTGCACGAAGGCGGGATGCTCGCGCTGTCGGTCCTGCCCGCGGGCGCGCTGGTCGAGGCGCAGGTTCCCGCTGCGCGCGAGCTGGCCACCAAGGTGGCGGATGCGCTGGGCTATGTCGGTGTTCTGACGCTCGAATTCTTCGCCACGCGCGACGGGCCGGTGTTCAACGAGATGGCCCCGCGGGTCCACAACTCGGGCCACTGGACCATCGAGGGCGCGGCCACCAGCCAGTTCGAAAATCACATCCGCGCGATCTGCGGCCTGCCGCTGGGGGTGACCAAGACCCGCTTCGAGGCGATCGAGATGCGCAATATCGTCGGCGAGGATGCGCTCAAGGCGCACCTGATCCTCGCCGAGCCGGGCGAACCGCACCTCCACCTCTACGGCAAGGCCGAAGCGCGCGAGGGGCGCAAGATGGGGCACGTCACCCGTGTGGGCCACGCACTGAAATGAGCGCCGAGATCGTGCTGATCTACGCCCGCGCCGCCAATGGCGTGATCGGCAAGGATGGCGACCTGCCGTGGCGGCTCCCGGCTGATCTCAAGCATTTCAAGGCGCTGACGATGGGCCTGCCGATGATCATGGGCCGCAAGACCTTTGACAGCCTGCCGGGCCTGCTCCCCGGTCGCCGCCACATCGTGCTCACCCGCGATGCCGGGTGGAATGCCGAGGGGGCCGAGACCGCCGCCAGCCTCGATGAAGCGCTGGCGCTGGCGGGCGAGGGAACGGTCGCGATCATCGGCGGATCGGCGGTGTTCGAAGCCTTCCTGCCGCGTGCCACCCGCATCGAACTGACCCGGATCCACACCGATTACGACGGCGATACCTTCATGCCGGAACTCGGCCCCGAATGGCAGGAGGCCGGGCGCGAGGATCATGCCGCGCAAGGCCCCTACCCCCCCTTCTCCTTCCTCACCTATCGCCGGGGCGAAGGCTGATGCGCTGGCTCGATCACCGCAACTCCATGCCCGACGCCTTGCGCGGCGCGGTGATTGCGCTCGGCAACTTCGACGGGTTCCATCGCGGGCATCAGGCCGTGGCGGGCGAGGCGATCAGCTGGGCGCAGAGCGAGGGCCGCCCCTCGATCATCGCCACCTTCGATCCGCATCCGGTGCGTTTCTTCAAGCCCGATGTGCCCCCATTCCGCCTGACGACGCTGGAACAGCGGCAGGAGCTTTATCTCGCCGCAGGCGCAACCGCGATGCTGGTGTTCCACTTCGATGCCGAGCTGGCCGGGACGAGCGCGGAGGACTTCATCCAGGCCATCCTGATCGACCGCTTCGGCGCACACGGCGTGGTGACGGGGGGCGATTTCACCTTCGGCAAGGGCGCGAAGGGCAATGTCGATCTGCTGCGCACCTTCGGCGGCGAGCGGGGCCTGCACGCGCGGGTGGTCGAAGCGGTGACAACCGGGGACGAGGTCGTCTCCTCCAGCCGCATCCGGCAGGCCCTGCGCGATGGCGACCCGCAGGAGGCCGCGCGCCTGCTGACCCGGCCCTTCGCGATCCGCGGCATCGTCGAACACGGCGACAAGCGCGGACGCACCATCGGCTATCCCACCGCCAACGTCACGATCGACAACTACCTGCGCCCCAGATACGGCATCTACGCCGTGACCGGCCGCCTGCTCGCCACCGGACAGGTGCTGCACGGCGCGGCCAATATCGGCATCCGCCCGCAGTTCGAACCACCCAAGGAGCTGCTGGAGCCTTACTTCTTCGATTTCTCCGGCGATCTGTACGGGCAGGAGATCGAGGTGGCCTTCCACCACTTCCTGCGCGGCGAGGCGAAGTTCGATTCCCTTGAGGCGCTGATCGAACAGATGGACAAGGATTGCGCCGAGGCGCGGCGACTTCTGTCCTCGCAATGACGAGTCTTTGCACTGGCAGCGCGAACGGCTAAGGCCCCGCGCACGATGACCGAAGAGACCTCGCAGCGCGATTACCGGGACACCGTCTTCCTGCCGAAGACCGATTTCCCCATGAAGGCCGGCCTTCCCCAGAAGGAGCCGGGCATTGCCGCGCGCTGGGAAGCGATCGGCCTCTACGATGCGCTGCGCACCGCCCGCCGGGGCCGCGAGAAGTTCATCCTCCACGATGGCCCGCCCTATGCCAATGGCGATATCCACGTGGGCCATGCGCTGAACCACATCCTCAAGGACATGGTCTGCCGCACCCAGAACCTGCTGGGCCGCGATGCGCCTTACGTGCCCGGCTGGGACTGCCACGGCCTCCCCATCGAATGGAAGGTCGAGGAGCAGTACCGCAAGGAGAAGAAGGCCAAGCCCGTGCTCACCGGCGCGGGGCGCGACGAGGCGGCGGTCAAGGCCTTCCGCGATGAATGCCGCGCCTATGCGCAACGCTGGGTCGATGTGCAGCGCGGGCAGCTGAAGCGCCTCGGCATCATGGGCGATTGGGACCACCCCTACCTCACCATGCAGAAGGAGAGCGAGGCGGTGATCGTCGCCGAGCTGCTCAAGCTGGCCGAGGCGGGGAACCTCTATCGCGGCTCGAAGCCGGTGATGTGGTCGCCCGTCGAACAGACCGCACTGGCCGAAGCGGAGGTCGAATACGAGGACATCACCTCGACCCAGATCGACGTGGCGTTCGAGATTGTGGAATCGCCGATAGCGGAGCTGGCCGGCGCGCACGCGGTGATCTGGACGACGACGCCTTGGACGATCCCGGTGAACCAGGCTTTGGCCTATGGCGACGAAGTCGAATACTACGTCGGGCGTCCGGCCCTTACTCTCGGCCCCGATGAAATGTACGACGCTCAAGTCGAGCGTGACCCAATGTTTTTGCAGCGACTCCATAGCCGCGCTCAGGAACGTAACCGCGAATTTGAGGGCAGCCGCTTCATTGTCGCACGCGAATTGTGCGAAGCATTTTCGAGGCGCACGCTTTCCGAGCCGCACTTGTTCTCGAACTTCCAAATCGAGCGGCAATTGGTTGGCAAAGACCTCGCCGGCACTCTCGCCCGCCACCCGATGCACCACCTCGGCGGGTTCTACGCCGCGCCGCGTCCGCTGCTGCCCGGCGACTTCGTCACCACCGACAGCGGCACCGGCCTCGTCCACATGGCGCCCGATCATGGCGAGGACGACTTTGACCTCTGCAAAGCGAACGGCATCAACCCCGTCTTCGCCGTGATGGACGACGGGCGCTACCGCGACGACTGGGGCTGGCTCGGCGGTGCGGACGAGCGTCGCATGAGCGTCATCAACCCCAAGTTCAACGCGCCCGAAGGCCCGATCTGCTCGGACCTGCGCGAAGCGGGCGCGCTGCTCGCCGCGAGCGCGGACTACGCGCACTCCTACCCGCACTCGTGGCGCTCCAAGGCCAAGGTGATCTTCCGCTGCACCCCGCAGTGGTTCGTGCCGATGGACCGCGACCTCGCCAGCGGCGCGACTTTGCGCGAAACCGCCATCGCCGAAATCGAGCGCGTCCAGTTCATCCCCGAAAAGGGCCGCAACCGCATCGGCGCGATGGTCGAGGGGCGGCCTGACTGGGTGCTCTCGCGCCAGCGCGCGTGGGGCGTGCCGATCACGCTGTTCGTGCGCCCTGACGGCACCTACCTGCAGGACCCCGCCGTCAACGCCCGCATCGTCGCCGCGGTGAACGCCGAGGGCATGGACGCGTGGAACAGCGCCAACAAGGCCGCCTTTCTCGGCCCGGACTACGACCCCGCCGACTTCGAGATGGTCACCGACATTCTCGACGTGTGGTTCGACAGCGGCTGCACCCACGCCTTCGTGCTCGAGAGCGGGCGCTGGCCGGACCTCCGGTGGCCCGCCGACCTCTACCTCGAAGGTTCGGATCAGCATCGCGGCTGGTTCCAGTCCTCGCTGCTGCAATCCAGCGCCACGCGCGGCCGGGCGCCTTACGATCAGGTTCTCACCCACGGCTTCACGATGGACGCCAAGGGCAAGAAGATGTCGAAGAGCCTCGGCAACACGGTCGATCCGCTGAAGGTGATGGAGACCTACGGCGCGGATATCATCCGGCTGTGGGCGCTCTCGGTCGACTTCACCGAGGATCACCGCATCGGTGACGAGATCCTCAAGGGCGTCGGCGACCAGTACCGCAAGCTGCGCAACACCTTCCGCTACCTGCTCGGCGCACTCGATGGCTTCGTGGGCGACATGAGCGATGCGGGCGAGCTGCCCGAGCTGGAGGTCTATATCCTCGCGCTGCTGGCCGATCTCGACCGCAAGTTGAAGGTGGCCGCCGAAGCTTACGACTTCAACCTCTACACCCGCCTGCTGGTCGATTTCTGCAACGAGGACCTTTCGGCGTTCTTCTTCGATATCCGCAAGGATTCGCTCTATTGCGACGGGCCGGACAGCGACACGCGCAACGCCTACCGCACCGTGCTCGACCTGCTGTTCCACGCACTGGTGCGCTATGCCGCGCCGGTGCTGGTGTTCACGGCGGAAGAAGTGTGGCTGAGCCGCTATCCCGAGGATGGCGAGGCGGACGAGAGCGGCCAGCGCGGAAGCGTCCACCTGCTCGAATGGCCGAGCGTGCCGGGCGTGGTGGTCGAAACCGCCAAGTGGGATGCGCTGCGGGCACTGCGCGATGCGGTGAACGAAGCGATCGAGCCGCTGCGCCGCGACAAGACCATCCGCTCCAGCCTTGAAGCCGAAGTAATCGTCCCCGCCAGCATGGTGCCCGAAGGTGTGAGCGACGAGAGCCTCGCCGAGCTGTTCATCACCGCGACAGTCACCCGCGGGCAGGGCGATGCCGTGATCGTGACCAAGACCAGCCACTACAAATGCGGCCGCTGCTGGCGCCATCTGCCCGATGTGGCGGAAGACGGCGCGCTGTGCGGCAGGTGTGACGAGGTGGTCGGCGCATGAGCGGGCTGTTCACCCCCGCGCGGCTGATCGGTCTCGCGATTGCCGCGGTGATCGCGATCGTCGATCAGGTGGTGAAGTGGTACGTGATCGGCCCGCTGGCGCTCCGGCAGGTGCGGCATATCGATCTGCTGCCCTTCTTCGACCTCACCTATACCGAAAACCGCGGCGTTTCCCTCGGCATGTTCGAGGCGAGCAACATGGAAACGCGTTGGCTGCTGGTGGCCGTGACAGCGGCCATCGCGCTGGTGGTGCTGGTGTGGATGATGCGCGAGAAGAAGCTCGGCGATATCGCGGGGCTGGCACTGATCCTCGGCGGGGCGCTGGGCAATATCCGTGACCGCTTCGAGCTGGGCTACGTCATCGACTATGCCGACTTCCACATCGGCGGCTTCCGGCCCTTTCTGATCTTCAACATCGCCGACGCGGCGATCACCATCGGCGTCGTCATTATCCTTGCCCGCAGCCTGCTGGTGCGCGACAAGGACGAACCACAAGCCGGGGACACGCCCCGCGGAGAAGCCCAAGATGCGTAAGATTGCACCCCTGTTCCTGCTGGCCGGCGCTTCGGCGATGCTGGCTGCCTGTGGCGGCGGCGGCGGCGTGTTCAACCGCGCCCGTCCGGACGAGTTCGCCGTGCAGCGTCAGGCTCCGCTGGTGGTGCCGCCCGATTTCACCCTGACCCCGCCCGCCCCCGGCGCCCCGCGCCCTGCAGAAGGCACGGCATCCGAGCAGGCGCTCGATGCGCTGTTCGGTGGCCCCGCGCCGCGCAGCCGCGTGGAAGCGAGCGTGCTCGACCGTGCGGGCCGCGCCGATCCGGGCATCCGCTCGCAGGTGGGCGACACCGGCACCAACACGGTCGCCAAGGGCCGCATCACCCGCGACATCATCGCCGCCCCGGAAGGTGACGGACAGTCTGCCAGCACGGTGATTCCGAGCGCCTGACGCTTCGCAAACCTGTCCGGGTCAGTGCTGGGATCGGTCGCGGAGCGACCGCAAGGCTGAACGGCCGCCGCGGCTTATGCCGCGAAAGCCAAGGCGGACGGATGTCCGCCGCCCGGCACCTGAGGGCGAAAACAAGAAGACTCAGTCCCCCTCCCGCACCCGGCTGACCAGCAGCTTGTCGATGCGGCGCCCGTCCATGTCGACCACCTCGAAGCGCCAGCCCTGATCGTTGAAGTGCTCGCCTTCGTGCGGCAGCTTCTTCAGCACCGAAAGAGCGTAACCCGCCGCAGTGCCGAATTCGCGGTCCTCGCCATATTCCAGCCCGAGCCGGTCGGCGAGGGCATCGGCGGAGAGCGAGCCCGACACCAGCAACGATCCATCCTCGCGCTCCACCACGCTCGGCAGGTCGCCATCGTCCGAATCGCTGGCGAAATTGCCGACAATCGCGGTCAGCAGGTCGACAGGCGTGACGATGCCTTCGAAGTGGCCGTATTCGTCATGCACCACGGCCATCGCCACCTCGGCGGATTGCAGCACCTGCAGCGCGTCCATCGCGTCGAGCTGGTCGGGAACCACTTCGACCTTGCGCATCATGTCGCGCAAGCTGACCGGGCGTCCCGCCACCAGCGCCGCCAGCACATCGCGCACCTTGACCACGCCGAGGATGGTGTCGGGCGAACCGTCCGCCACGGGCAGCAGCGAGTGCGACGAATCCTCGATCGTCTCGCGAATCTCGTCGGCATCGGCATCGGCCTCGATCCAGTCGACCTCGGTGCGCGGGGTCATCATCTCGCGCACGGGGCGCTCGGCAAGGCGCACCACGCCGGTGAGAAGCTGGCGCTGCTCGTCCTCGATAACGCCCGAACGGGTCGCCTCGGCGAAGATCATCTGCAATTCCTCGGCCGTCACCCGGCCTTCATCGCCGTCACGGATGCCGAACAGGCGAATGATCGCCGCCGAGCTCGAATCGAGCAGCCACACCAGCGGCGCGGCGGCCTTTGCGAGGAACGCCATTGGGCGGGCCATCACCAGCGAGACCGGCACCGCTATCTGCAAGGCCAGCTGTTTGGGCACCAGCTCCCCGATGATGAGGCTGAGATAGGTGGTGAAGGCGATCACCACCGCGAAGCCGGCCTCGTCGGCATATTCCGCTGGCAGACCCAGCGCCGCCATCCTCTCGCCGACAGGGCCGCCAAGGCTCGCCCCGGAATAGGCGCCGTTGATGATGCCGATCAGGGTGATGCCGATCTGCACCGTGGACAGGAATTTGCCCGGGTTCGCCGCCAGCTGGATGGCGAGCCGTGCGCTGGTGGACCCGGCTTCAGCTTTCGCCTCCAGGGCGCTCGTCTTGGCGCTGACAATGGCGAGCTCGGACATGGCGAAGACGCCGTTGAGCACGACAAGCGCGATGATGATGGCAAGGTCGGTCCAGGGAAAAGGTGTCACGCCGACTGCGCTAGCACAATCAGGCCGACTTGCCAGCCACGCAACTCGGGATCGCGGAACACTGAACGGCGGGCCGCGTCCTTGTTCAACATGGGTCAAGGATGGCCAGCCCAAAGGCGCCTAGTCCGACCGCAACGACGTTTTGCCGCCAGAGGGGCGCCATGGCATCGTCAGCGGGACGAAAAAAGGGAGGCAAAGTTCATGAATATCACGAACATCTTGAAGACCGGCACTGCGGCTGTGGCCCTGCTGGCCACCACCACCGCCTGCGTGACCGATCCGAACACCGGCGAGAAGAAGATCTCGCGCACCGCGATCGGCGTGGGCCTGGGCGGCACGCTCGGCTACCTGCTGGGCGGCGCGATCGGCGGGGACACCGGGCGCATCATCGGCGCGGGCATCGGCGGCTCGGCCGGCGCGGTGCTCGGCAAGCAGTATGACGACCAGATCAAGGAACTGAAGGAACAGACCGCCGGCAGCGGCGTGGATGTCGAACAGATCGGCGATCAGGAAGCGATTCTCGTGCGTCTGCCTGACGGCGTGACCTTCGCGACCGGATCGGCGGCCATCAACCCGGCCTTCCAGGATACGCTGAACTCGGTCGCCGAGACCCTGATCAAGTACCCCAACAGCCTGATCGACGTCTATGGCTTCACCGACACCACCGGCAGCCCGGCTACCAACCAGCGCCTGTCCGAACAGCGCGCGCAGGCGGTGGCCGATTACCTCGCCGCACGCGGCGTGGCACGGGCGCGCATGGCGACCAAGGGCTTTGGCGAGCAGTATGATTACCTGCGCGTCAAGACCGGCGACAACGTCAACGAGCCGCTCAACCGCCGGGTCGAAATCAAGATCATCCCGGTCAGCCAGGATGATGTCGCCAAGGCACGCGCGGGGAATTAAGTCTCCGCAATCCGCAAAAACAGAACGGGCTGCCCTCACGGGTGGCCCGTTTTGCTTTTACCGCAGCGCCTTGGCCCGCTCCGCCAACCGCTCCACCGCCGCGGCATGGATCGCGGGCGAGCACACCAGCACGCCGAAATCACGCGGATCATGCTTGTTGTAGGCGAGCGGGCGACCGAAGGCGTCGGTCACTTCCGCCCCCGCCTCGCGCGCGATCAGGGTGGCGGCGGCGATGTCCCATTCATAGCCCCAGCGCAGCGTGGCAACGAGGTCCGCCCGGTCATCCGCCACCATCGCGATCCTGAGCGCGATCGAATTGGGCTGCTCCACCGCGACCAGATCGCGGTCTTCCCGGGGCAGGCTGTGGGTCGGCACCCGCGCGCCGGAGAACTCGGCACGGGTGCTCGCATGGATCGGCTCGCCATTGAGGGTCGCGCCCTGCCCGGCCACCGCGATCCATTCCTCCCCGCGCGCGGGGGCAGAGAGCATACCGATCAGCGGCCGGCCGGAGCTCACCAGCGCCACCGACACCGCCCAGCCGGGCCGCCCGGCCACGAAATCGCGGGTGCCGTCGATCGGATCGACCAGCCAGATCAGGCCGCTTTGGGTGCGCACCTTGTCATCGGCGGTTTCCTCGGAAAGCCACGCGGCGGACGGCAGCAGCCGGTGCAATTCGCGCTTCAGAAAGCGGTCGACTTCCAGATCGGCCTCGCTCACCGGGCTGCCGGGCGTCTTGTCCCAGCTGTGCAGGGCATGACCCGCCCCCGGCCAACGCGAATGGGCGATCCTGCCCGCCTCGCGGACGATGGCCTGAAGGTGCGACCTGTCAATCATGAGAGGCTTGCTGTTGCCCCTGCACAGGGCACTTTTCAAGAGGGACGATCCGTGCTTAGGCCCCGCGTGGACGAACCTCTCCCCGTAGAATGCATTGAAGGGATCGATACGCAATGAACGTTCACGAATATCAGGCCAAGGAACTGCTCGCCAAGCACGGCATCGCGGTGCCCGCCGGCCATGCCGCACTGAGCGTCGAAGAAGCGGTTGAGGCCGCCAAGAAGCTCCCCGGACCGCTCTATGTCGTGAAGGCCCAGATCCACGCGGGTGGCCGCGGCAAGGGCAAATTCAAGGAACTCGGCCCCGATGCCAAGGGCGGCGTGCGTCTCGCCAAGAGCCTTGAGGAAGTGGAAGCCCACGCCAAGGAAATGCTCGGCAACACGCTGGTCACCATCCAGACGGGCGAGGCCGGCAAGCAGGTCAACCGCCTCTACATCACCGACGGCGTCGACATCGCCAAGGAATACTACCTCTCGCTGCTGGTCGACCGCGCGACGGGCCGTGTGGCCTTCGTGGTTTCGACCGAGGGCGGGATGGACATCGAGACCGTGGCGCATGACACGCCCGAGCTGATCACCACCTTCTCGATCGACCCCGCACAGGGCTTCCAGCCGCACCACGGCCGCGCCGTGGCCTTCGCGCTGAAGCTTCAGGGCGATCTCAACAAGCAGGCGCAGAAGCTGGCCAAGCAGCTTTACGACGCCTTCCTCGCCACCGATTGCGAGATGCTGGAAATCAACCCGCTGGTCGAAAGCGAAGACGGCAAGCTGCTGGTGCTCGACGCCAAGATGAGCTTTGACGGCAACGCCCTCTACCGCCACCCCGATATCGAAGCCCTGCGCGACGAGACCGAGGAAGACCCGGCGGAAGTCGAAGCCAGCGAATATGACCTCGCCTACATCAAGCTCGATGGGAACATCGGCTGCATGGTGAACGGCGCGGGCCTCGCCATGGCGACGATGGACATCATCAAGCTCAACGGCGCCTTCCCGGCCAACTTCCTCGACGTGGGCGGCGGCGCCACCACCGAGAAGGTCACCGCGGCCTTCAAGATCATCCTCAAGGACCCGGCGGTCGAGGGCATCCTCGTCAACATCTTCGGCGGGATCATGAAGTGCGACGTGATCGCCAACGGGATCGTGCAGGCCGCGAAGGACGTGAACCTCCAGGTTCCGCTGGTCGTGCGTCTGGAAGGCACCAACGTGGCCGAAGGCAAGGCGATCCTCGCCAACTCGGGCCTCGCGATCGTGCCCGCCGACAATCTCGGCGATGCGGCGCAGAAGATCGTTGCGGAAGTGAAGAAGGCCGCCTGACACGGCGCGAATACATCCCGGGCGGGGCTGGTCTCGTATCAACCTCGCCCGGCTAGAACAGCGGCCCGCCTCGCTTGACGTTTACGTAAACGCAAGCTAGGCGGGCGGCCAAGGCGCACATGCGTCACGTGATTCTTTGAGAGGAAGGACAAACCCCATGAAGATCCTCGTCCCCGTCAAGCGGGTGATCGATTACAACGTCAAGCCGCGGGTCAAGGCCGATGGCACGGGCGTTGACCTTGCCAACGTCAAGATGAGCATGAACCCGTTCGACGAGATCGCGGTCGAGGAAGCCATCCGCCTCAAGGAAAAGGGCGCGGCGACTGAAATCGTCGCTGTCTCTGTCGGCCCGGCCAAGGCGCAGGAAACGCTCCGCACCGCGCTCGCCATGGGCGCCGACCGTGCGATCCTGATCGAAACCGATGAAGAGGTCGAGCCGCTGGCGGTCGCCAAGATCCTCAAGGCGATTGCCGATGAGGAAGCCCCCGGCCTCGTAATCCTCGGCAAGCAGTCGATCTCGGACGATTCGAACCAGACCGGCCAGATGCTCGCCGCGCTGATGGGCCGCCCGCAGGG
>JAIEOM010000149.1 GCA_019750455.1 Sphingomonadales bacterium | reverse complement strand
TTGCAGCCCGATTTCGTCGGCACCACTGCGATCACCCCTTCGATCTATGCCGCCGAACGCGTGCTGGAACTGGCCGCGCTGCATGTGCCCAAGGCGGTGCGCGTGCTGGGCGGGGTGCACGCGACTTTCATGTACCAGCAGGTGCTCGCCGAAGCGCCGCACATCGATGTGGTCGTGCGCGGGGAGGGCGAGAATATCGCGGTCGAGCTGTGCACCGCGATCGCCGAGGGGCGCTGGCCGCAGGACCGCGCGACAATCCGCGGCCTCGCCTTCCGCGAGGGTGACCAGGTCATCGCCACCGAGGCGGCCGAGACGATCAAGGACATGTCGGCCATCAAGCCCGATTGGGACGTGCTCGACTGGAACCAGTACACCTACATCCCGCTCGGCACCCGCGTCGCCATCCCCAACCTCGCGCGCGGGTGCCCCTTCACCTGCTCGTTCTGCTCACAATGGAAGTTCTGGCGCGATTACCGCGTCCGCGATCCCAAGGATGTGGTCGACGAAATTCAGGAGCTCCACGAAAAGCACGGCGTCGGCTTCTTCATTCTTGCCGACGAGGAACCGAGCATCAACCGCAAGAAATTCGTCGAGTTCTGTCAGGAGCTGATTGATCGCGGCCTTCCCGACAAGGTGAAGTGGGGGATCAACACCCGCGTCACCGACATCTATCGCGACCGTGATCTGCTGCCCTTCTACCGCAAGGCGGGGCTGGTCCACGTCAGCCTCGGCACGGAAGCGGCGGCGCAGATGAAGCTCGACCGGTTCAACAAGGAAACCAAGGTCGAGGAGAACAAGGAGGCGATCCGGCTGCTTCGCGAGGCCGACATCTTCGTCGAGGCGCAGTTCATCGTCGGGCTCGACAATGAAACGCACGAAACGCTGGAGGACACCTTCCAGATGGCGTGGGACTGGCAGCCCGATCTCGCCAACTGGGCGATGTACACGCCGTGGCCCTACACGCCCCTGTTCGAGACTTTGAAGGACAAGGTCGAGGTCCACGATTTCTCGAAATACAACTTCGTCACTCCGATCATGAAGCCTGCCGCGATGGAGCGGGGGGAGCTGCTCGACGGGGTGATGAAGAACTACCGCCGCTTCTACATGCGAAAGGCGCTGTTCCACTATCCGTGGCGCGGAACGGGCTTCCGGCGGCGCTATCTGCTGGGATGCCTTTGGGCGTTCCTGCGGGCCGGGTTCAAGCGGACCTTCTACGATCTCGGCAAGGCGGGATACTGGGGGCCGCAGACCAAGAAGCAGCTCGATTGGCACTTCGACGAGAGCCGCGTTGGCGCGCTGGCGGCGGCGACCGACTGGGAAACCAATGCCGACAAGGCCGCGCAGGCGCAGGCCCGGCGCGAGGCTGTCCGCGACCAGATGAAGCAACGCGGTGAGCAGCGGCGCAGGGATCGGATCGATGTCGATTGAGGCGCGCATTCTCCCCCGCCGCCGCGCCGTGCCCATGATCGGGCCGAACGCGGTGCTCAAGGCGGTGGAGGTGATGGAGGAACGGCTGGGCCACGCGGAAACCGCCGCCATCCTCGCCGATGCGCAACTGGCGCGCCTGCCCTCGGGCGAGCACATGATCCCCGAGATCGAGGCGCTGCGCCTCCACCGCTGGCTGGCGCTGCATGATCCGATGGGGGCCTTCGTCATCGCCGAGGAGGCGGGGGCGCGGACTGCGGATTACATCATCGCGCACCGCATTCCCGCACCGGCGGTGTGGTTGCTGCGGCACCTGCCGCCGGGACTGGCCGCCCCGATGCTGATGGCCGCGATCCGCAAGCACGCCTGGACCTTCGTCGGCGCGGGGCGTTTCGCGCCGGCTGATGCATGGCACTTCACCATCGATCGCGCTGCGGCCGATGACGGCCTGCCTGTGCCTGAAAGCCTGTTCCTGTGGTACGCGGCGGTGTTCACACGGCTCTATCGCGCCTTGGTCGCCGCCGACTGCGCGTGCCGCCTGATCGAGCCTGATGTGCCCTGCGACATGGCCCGCAGCTACGCCATCGCGCGCGGCTGAATGCCTACTCTGCGGGCGGCGGCGCGGCGCAGCTCAGGCGGATTTCCGCGGCGGCGAAATCATAGGTGATCGCCGAACAATGGGCGATCTGGTCGCGGCCGATGCGGGTGAGCAGATCGGGGCTCCCCTTGCCCTTGCGGCGGCTGACGAGGATGTGGTTGCGATCGAAGCGCGGGTCATCCGGCGCGATCTCCCCCACCTGCCGCGGGTTGCCATAATCCTCGATCCGCACCGCGAACCGTTCCACGACCAGATCGCCGAGCAGGATCGGATCGGCGATGCGCATCATCCGCGTCGGGCGCAGAACCCCGAAGTTCATCACTGCCATCCCGTCTGTTCCCGGCTCGAACCCCCCCTCGCGGTGGGTGGCGATGAAGTTGGCGGTGGGCGCGGTGACGAGGTTTTCAGCCCGCTGCGCGGCGAAGACCATCATCAGCTTCTTCTTGCCGACCGTCACCTCGGTGCCGATCCGCGTGTTGCCGCGCCCGCCCGCGCGCCGCATCGCGAAGCGTTGCACGCTCTCGCCCTCGGCGGCATCGTGAAAGACGAAAGTGACGCGGGCATAGGGCAGGTAATGGACGCCGATCACCCCGTCGGCCTTGTGCGACGCGCGCCGAGGTGTCCAGGAGAGCGGCAGCGGCACCGGCCCTGCGCCGAAATCCGCGGCAACGGCGGCGGTCACGCCTTCCACTGTCACGGGGCCGAACTGCCAGCCTCGGCCGCCTTCGGGGAACAGCATCAGCTGCGCGGCGGTATCGGGATTGAGGAGCGGCGCGCCGAAGGAATCCGCGCTGACCTCGAAGCGCAGCGGCACTCCGTTGATGGTGACCGTGATGACGTTGTCACCGCGCAGCACCAGCTCGTCGGGAAGCGGCGCGGGGGAGAGCGGGGCAGGCCCGTCCTGCGCGGCCTGCGCTCCGCCTGTTGCGGCGAGCAGCGTGACGGCGATCAGCAGAGACACGAGCGGCGGACACAATCTCATGCCATCACAACGCTCTGCGGCAAGCGGCGTTCCTAGTCCTCGCGCTGTTTCTTGCGTTGCTTGCGCTGCTGGTCGCGCAGCCACACGCCCATGTCGATCTGTTCGGCGCGCGAGAAGACCCACCACAGGAAGCACACCACCCAGCCGATCAGGGCGAACAGGAACAGGCCAACGCCGCTGGCGAAATCGGGGCCGCCGTAACGCAGGGCGAAATGTTCGGCGAACCAGATGGCGAGGGGAATCAGCAGCGCGAGCCACACGCCAAGTTGCGCCCAGCCCGCAAACCCGCGGGGGACGATGGTGAACATGCCCGAGGCACGCCGGAATACGACAAAGGGCTTGTCGCGCCTTGTCAAACTTTTCTCCTAATCCGGTCCGCACTGTTCGCCGCACGGATCCGCCGCGACCGAGGCAGGGCCGATGCCGCAGGCGTCTCCAGTGAGTCAAGCGGGCCCCATTAAGGGGGAAACGCATTTTTACAATTAACTGGATCAGGATTCGGCACCCGCATGAAGCGGGTATCGGGGCGGGGCAACCTATGGCGTGTCGCCGCCGCCGCTGTCACCACTGCCGCCCGGCGGACGGCCACGACGCGGGGGCGGGCTGCGGTCGGGCTTGACCCCGCGCCGCGCCAGCGCCTCGCGAAGCAGCACCTCGATCTCGGCGTTCACGCTGCGCAGCTCGGCATCGGCGAGCCGCTGGATCGCATCGTGAAGCGCCGGATCCAGGCGCAGCGGGAAGGCTTTCTTCGCAGTCATCGCATGATCGTCAGTAGAGCGACCCTGCATTGACCACCGGCTGGGTGTCGCGCTCACCGCACAGTACGACCATCAGGTTCGAAACCATCGCCGCCTTGCGTTCATCATCGAGGTGGACGACGTCCTTCTCCGAAAGCTGGGTCAGCGCCATCTCGACCATGGTCACCGCGCCTTCGACCAGCTTCTTGCGGGCGGAAATCACCGCTTCGGCCTGCTGGCGGCGCAGCATCGCGCCGGCGATCTCGGGGGCATAGGCGAGGTGGGTCAGGCCGCATTCGTCGACCGTGATCCCCGCAACCGACAGCCGCTCGATCAGGGCAGCGCGCAGTTCCACGCCGACTTCCTCGTGATTGCCGCGCAGCGTGACTTCGAGATGCTCGATATCGTCATAGGGATAGCGCGAACCGATCGATCGCACCGCCGCCTCGATCTGGGCGGTCACGAATTCGCGGTAATCGTCCACGTCATACAGCGCCTGCGCCGTGTCGGTGACACGCCACACCACCTGCGCGGCCATCTCGATCGGGTTGCCGCGCGCATCGTTGACCTTGATGGTCTGAGAGATGACGTTGTTGGCGCGCACCGCGATCTTGCTGCGGGTCAGCCACGGCAGGACCCAGCGCAGCCCCTCGTTGCGATCGGTGCCCTTGTAGGCGCCGAACAGCTGGATGGCGGCGGCTTCGTTGGGGTTGATCATGTAGAAGCCGGTGAGGATGAACAGGCTGATGAAGCCGGTGATGCCCGCGGCGATCATCAGCGTGCCGTTGACTTCCGGATCGGGCGCGATGGCGCCGAGGAACAGCCACACGGCAAGCGCCGCAAGGCCGAGGCTGACCAGCAGCATGACATAGCCGCTCTGCGTCGATGCCGGGGTCTCCCGGCTGCGATTGAGGGCAGGTGTATCAACAGAAGACATGACGAATCTCCATTCCCGATATAATTGTGATATCATTTTTATATCGACTGCGGGGGTCGTCAAGCGGATTCGAAAGGCGTTCGGGTCCGCGCGGCGCAACTGCGCTTTGCGTGGCGGTCGGTTTCGGGTTAGCTATCGGTCCTAAGGGGATTCACGCGCGAAAGGGGTGGTTCGGGTGGATAGCGGCGACAACACGGCCACGGATGCGCGTCCGCTGCTGTTCGTCAGCTATTCGCGCGGCGATCTGGACCGCGCCCGGCCGGTGATCGACCTGCTTGACGCTGCGGGCTTCGACGTGTGGTGGGATGGCCGGCTGGAAGGGGGCGAAAACTTCCTCCAGACCACCGAGACCGCGCTGGAAACGGCGGCCTGCGTGGTGGTGCTGTGGTCGGCAACTTCGGTCGCATCCCACTGGGTGCGCGACGAGGCACAGCGCGGGCGCGAGCGCGGGTGTCTGGTGCCGCTGACCATCGACGGGACAATGGCGCCATTGGGCTTCCGCCAGTTCCAGCTGCTCGATATCAGCGGGTGGGACGGCAAGCCCGCCAGCCCCGAAGCGGCGCGGATTCTGGTGGCGGTGCGCGCCAAGCTGGGCGGCGATCAGACCCCCGCGGGAGCGCCCCTTGCGGCCGCGGCGAGCGTGGCACCGGCACGCCCTGCTTTGGCGCTGTCGCGGCGGGGGATGCTGGCGGGCGGCGCCGGAGTGGCGGTGGCTGCGGGCGGGCTTGGCGCGTGGCAGTTCGGTCTGCTGGGCAGCCCTGCCTCGGCAGCGATCTCGATGGTGGTGATGCCTTTCGCCAACGAGACGGGTGACCCCGACAAGAAGTACTTCTCCGATGGCCTCGCACGCGAATTGCGCGCGGTTCTGGCCCGCAATCCGCGGCTCAGGGTCGCCGCGCCGACCTCGTCCTCGGCGATCGCGGGCGAGGATGATTTCGCTATCGGTCGCAAGCTCGACGTCGGCCACATCCTGCGCGGCAGCGTGCAGCGCGACAATGCGCGTGTGCGGGTCTCGGCCGAACTGGTCGCGACCGATAACGGCGAGCTGCGCTGGGCCAAATCCTACGACCGGACGCTTGAGGATGTGTTCGCGGTGCAATCGGAGATTGCCGAGACCGTGGCGGTCTCGCTGGTTGCCGAGGTCGCCACCGAGGGCGAGGCCAAGGAGGCTGCCGCCGAGCAGAAGGAGATTGGCGGTACCTCGTCGGTCCCCGCCTATGAGGCCTTCCTGCGCGGCGTGGCGCTCTATGATGTCGCCTCCGGACCGGAGACCGACCGCGCGGCGCTGGCGCAGTTCGATGCCGCGATCGGCGTGGATGCCAACTACGCGGCGGCCCATGCGATGCGCTCGATCATGCTCGCCACCATCGCCAATGACGCGGTCAGCGGAAGCGACGAATCCCGCAAGCTGTTCGATCAGGCCAAGGTCGCGGCCGAACGTTCACTGGCGTTGGAAAGCCGCCTGGCGCGCGCGCATCTCGCGCTCGGCGTGGTGTTCAACAACGGCTTCCTCAAGCCCGCGGCAGCCGCTCCGCACTACCGCGCCGCGCAGGATCTGGCCCCCGGCGACGGAGACCTGCTGCGATCGGTCGCGTCCTTTCTGGCCTATGGTGAGGAGCGGGCGCAGGCGGCGCAGTTGATCGCGCGCGTGCTGGAGCTCGATCCGCTCAATGCCGGGGCCTTTCGTGCCGCAGGTTACGTTGCACTGTTTTCGCGCGATTATCCGACCATGATCACGCATATGGAGCGCGCCCTGGTGCTCAATCCCGGCATCGCAAGCGCACATTTCGGCATAGCGGTGGGGCGGTTGTTGCAAGGCGATCCGGCCGGCGCGCTGACGGCGGCCGCAGCCGAACCCGGCCGGGCCTATGGCCTCACCGCGACGGCGATTGCCAGCGCCCGAATGGGCGACCGCCCCGGTTCGGACGCGGCCTTCGCCCTGCTCCAGCAGGAGTTCCCGGACAGCCGCTACCAGCTTGCGCAGGTGCACGCCCAGCGCGGCGAGACAGCGGCGGCCTTGGCCATGATCGAAAGCGCCTTTGCCGTGATCGATCCCGGTTTGCTGTGGCTGCGCAATGATCCCCTGCTCGATCCGCTGCGGGGCGAGGCGGGGTTCAAGGATTTGCTTTCGCGCCTCGGGTCATGATAGCACCTCGCCTGCGCCCGATGGGGGGCGCGTTCGAGGGGGTTTTACACCATGAAGAAAATCGTGACCTTTGCCGTGGTTGCCGGTGCCGCTCTGTCGCTCGCCGCCTGCGGTGGCAAGACGGAAGAGGCGCCCGCCGCCGAAGAAACCGCCACCACCGAAATGGCGCCGATGGCCGAAGAGCCGATGGCCGATGAAACGCCGGCTGCCGACGCGGCGATCGACCCGACCAGCAACCCGATCCGCCCGGACGCCGCCGCCCAGGGCGAGGCCGCCGCTCCGGCTGCCGAATAAGCTTCTTGCCTGCCCGCGCCGTGTTTCACGTGGAACACGGCGCGGAGCCTTCCTGAGCCGGGGCTGGCAGGGGTCTGGCAGGGGTCAAGACCGGGGCAAGCGGGGGGCAAGACCGGGTCTGGCCCGCATCAGCGCAGTGGTAGCCCTGACCGGAAGCCCGGCAGGTTTTCATCAAGCCACCGCTGCACCCGTTCATGGCCGATCCGGACATATTGGCTCGGCTTCCTGTCCGCAGTGGTTCCGCACTGCCACCCGCCGCTCACCACGCCGAACAGCACCGGATTGTCCTTGCGACTGGCGTAGAGCACCAGCGGCCCGCCGCTGTCACCGAAGCACGCCTGCTGGTTCTGCGGCCCCGCCGCGCACACCACGGAATTGCGCCGCAGCCCCTGCGTGAAGGTGCTCACCCGCCCGCACTCCTCGGCGCTGCGCAGCAGCAGCTTGACCCCCTGAAGCTTCTCCGCCGCCTTCGAGGTGTCGATGCTGGTCACCCCCCATCCATAGGCATAGACCGGCCGCCCGGCGACCACCGGGCGTTCGGTGACCGATTTGCGGTCGATGGCGATGCGTTCGGCCCCGAAGGTCCCGAGACCCCGCCGCCCGGCCCGCGCATCGTACTGGACCAGCGCAATATCGAAGGCGAGCGAGGCGGGGTCATAGTTCCAGTGCCGGATCACCCGCAGGATCGGGTAGCTGTTCCCCTCGTCCTCGCCCAGCCCCATCAGGCCGAGCCGGATGCGATAGGGGTTCTTCTCGATCGCATAGCGTTTGCCACCCTTGCCGCGCGGCTGATCGATCAGGCAGTGCGCCGCGGTCAGCACCCAGCCGGTCGCTACCAGCGTGCCGCCGCACACCACCCGGTCGCGCAGGCCCAGCGTCATGCCGTCGATCTTTTCCGGACGCCAGATCATCGCCTGCCACGGCGCTTCGCCAACCTTCGCCATGAAACCGCCAAGCGCGCGTGGCTTAAGATCGCAGATCGTTTCCGTGTAGGTCGTGCCGCGGAATGTCACCGTGGAGGTGGTGCAGAACTGCGCCCGGTAGGCCTGTTCCTCTACGTCACGTTCGGCGAAGACCTCGGCGTAATAGGCCTTTTCCTCTTCCTCGGTCATCGGCGGGCGGACCTTGCTGGAGGCGATCGGCAAGGGCGCGTCCGGGTCTTTCTCGGCAAAGCGTCGCAGCGCGTCGCAGGCTTGCTGGTTGTCTGCCTCGCAGGCCCGCGAAACCAGCGCGTAGCCCTGCGCACGATCAGCGGGAAGTTGCTCGCCTTCGATGAGATCCGAGCCGAGGATCAGACAATAGGCAGATTCCGCTTCGCAGGCTGACAAGCGCCAGCGGATGGCGGCGGCGAAATCGTCGGCATTCAGCGGCACCAGCTTGGCCTTTTCGATCAGCAGCGCATCGGCGGCGGTGCCGCACGCGCTGACAATCCCCGCATCGCAGGCCCCGCCCAGCAGCGGCAGGGCGGCGAGCGGCTGGTGGAGCACGCTCTGGGGATCGGCATAGAGCTGGCCCAGCGCCGCGCATTGCGCCTGATCGCCGGCGGTGCAGGCTGCGGCAAGCTGCGGCACCATGGCGATATCGCGTTCTTCGACGCATTGGTAGATGGACAGATCGCAGGCGCGGCGGAACAGCGCCAGTGCCGCGCTGCGCCCCTCCGGCGGACCGGCGCTTTCGGCGAAAACCGCGCGGCCCAGCCCGGCGCACGCGTCAGCCAAGCCCGCACGGCACCCACGACCGAACAGGTCGCGCAGTTCGGCGTTTGGCGGCGCGCCCCACTCTGCGGCCTGCTGCAACTTCGTGATCAGGACGCTGCAGGCGCCGGCCGCGCCCCGGCTGCACAAGGCATCGAGCTGCGCCTTTCCGGCCTGCTGGGTGGCGGGATCATCTTCCGCCTCGAACTGCCGCGTCGCCAGCGTCGTGCAGGCAGCGGTCCCGCCGCGCGCACAGGTCGCCTCGCGCAGTGCCGCGGCGGCGACAGGATCGACGCGCGTGCCAGCCCACATGTTCTGTTCGATCAGGCCGGCATATCCGTCGCAAGCATCGAGCTGGCCGAGCTGGCAGGCCCGGTCGAACGCATCGACCCCGAAATAGACCGTTTCAGGCTTGCGCAGCGAAACCAGCAGCATGCCGAGTTCATGGCATGCCTCGGCCTCGCCTGCGGTGCAGCCTTCCCGCAGCAGCAATTCGGCCACATTGCGGCTCTGCGGCTTTCCCTCGCCGTAGAGATAGGCCTTGGCGAGTTTGGTGCAGCCCGCCTGGTCGCCGCCATCGCAGGCCTGCTGCGCGGCGGCGGCGGCGGCTTCTTCTTGTGCGATGATCCGGGGCAGCTTGTCGCGCGGGGCAGGGTCGGGACCATCCTCGTCACGATAGGGGTAGGGGATCGGCAGGGGGGCGGGCACCTCGGGCAGGTCGCTGTAACTGGGCGGCGGATCATCCTGCGCGAACAGCGGCGCGCCGCCTGCCATCACCGTCAGTCCCAGAGCGATGGCCATCGCCCTTCGCAGCCACCACAGCCTGTCCTGCATCGCCTGTCCTCCCCTCCAAGCAAGTCCCGATGAATATGCGCTTCCCCGCCGGAAGCGTCAAACAGGTGCCTTCGCGCTTGTAAGCGGGTGGGGCCTGCGCTTAAGCACGTTGCTGGAAGGACCGGTGCGAAGGGGCGCAGCGGGCCGGGGGGAGCAACGCGGTGTCGATGCCAGTCAGCCAGCCAACCCTGATCCGCGACAGCTGGCAACCGCACCTTGCGCTCGGGATTACCGGGCATCGCGCCACCAACCCGACCTTCTCGGCCCACTCGGGCGCGATCACTGCCGCGCTGGAGGCGCTGTTCGCGAAGATCGACGCGATTTGCGAGAGCCTGCCCGATGAACGCGGGGCGGTGCGGCTGCACAGCCTGCTGGTGGACGGAACCGACCAGATCGCCGCTTCCATCGGCCTCGCGCGTGGCTGGGACCTTGCCGTGCCGCTGCCCTTCGGAGCGGCGCTCAACCGCGCGATCAATGCCCATCCCCGCACCATCGCGGATGTCGATGCGCTGCTGGCCGGGCGGCCTGCGGGCGATCCCGCGGTCGAGGCCAAGGCCGCCGCGATCCGCCGGATCACCGCCTCTGCCGCGCTGTTCGAAATCGCGGACCGCGATGCCGAGATCGAGGCGCTGTGGCGCGCCAGCCTCGCCGCGCCCGGCGATCACGCCGCTGCCCGCGCTTTCGAGGCGCTGGTGTCGGACAATGTCGCCTTTGCCGGCAAGGTGATGATCGAGCGGGCCGATCTGATCATCGCGGTGTGGGACGGCAAGGTCGCCAATCTGCCCGGCGGCACCGGCCACACGGTTGTGACCGCGCTGGCGATGGGCGCTCCGGTGCTGCTGATCGATCCGGCGCGTCCCGAAAGCTGGCGCATTCTCGGCCGGCCCGAGGAACTGGGCCAGCCGGTCGATCCCGATGCCCCCGCCGATCTGGAACGGCTGGAGGCGATCATCCGCGCCGCCGTGAATGTGGAGGGGTGGAGCCCCGATCTGCTCGCCCGTGAACGCTGGCGTCCGCGATCGAGCCGCCTGTTCGGCCTCTATCGCCGGATCGAGCGGATGTTCGGCGGGGGCGACTGGTTCGGCTCGCTGAAGATCACCTACGAAGCGCCGGGGGCGATTGCCGAAGGCAGCGGGGCCCAGATGATCGCCGTAGCCCGCACCATGCCGGGAGGTGATCCGCGCATCGCCCACCAGCTCGCCGATGATGTCATGCCGATGTACGCCTGGGCCGATGGCGTCGCCAACCGGCTGGCCGATGCCTATCGCAGCGGGATGATCGTCAACTTCGTAATGGCGACGCTGGCGGTGATGGTGGGCCTCGCCTACCTGCCGCTGGGGATGGGGGCCTACAAATGGGTCTTCGCAACCATCGAACTGCTGCTGCTGGCGGGGATCATCGCCATGACCGCGGCGGGATCGCGGCTCGGCTGGCACCGCCGCTGGTTCGCGACGCGGCGGGTGGCGGAATATCTGCGCCATGCGCCTGCCCTGCTGTTGCTCGGCGTGGTGCGGCCCACCGGGCGCTGGCCGCGGAGTGGCGGGGCGGCGCGCTGGCCCGAACATTTCGCCCGCCACGCTTTGCGCGATGTCGGCCTGCCGCGCGCAGCGTTGACGCGGGACTATCTGCGCGCCGGCCTTGAAGGCGCGGTGCTGCCCCATGTCGCCGGGCAACGCGCCTATCACCTCGCCAAGGCGCACCGGCTGGAGACGGTCCACCACCGGCTCGACAAGGCGGCGGAGGCCTGCTTCGCCTTCGCGATTCTATCGGTGCTGGCCTATCTCGGCCTCAAGGGCGCGGGCGCGCTGGGGTGGGTGCCCAAGCATTGGGCCGCAGAGCTTTCGCCGCTGTTCACCTTCCTCGGCGTTGCGTTCCCCACGCTGGGCGCGAACCTTTCAGGCATCCGCTATTTCGGCGATTTCGAACGCTTCGGCGCTATTTCGCGGGTGGCGGCGGAGAAGCTGCGCGCCATAGAGGAACGCATCACCCTGCTGCTGTCGGGCGAGCCTGCCGCGCTGACCTATGCCGCCGCCGCCGATCTGATCCACGCGCTGGATGAGGCGGTGGTGGAGGAAATCGCCAGCTGGCAGGCGGTGTTCGGCGCCAAGCACCTTGCGCTGCCGGCGTAACCTTCCTCAGTACCCGCTGGCCTGCCCGTCCTTCCGCATTTCGGTCGCCCCGGTGTAGACGCCGCTCGCCGGATCGCGGGCGATGATCTGGTAGCCGCCGAAGGGAATGCCGGTGGTTTCCACCTCGACCTTGTGGCCCATCGCTTTCAGCGCCTCGACCGTCGCAGCAGGGATGCCGGGTTCCACCTGCAACACGCCGAGCATGTCGACGGGCGCGGTGTCAGCGGGGGTGCCCGCCAGCGCATCGGTCGGCTGGCGGCCGCCATCATGGTGGAGCCGCGCGGCATCGCCCGCTTCCTGAAGGTTCATCCCGTAATCGACGAGGTTGACCAGCACCTGCACATGCCCCTGCGGCTGCATCCCGCCGCCCATCAGCCCGAAGCTCGCCCACGGCTTGCCGTCCTTGCGGATGAAGGCCGGGATGATCGTCTGGAACGGGCGCTTGGCAGGCGCATAGGCATTGGGGTGCGCCGGATCGAGGCTGTAGAGCTCCCCCCGGTCCTGGAACATGAAGCCCAGCCCGTCCGCCACCAGCCCGCCGCCCATGCCGCGATAGTTCGACTGGATGAGGCTCACCATCATCCCGTCCTTGTCGGCCACGGTCAGGTAGGTGGTATCGCCCTCACCCTCCAGCTTGGGGGCGATCAATGCGCCGGGCGAGAAAGCCGGGGTCGCCCTGGCCGGATCGATCAGGGCAAAGCGCTGCCTGCCATATTCATCGCTGAGCAGTTCGGCGGGCGCGCGCGCGAAATCCGGATCGGCATAGAAGCGCGCGGCATCTTCAAAGGCGAGCCGCTTGGCCTCGGTGATATAATGGAGCACCTGCGGGCTGCCGCGCTCCCACTGGCTCAAATCCACGTTCTTGAGGATGTTGACCATCTGGAGCGCCGCGAAGCCTTGCGAGTTCGGCGGCAGTTCGCACAGCTCGTAACCCTTGCGATAGGTCACGCAGGCGACATCCACCCACTCGCTGCGATGCGCCGCGAAATCGGCGAGGGTGAAGGCGCTGCCCTGCCGCGCGAGATAATCGGCCATGGTGCGGGCGGTCTGGCCTTCGTAGAATTCGCCGCGCCCGTTCTGCGCAATGCGTTCCAGCGTGTTCGCCAGATCGGGGTTGCGGAACATCTCGCCCGCACGCGGCGCGCGGCCATTGGCGAACCATGTCTTGCGGGCATTGCTGAAGTCGAACGGGGTGGTCTGCTGCTGGCGTTCGTAATTCTTCAGCCCGCGATCAAGATACATGGCGATCACCGGCGCGACCGGGTGGCCTTCGCGCGCATAGCGGATCGTGGGGGCGAGCACCTGCGCCATCGGCAGCTTGCCGTAACGCTCGTGCATGGCGAACCACGCATCGACCGTGCCAGGAATGGTGATCGGCAGGTGGCCGACCGGCGGCAGGCTGGTGGCGCCCTTGGGGAGCTTGGCCTTGAGCTGCTCCAGCGTCTGCCCGGCGGGCGAGCGGCCCGATCCGTTGAGGCCGATGAAATCGCCGCTCGAAGGGTCCCAGATGATCGCGAACAGATCGCCGCCGATGCCATTGCCGGTCGGCTCCATCAGGCCGAGCGCGGCGTTGGCGGCGATCGCGGCATCGACGGCGGTGCCGCCCGCCTTGAGGATATCGAGCGCGATCTGCGTGGCGAGCGGATGGGCGGTCGCCGCCATGCCGTGGGGCGCGACCACCGGGCTGCGGCTCCACTGCGCGCCCACGGGCCGCGCGCCGGGGCCGATCCCCTGGGTGGCCTCGGGCGTGGTGCCGGTATGGGCGGGGGGCGGGGTGTCCTGCGCCACAACGGGGGCGGCGATCAGGGCGGATGCGGCGAGCAGCAGGGGGGCGAATTTCAGCATGGGGCGCACCCTAAGGGCCTTGCGCAATCCTTCAAGCAGGACAGCCCGTGCCGGCATGAAAAAGGCCCCCGGTGTCGCCACCGGAGGCCCTTTCTGCGTCAGCGCCACAGCGATCAGGCGTGATACTTCGCCCAGGTCACATCGAAGCGGTCGGCGTTCATCACCTTGGTCCAGGCCGAGATGAAGTCGCACACGAACTTGCCCTCGTTCCCGCTCTCGGCATAGACCTCGGCCTGCGCGC
>JAIEOM010000111.1 GCA_019750455.1 Sphingomonadales bacterium | reverse complement strand
TTCAGCGCCATGACGAAAGCCACCAGCGAGGCGAGTGCGACATACAGCTCCTCGCGCACCATCTGGTTCGGGCGGGTGGTGAAATAGACCGCACGGGCCAGCTGTGGGTATTCAAGCACCGGCAGGCCTTCCTCGGCCGCGATTTCACGCATCGCGAGAGCGGTTTCGCCCCGCCCCTTGGCCAGGAGCAGCGGCGCGGGCGCACGGGCGGGATCATAGGTCAGCGCCACGGCGAAGTGCAGCGGGTTGACGATCACGAACTGCGCCTCCTTCATCGCCTTGGCGACGCCGCCGCGTGCCAGATCGCGCTGGCGCTGGCGGCGGGCGGATTTCATCTCGGGCGAGCCTTCGGACTGCTTGTTCTCGTCGCGCATTTCCTGAAGGCTCATCTTCAGCCGCTTGTCGCGCTGGAAGCGTTGCAGCGGGTAATCGATGGCGGCGATGACCAGCAGGCCGATCAGCAGCGTGCCGGTAAGCGAGACGAAGGCATCCAGCGCGCGGGCCACCTGCGCTTCCAGCGGGAGCGTGCCGAGCGCGAGCAGTTCGGGCACGCGGTCTTTGGCCCACATCCACGCGATCCCGCCGAGCAGGGCAAGTTTCACCAGCCCCTTGACCAGCTCGATAAGCCCCTGCGTGCCGAGGATCCGCTTGAAGCCGGACAGCGGATTGATGCGCCGCGCCTTGAACCCTGCGTTGCCGACGATCCAGCGCCCGTCTTGCCCCAGCAGCAATTGCGACGCGGTGGTCAGCAGGGCGACAATCGCTCCCAGGGCCAGCACCGGCGGCAGCGCGGCGAACATCGCATCGCCCATCGCCATGCCGGGGGTGAACCCGTCGAGTGCGCGGCGATCGAACACGAACCCGGCGCGGGCGATGGCGGCCAGCCCTTCGCTGATCCATGCGCCGAAGGCCCACAGCGCGAGCGCCCCAGTGCCCGTCGCCGCCAGCGTCGCCAGCTCGCGCGAGCGCAGGACATCGCCGTTCTTGGCGGCATCCTCGCGGCGCTTCTGGGTCGGAGCGAAGGTCTTTTCGCCCGGGGTCTCCTCGGCCATTTACGGGGTCTCCGCCGGCTGGATCAGAGCCTCGCTCTGGTCGAGCGTGGTCTCGATCACCCCGCGCAGCTGGGCGGTCATCACCGGCAGGGCGATGATCATCGCCGCGATCCCCGCCAGCACGCCGGCCGGCAGGCCAAGCGCGAAGAGGTTCAGCGAAGGGGCAGAGCGGGCGATCAGGCCGGTGACGACCTGCACCAGCAGCAGCACCAGCACCACCGGCAGCGCGATGGCAGCGGCGGCGGCAAGGCCATAGCCCATGAACATCACCACCGCCTCGGCCCGCCACGCCCCGAAGGCGAACTGACCGGCGGGCAGCAGGCGGTAGCTTTCGACCAGCAGCTCGAACCACAAGAGATGCGCGCCGGTGGCGAAGAACAGCAGGCTCATGACAAGGCCGAAGAACGTGCCCAGCGCGCCCGCCTGCGCTCCGCTGGCCGGATCGATCGAGGTGGCGATGGCAAGGCCCATGGTGCCGGAAATCTGCTCGGCAGCGATCAGGGGGATGGCAAAGGCGAGTTGCAGCACGAAGCCGAGCATCAGGCCGACCGCAATCTCATGCAGCACGGCAAGGACTGCGGCGATGCTCATCATGTCGGGCGGCGCGGCGATGGGCACCCAGCTGGCGACGAAGTATCCGAGCACCAGCGACAGCAGGATGCGCAGTTGCACCGGCACCGCCGTGCCCCCGATCATCGGCGCGGCCATCAGCGCGGCGCCGCTGCGGATCGACAGGAACATCACCACCCACAGTTGTGCCTCAAGGCTGCCGAAGCCGAAATCGAGGACGTTCATCGGCTCAGGCTGGCGACCTGCGCCATGATCTCGCGGGTGAAATCGGCCAGCAGCCCCATCATCGCCGCGCCCAGCACGACAAAGACCAGCGCGGTGATCGCCAGCTTGGGGATGAAGCTGAGCGTCTGCTCGTTCACGGACGTGGCGGCCTGGATGATCCCGACCACGAGGCCGACGATCAGCGTCGCGATCAGCACCGGCCCGGCGATCAGCGCGGTCACCCACAGGGTCTGGTCGGCCAGCGCGAGGAGCGCGTTGTCCTCGCTCATGGCGAGAAACTCAGCGCGAGGCTGCCCATCAGCAGCGCCCAGCCATCGACCAGCACGAACAACAGCAGCTTGAAGGGCAGCGAAATGATGGTGGGAGAGAGCATCATCATGCCGAGGCTCATCAGCACGCTCGCGACGACGAGGTCGATCACGAGGAAGGGCAGGAAGATCATGAAACCGATCTGGAAGGCGGTCTCCAGTTCGGAGGTGACGAAGGCGGGCAGCAGGATCGAGAAGGGCACTTCCGCCCCGCTGCGGAACGTCCCGCCGCCGGCCATGTCGGTGAACATCACAAGATTCGCCTCGCGCGTCTGGGCGAGCATGAAGGCGTGGAAGGCATCGCCCGCCTTGCCGATGGCGGCATCGGCGCTCAACGCGCCGCTCGCATAGGGCGCGATCGCCTGCGCGTTCACCACATCGAGCGTCGGGGCCATCACGAACAGCGAAAGGAACAACGCCAGGCCCGCCAGCACCTGCCCGGGAGGCGATCCTTGCAATCCCAGCGCCTGCCGCAGGATCGACAGCACAACCAGGATGCGCAGGAAACTCGTCATCATCAGCACCAGCGCGGGCAGGATGGTGAGCAGGCCCATCACCACCAGCAGCTGGAGCGACATGCTCAGGGGGCTGTCTTCTCCCGCGCCCTGATCGCCCAGCGCGCGTTCCACCGCCGCGCCGACCCCGGCGGCGACCGGATCGGGCGCGGCGACAGGCGCTGCCGCTTGTGCCATCGCAGGCAGGGCGAAAAACATGGTTAACGCAGCAAGGCACACCAATGCCGCACGCCAGACCGCTACGGAGCGCATCACTCGGTCTCCGGCAGTGCGATGGCGGTTACGGGGGCCTCGCCAAGCCGGACCATCCCCTGCCGGGTGCAGCCCAGCAGGATATCGCGGTCACGGAAGCGCACCACGGCGAGCTTCATGCCCGGCGCGATCATGCTGGTTTCGACCAGCTGGAGCTGGCGACCTGCTCCCTGCGCGCCGGGCGCACCATGCAGGCGCGTCTGGAGCCAGCGGGTCAGCCACAGGCTCCCCCAGATCAGCCCGGCCAGAACCGGCAGCAGCAGCGCGAGGCGCAGCAGATATTCGAGCATTTCCCCTCTCCCCGCCCGCTCAGGTCAGGTCGTCGAGCATGGAGGTCAGCGGATCGACCGGCGGCGGCGGTGCGGCAGCCGGTTCGGACGCAGCCGGGGCAGGCGCAGCCGGGGCATCCGCCGCACTGTCGGTGACAGGCACGGCGGGGAAGGACGGATCGGCCAGCGGCGGCACATCCTTGCCGTCCTCGCCGACAAGACACACGATGCGGAGCGCAAAACGCCCCTTGTCCGCCACCACTTCACCGCGCGCGATCACGCGGCCATTGGCGGTGACATCGAGCAGCTCGTCGGTCAGCCGGTCGAGCGTCACGGTGCTCCCCTCGCCAAGCATCAGTACATCGCGCAAGGGCATCTCGGTGCGCCCGAGCTCGACCGAAAGGCGCACGGCGACATCGCCGAAACGGGATGCCAGATGGTTCGGAGCGAGCGGCTGGTGGATGGTCATGATGCGAACCCTTCGGAAGAGGCGGAGGCAGGAATACGGGTGAGGCGGATCGCCATGCGGTCCTCGGCGGTGCCGACCGCGCCGTGGGCGACCAGTGTCTCGCCCGCCAGCAGTGGCACCTGCCGCCCCATGGCGAGCGGGATGGTGTCGCCGGGGGCGAGCGTCTGGAGCCGCGCCAGCGACAGATCGAACTCCGCCAGCACCACGTGCAGCGGCAGCGGCATGGCGGCGAAGGGCGCGGTCATGCCGTTGGCCGGCGTTCGCGCCGCGCGCGGGCGCGGTCGGCGTCCGCCGCCCGGCATCAGACGGCCCATGCGCTCGGCAGCCACGGCGAGGCTCGCGCGCCAGGTGCAGCCCTGACGGTTGGCAATATCGATCGTGAAGAACAGCGTCTGCGCGTCGAGCGGGAAGGCCTTCAGCCGTGCCGCGCTTTCGCTGCGCACGATCACCTCGGCACGCAAGGCGGCTCCGGCCGGCGGAGGCATGTCGCCGTGGCTGGCGGTGGTGATGGCTCCGGCGATGACATTCGCGGCCTCGTCCACCAGCAAGGCGGCAGACCGGGGCAGGGCTTCGGGCACGGCACCGGAGATGCGCCCGTCCCCGCCGAAGCTGCGGTCGGTGAGCGCGATGGCGGTGGCGAAATCGAAGCTGGTGAGCGCGGTCTCGCCGCTCGCCCCGCAGCGGATCAGGGCATTGGCGGCCAGCTGCCCGATGCGGCGCAGCGCCTCGGCACCGGACAGGTGCTCCGGTTCGGATACGCTGACATCCAGCCGGTCGCCCGACAGCAGCCCGGACAGATCATCGGCCAGCAGCTGCCCCAGATCCCGCCGCCACGCCGCCATCAGCGCGGCGCTTTCCTCGGGCCGGGGGCCACGGGCGGAAGAATGGCCGGTCAGTTCCGGGCAATGCACTGCGGCAGCGCGCACGGGCGCAAAGGCGTGTCCCATTCTCATTGGACGAGGAACCCCTTGAAGTGCACCGCATCGATGCCGCCGAAGCCTTCCTTCTCCTCCAGCACTTCGTTGACCGCCTTGGTCAGGCGCTGGGAGAGCTTCTTCTTGCCTTCGACATCATAGGCCTGCGCCTCGGTCGTGGCGGCAAGCTGGCCGATGATCGCCGAACGGATCGCCAGTTCGTGGGTCTTGACCCATTGCAGCACCCGCCCGTCACGGCGGGTCGAGACCGCGAGTTCGACCTGGATCAGGCCCGGGGAATCCGCGAGATTGGCGGTGAAGGCTTCCTCGAAGGAGTAATAGGCGGTGCGGTACTTGCTGCCGCCTTCGCCATAGACCGTCTCGCCGCCTTCCTTGTCCTTGTCCTTGCTGGCCGGGGCGTAGGGGTCTTCCTCGTCCTTGCGCACCAGCTTGGGCTGGTCGGGCTCGTGCGCGCCCTGTTCGCCGAACAGGCCCATCGCAAAGGCACCATAGGCTCCGCCCGCGCCGACGCCGAGCAGCAGAACCGCGCCGAGGACGATCTTCACCAGCCCGCCCTTGCCGGACTTGCCGCCGCCTTCGCCGCTACCCTCCGCCTTGTCCTTACCCTTGGCCATGCCCTGTCAGCTCCATGTGTTCATTCGCTTGCGCACGGTCAGGCGAACAGTCCGCCCGCACCATGGGCGCGGCTGCCGGGATCATCCGCATCGCCCTCGCCGCGCGCCGCAAGCGCGGCAGCGGTGGAGGGGCGGCGGTGGTCCGGCGCAGCCTCGCCGTCTCGTGATCCGGATTGGCCCAGGTATGGTTGAGACGTTCCTTGACCCCCGTTAGGGGATGCCCCGTAACGGTGGTCTGATGTCCCATTCTGACCCGTTCCGTTCTGACCCGCGAAGTTGCTCGATGCCTCGGCCGCAGCGGCAATGGCGCGGGTGTCGAGCGCGGCCTGAACCGCTGGCACGAAGCCCGGATCGCGGCTCGCCAGCACCGCGCGCCACTGATCGGGCGCGGCAGGTTCGAGGCGGAGCGAGACCATCCCGAATTCGGCGTGGGACAGGGTCATGGCGGGCCGGGCGGCGCGCAGCGCCTCGCGGATGTCGCCAACCTGCGCGATGGCGGATTCGACCTTCGGTGCGGCGGCAGCGACAGCGGGAGCACGTGGCTCGGCCGGGCGCTCGGCAAGCGGTGCCGTGGTGCCGGACGCGACAGCCGGCACGGGCGCGGCGAGGTCCGCCACGGCTGGCAGAGCGCCTGAGCCCGGCGCGGAGACAGGCCCGGCCTCCGCCGCGAGCGCGGGGGGTGCATCGGGCGTGAGGGCCGGGATGGACGCGGACGCGGGAGAAGTATCCGCCGCCATGTTTGCGCCTGCGGAAGGATCGGGCAGTGGGCTGGCCTGCGCCGGGCGCGCCGCGATCGCAGTGCGGATGGCTGGCGGCACGGCACCAGCCAGCAGGCGCGGCGCAGGAGCCATGCCGGACAGGCCCACCGCATCGGGCGCGGGCGTGCTCGCCACCGGAACTTGCGCGGACTGGATACCGACGGCAAGCGGCAGCGGCAATTGGAGCGGAGCGGGGGCTGGTGCAGGAGAGCCCGGCATCGCGACCGGAGCTTCGGATTTGGCCGGATCGCCTGACGGCCCGTCCTGCGGCGCAGCCTCGGAGCTTTGCTCCTCCGGACCGGCTGCATCATCGACCGGCAGGGCGACCGCAGAGATGTCTTCGACCATATTCGTCACAGGTGCGGGAACGGAGTCCGCGCGCCGGACTGTCACCAAGGCCAGCGGCGCATCAGCCTCTGCCTCTGTCGTCGCACCGGGTGGGGGGGCGCTGACGGCTGGCGCGGCGGGCACGAGCATTGGTGCCGGGGCTGGCGGCGGCAACTGCGATGATGCCGCCGGCAGGGCAGGCGGCAAAGGCGCGCCCTGTTCCGGCAGGTTCTTGCCGCCCGGCCATCCGGCGATCGCTGCGCCCGACAGCGTCTCGGTCCGCGGCCCGGACGGCATCGGCACGGGGGCAGCCGGCCGGGGGAGCAGCGTTGTTTCCGGCATGGGGGCATCGGACAGCGGCGCGGTCAATCCGCCCGCGCCCTGCGGCGGCGCGGCGACCGCTTCGAGGAGGCCGGCAAAGTCCGGCCCCGCTGCGCCGGGCGCTTGCGGCTTCGCTCCGGCGGCGGCGAGGCCGGGAGCCAGAGCAGCAGGGAGCGCGGGGCTTTCGGGCAGAAGAGAGGTCAGGCTGGTCACGTCGGGGTGGTCCTCGTGATGGCGGAAGGTCAGTCTTGGCCGGGTCTTTGCAACTTGCGTGCCATCGGCACCGTGCGCGCGGCCTCGCGCCGGTCCTGCGCCGCGGTGAGAGCGGTGCGCGCCTCGGCGCTCATCTCGGCGAGGCGCTTTGCGCGGGTCTCGGCGCGGGTGAGGCTTTCGGCCTGCCATTCGCGCTGACGGGCGGCATCGCGGGCGGAGTCCGCAGCATTGGCGGCCAGCTGGGCGAGCCCGGCGGTGAACCCCGCACGCTGGCCCAGCGCCGCGCCGGTCGTCACCCCCGCGCGCGCCGCGCTGGCTGCGACAAGCCGCGCGCTGCGTTCCGCCAGCGCCTGTCCCCGCGCCTCGGCCTCGAGCGCCTCGGCCAGACCGCGCAGGGCCTGCTTGCGCGCGACCTCGGCGATCAGGCTCTGGTGGCGGAGCAGCGCGAGGCGGCGGGCCTCACGCACTTGCGGGCGCCATCAGCCTGAGCAGTGCGTCCTGGCTTGCGGCCAGCCCCACGGCCTGCCCGCGCGGCTGGGTGAGGAAGGCGTCGATGGGGCCGCTCAGGGCGAGCGCCTCGTCGAGCAGCGGGTCGCCGCCTGCGCGATAGGCCCCCATCATCACCAGATCGCGCCCGCTCTCGCGCGCGGCGATCAGGCCCCGCAACCGCCGCGCCGCCGCAGCGACGGGCGCGCTCGCCACATCGTCCATCACCCGGCTCAGCGAGGCGGGAATGTCGATCGCCGGATAATGCCCGCGCGCCGCCAGATCGCGGGACAGGACGATATGCCCGTCAAGGATCGCGCGCGCGGTATCGACCACCGGGTCATTGGTGTCGTCCCCGTCAGCCAGCACGGTGTAGATCCCGGTCACCGCCCCGCCCGTCCTTGCGGAATTGCCCGCACGCTCGACCAGCCGGGTGATCGCGGCCAGCGCGGACGGCGGATAACCCCGCGCCGCGCCCGGCTCTCCCAGCACCAGCGCCAGCTCGCGCGCGGCGTGGGCGACGCGGGTGAGGCTGTCGAGGATCAGCAGCACGCGCTTGCCCTGCGCCCGGAAGTATTCGCCGATCGCGCAGGCATATTGCGCCGCGCGCAGCCGCAGGTTCGGCGCATGGTCGGCGGGAACGGCCACCACCACGATTCCCCCGCGCCGGTGCCCGGCCATGTGGCGGTTCACGAAGTCCGAAACCTCGCGCGCGCGCTCGCCGATCAGGGCGACCACGGTGACATCCGCGACCGCGTGCCCGGCGATGGTATCGACCAGCACCGATTTGCCCACGCCCGATCCCGCCATGATCCCGAGCCTTTGGCCCACGCCCATTGCTGAGAGCGCATTGATCGCGCGCACTCCGCAATCGAAGGGATGTTCGACGCTCGCCCGCTCCAGCGCGCCCTCGCGCTTGCCGGCGAGCGGCCAGACATTGGGCAGATCGAGCCTTGGTCCGCCATCGATCGGCTCTCCCAGCGCATCGACCGCGCGCCCGAGCAGAGCCTCGCCCACGCGCACCTCGCCCGGCTGCCCCAGCGCCCGGACCCGCGCATGCGGACGCAGCAGCATGGCATCGCCAAGCAGCATCATCAGCGAATGCCCGGCGCGAAAACCGATCACTTCGGCGAGGCATTCCGCGCCTGCATCATTCTCGATCAACCCCAGCGAGCCGACCGGCAGGGGCAGGCCCGCCACCTCGATCAACCCGCCATCGCAGGCGACCACACGGCCCGTCAGGACCGGCCCCGCACTGACCGGAGCGGCACGCATCCGCGCCAGATCGAGCTGCAATTCGGCGATCATCCGCGCAGGCTCGCCGCGATCGCGCGGCGCCATTCGGCAGGGCCATCGCAAACCGAGCCATCCGGCCCCTCGATCACGATGCTCCCGGGTTCGAGCGCGGGATCAGGCACAATCCGCAAGGCGGCGAGCGCCTCTTCGCCCAGCAGGGCAATGTCATCGGGATGGAGGTGCAGCGCCAGTGCTTCGGCGGCCCCGCCGATCCGGCGCGCGGCGGCGATGCAGCGTTCGCGCAAGGCAGCCGGATCGCGGGCAGCCTCGCCCAGCACGCCCTCGCACAGATGCAGGACGGTGGCGGCAAGATCATCGGCCAGCACGCCGAGCGCCGCTTCATCGAGCGTGCGGAAGCTCAGCCGCAATGCGCGCTGGCGGCGTGCCAGCGCCTCGCCTTCCGCTTCGGCGGCGGCGCGGCCTGCGGCAACGCCTTCGGCATGGGCGCGGGCAAGCGCTTCCGCATGCGGATCAGGCGCGGCGGCTTCGAAGTCCGGATCGGGCGGCGGCGGATCGGGCGCTTCGGTTCCGGCTCCGCCGAACAGCGCAGCCTCGCGGAAGCGCGAGCCTTCGCGCCCCTCCCCATCGCCCAGCAGCGCAAGCCAGCCGGGACCGGCTTCGCCGGCATCGGCAATCGCGGGATCGGCGACCAGCGCGCCGAGCCAGTCAGACGAAGTCGGCACTGGCGTTTCCGATCACGATCTCGCCCGCATCGGCAAGCCCCCGGGCAATCTCGACGATGGCCTTCTGCGCCGCGACAACCTCGCTCTTGGCAAGCCGCCCGCGCAGTTCGATCTCGTCGCGCACGCCGTCCGCCGCGCGGCTCGACATGGCGGCGAAGAAGGGCGCGCGTTCCGGCTCCTTGAGGCCCTTCAATGCATCGACCAGCTTTTCGTTGTCGACATCGCGCAGCAGGCGGCCCATCGACATCGGATCGAGCACGAACAGCATCTCGAAGGTGAACAGCTCTTCCTCGATCCGCTCGGCCAGCGGGCCGTCGCGCTCGGCAATGGCGGGCAGCACGGTGTTGCGCAGCTCGCCCGCGGCCAGATTGATAAGGTTCGCCGCATCGCGCGGTCCGCCCAGCATCAGCGCCGCCGTGCCATAGGTCGCGGAAATGCGCTGGGTCAGCAGCGTGTCGATGGTGGCGATGGCAGTGGCCGAGATAGCGCCGCTTTTGGCCACGCGCTCGACCACCAGGGTCTGGAGTTCGAGCGGTAGCATGGCGAGAATTTCTGCCGCAGGCTCGGGATCGATCAGCAGCAGCAGCGCGGCGATCACCTGCGGATGTTCGTCAAGGATCAGGCGCACCAGCACGCCGGGCGCGAGCCACTTGGCCAGTTCCAGACTGCGGGGCGCGGCCTCGGGCTCAATGCGCTGCATCATGCTGTCCGCGCGCGCCGGGCCAAGCGCCTTGTCGAGCAGGGTGCGCACCCGGTCGGTGCGGCCACGCCTCGGCAACAGCTCGCGCGAGGCTTCGCCCGCGAAATCGGCGAGGGCTTCGGCCATGTGCGGCGTTTCGATCTCGCCCAGCGCCATCATCGCTGCGCCGAGCTTTTCCAGCTCCTGCGGCGAAAGGCGCGAGAGCAGCCCTGTCGCCTCCTCGTCGCCGAGCAGCATCAGGAACACGGCAGCGCGATCGACCCGGCTGAGAAGCGGCGCAGGAGCGGTGGCGGCGGGTGCGGGAAGGGCTTCGGGGATCATGCCGCTTCAGCCTCGTCCATGCGCGGTTCGGGGGCTTCGAGCATCCGCTGGAGCGCCTCGACCGCGCGTTCGGGCTGCTGCGCGGCAAGCCGCCGCGCCAGCTCGACCTGGCGGGGAAGATCGGCGAGGTCGGCACCGCTATCGCCCGTGATCTGCGGATCACCGGCAGTGTCGGTGCTTTCGATGTCACTATCGCCGGCAAGCGCGAGAGTCGCGTCCTCGGCGGCGGTGTCCCCGGTATTCTTGTCCTTGCCGCCGCGCAGCTTGCCGATCAGCGGGCGCACCGCCAGCAGCAGCACCAGCAGTACCGCGATCAGCGCCGTGCCGTAACGCACCAGCATCGCGAACCACGGCTCTTCATAGAAGGCGGGCGGGGTGAGGTCGGCGGGTTCGAACTTGCTGGCGACGACCTGCACCATGTCGCCGCGCTGGGTGTTGGCACCGACGGCGGCGCTGACCAGCGCCTCCAGCTGCTGCCGGGTCATGGGCGCGGCGGCCTTGAGCGCCTTGTCGCTGACCGCGACCGCGACCGACAGCTTCTTGAGGTTGCCCGGTCCGGCGGTGGTCACGGCAACCTCGCGGCCCAGTTCATAGGCGCGGTCGGTCGCGGTTTCGGTATCGGTGGTGGTGGCATTGGCGGGCGCAGCGGGCTGCGGCGCGCCATCGACCAGCTGGGCCTGCGGCGGCGGTGTGTTCGCAGCCACGCCCGGCACCCCGCCCGCAGGCGCGGCCCCGGTGCGCTGCGCATTGCGCTCGCTTTCGCTGCGGATCGCGCCTTCCTTTTCATAGGTCTCGCGCGCGGTGGTGACTACGCTCTTGTCGAGTTCAACCTGCACTTGCGTGCTGAAGTTGCCCTCCCCCAACAAGGGCAGCAGCAGCGTGTCGAGCTGTTCGCGCAGCTTGGCTTCATGTTCGCGCTGGAGATCGAGACCCTCGCCCTGCTGGCTCTTGGGATCGGAGAGCAGCCGCCCGTTCTGGTCGACCACGCGCACCGCATCCGCGCTCATGCCCGGGACACTCGCCGCAACAAGATTGACGATTGCGCCCACCTGCTCCTGCGAGAGGCTGCGCCCGCCCACCAGCCGGACCATGACGGAAGCGGACGGCGGGTTGTTCTCGCGCACGAAGACCGAGCGTTCCGGCGTGGCGAGGTGGACACGCACGCTCTCGATCCCGTCGATCTCCTTGATCGTCAGCATCAGCTCGCGCTCGCGCGCCAGCCGCAGGCGTTCGCCCTCCAGCGTGCGCGAGGTGCCGAGCGGCATGGCGTCGAGCATCGCTTCGGCCCCTTCGGGCGCGGCGATCCCGGCGTTGCTGGCGACCAGCATCTTGGCGCGGTAGACGTCGTTCTCAGACACCGACAGCGCGCCGGTGCTGTTGTCGATGGAATAGGCGATCCCGCCGCCTTCGAGGGTTTCGACCACCTTGGCGCGCTCGGCATCGGTGAGGCTGGTGTAGAGCACGCGGTCGGGGCCGGAGGAGATCGCCATCCACAGCGCACCCGCTGCGGCAACCGCGCCCAGCGCGCCGAGCGCCGGGAGCGCGCGGGCCAGCGCGGGCTGGCTGACAAAGCCTGCCACGGGCGGCGGCAGCATGGTTCGCCAGCCGGTCTGTGCGGCGGGCAGGCCTGCCGGATCGGCGGGAACGGGTAGAGCCTCAGCCATCTATCAGCCCCCCATCCGCATAATGTCTTGATAGGCGTTGAGGAGCTTGTTACGCACCTGCAACGTGGCTTCGAAGGCCACGCCCGCCTCCTGCCGTGCCAGCATCACCTGCGCGATATCGGTCACCTGACCACGCTCGTAGGCGACCTGCATCGCGCTCGAATGCTCCTGCACCGCGCTGACCTGCTTCAAGGCATTGTGCAGCGTATCGGCAAAGCCGGCGCCCGGCGCCTTGCCGGGGCCCTGAAGCGCGCCGTTTGCTTCGCTCGCCGCGCGCACGTCGCGCAGGGCGTTGCTGCGGGCGAGCACTTGGCTGCGCAGGGCCATGACATCCTCGACCCCGAAACCGATGCGACCCACCCCGCTCATGCCGCACCTCCGGCGGCGATGAGCCCCGCACCGCGCATCGACGCAAGGCGGTAGCGCAGGGTGCGTTCCGAGATGCCGAGGCTGCGGGCGGTCGCCGCGCGGTTGCCGCCGTTGCGGCCAAGGGTCTCGAGAATCGCCTGCGCCTCGGAAGCGAAGGCCACATCCGAGAGTGAGCGCGGCGCGCCGATGCGGGCGGGCGGCGGGGTCATCTCCGCCACGCCGTTCGCAGCGATCGGGCGCACCGCGGTGTCGAACACGATGTGCTCTGCGCCGATCACGGCCGCGTTTCCGGCGAACAGGATCGCGCGGCGGATCACATTCTCAAGCTCGCGGACATTGCCCGGCCAGGCGTGAGCTTCGAGCGCGGCGAGGGCATCGGCCGCAAGCCATCCGGGCTGGCCCGGCGCAGGCGCATGGCGCAGCAGCATGGCAAAGGCGAGCGGGGCGATATCGCCGGGCCGGTCGCGCAGCGCGGGAAGGCGCAGGGGGAACACGTTGAGGCGGTAGAGCAGATCCTCGCGGAAGCGCCCGGCCTCGACTTCGGCGGCAAGGTGCCGGTTGGTGGCGGCGACGATGCGCACATCGACCTTTACCGGCTTGGTCGCGCCAAGCGGCAGAATCTCGCCTTCCTGAAGCGCGCGCAGCATCTTGGATTGCAGGGCCAGCGGCAGTTCGCCGATTTCGTCGAGCAGCAGCGTGCCGCCGTCCGCCGCGCGGAACAGGCCCTCGCCCGCCTCGGCAGCGCCGGTGAAGGCACCCTTGCGGTGGCCGAACAGCAGCGCCTCCAGCATCGCTTCGGGCATGGCGGCGCAATTGACGGCCACGAACGGCCCGGCACTGCGGGCGGAAAGGCGATGGACGAAGCGCGCCAGCACTTCCTTGCCGGTGCCGGTCGGGCCTTCGAGCAGGACCGGGATGTCGGAGGCCGCGATGCGTTCCGCGAGCGTCAGCAGGGCGAGCGATTGCGGATCGCCCGCAACCGGCCAACCGCCTTGCGCCGAAGC
>JAIEOM010000282.1 GCA_019750455.1 Sphingomonadales bacterium | reverse complement strand
GGGGTGGGGCATGCCCCACCCCATGCGATCACCTCAATCTACACCAGAAATTACACCACGAGCGCGGACGCTAACGCGGCGGTACGTTGAACATCGGCGATGTCTCGGTGCATCTGGCATGCGAGCACGCCCATAATCTGGCCGACCGGGTACAGGAGGCGATCGATGCCGCCGTGCTCGGGACATTGCCACTCCCGCGCCCGAGATTGGTGCAATGACTATGGTCAGCCTGTCTATGACCGAAGCTTGTACGGGCGGCCAGTGCTCGTTGCGACGCCTTTACCGACCTTGTCAGGAGCGATCGCGTAGAACCCACACGTTGCCCCCGTCGCTTGTCGAGCATTGCTGGCTCGCGCTGAAACAGCGGGGCCGAATACCGAATGGATCGGCCCAACCATCATTGCGACGATCAGGTCGCGGCGGGTCCTACGGGAAATCAAGACCATTATCGGATCAGCAATACAGGTCGGCACAAGAGCTCGCCGGGGAAAAAGGAATGACACACTCCACGCTACATCGCGGGGTGCCGGCCGACAGCGAAGACCCGCAGAACTCCGCCATTATAGGCTGTAGGCGCATTTCTAGGGGCATCCGAAAAGCTCTTCTAGCCATTGTTGCGCGGAGACAGGGGATTCTAGAGCGAGCCTATATCAATCACTTAAGGTCTAGGCCGATGGCCTTGTCTACGAACCGGGGGAGGGTCTGATGGCGCAGATCAATGTCTCGGTTGAAGGCCGCGTCCTAGCTGCGCTCGACCGGGTGGCTCAGGCCAAGTCGCTCAGCCGGCCCGAGTTGTTGCGCCGTGTAATCCAGGAACTGATCGAGGCTCACGATGCTGGCCGCGCGCTGTTCCAGACGGAGGCAGCACCGCGCCTCAACACCACGGTCAGCTTTCTTGTTCATGAGCTGCGTGACCTCGTGGTCGAGCTCGACCGGGCGCAGAACGAGAATGCTCGGCTCTTCGGGAAGCTCGTTGCGGACTGGAATGGCGGGGAAGCAGCTAGCCAACGTGCCCACGAGAGCATTGCCAATCAGATCCGGCAACGCAACTCAGAGGCATACTCGGCCTTCTACCAGCAGGTCGAGAGGCTGCTTGTCGGTTTCGAAACGCTGGAGCCCAGGCTCATCGAGGCGCTTGAACCGCGCCTCGCGCAAATCTCCGAGCAGTTGGCACAATCGATCGAGCTGGCAGGCCAGCCGCGCCAGATCCGCGCAGTCTACCTCGGCGATGATCGCATGCTGTCGCTCAGGTTTCTGTCAGCGTGCGGAGGCTTGGTGATTGTCTTCGGTTTTCTTGTCGGCCTTATGGCACCGAACCTGTGGGACAGCTGGTCTGTGTGGCAGGCTGCCAAGCTGATCGATAGCCCGGCAGAGATGTGTCGCCTGATCGAAGCGGAATACGCCACCACCGATTGCACCGTTCCCCAGCAGGAGCGCGAACTGGGGTTGCGCGTCATCGCCCACGAGGACCGGCGATGATTACGCTCGCCTCGGTCGGCTCAGCCTCATCGGCGGCGGAGTATTACTCGGCCGACAACTACTACAGGTCCGACCAGACGCTGGAGGCCAGCGCCTGGTTCGGCAAGGGCGCGGAAGTGTTGGGCCTAACCGGCAAGGTCGAAGAAGCGGCCTTTGCCGCCGTTCTCGAGGGCAGGCTGCCCGACGGATCGGTGATTGCCGGGAAGGACGGCGTTCACCGCCCCGGCGTCGATCTGACCTTCTCGGCGTCGAAGTCCGTGTCGCTGGTGGCGATGCTCGGCGGCGACAAGCGTCTGGTCGAAGCCTTGAAGGACTCTGTGACCGCAACCCTGCGATGGGCGGAGAAGAACGTTGTCGAAGCGCGGGTCTGGGATGAGGCGCTCGGTCGGCAGGTGCCAGAGCGCACCGGCAACCTCATCGCCGCGACCTTCCTGCATGATGTGAACCGAAACGGCGAACCGCAGCTCCACATCCATGCTGTTGTTGCCAACGCGACCAAGGCTTCGGACGGCAAATGGCACGCGGTACGCAATGACGAGCTCTACCGCGCGCAGCATGTCCTGTCGGCGGTCCACAATGCCGAGCTGCGCAGCCGAGTCGAAGCGTTGGGCTACGAAACCGTCCCCGCCCGTAACTCGATCGACGGTGCCTTCGAGATCAAGGGCGTGACGCGCGAGGCGGTCGAAGCCTTCTCGACCCGCCGCGCCGAGATCCTCGCCGAGCTGGCCAAGGAAGACCGAGGCAGTGCCCGCGAACGCGAATTGGCGGCGCTCTTGACCCGGCGCGGGAAGGAACTGGAGCCCGATGCGGCGCGGCAGTTCGCCGCTTGGAAAGAAACCGCCCGCGCCATCGGCTTCGATCCGGCCCGGCTGATCGAGAATGCCATGGCCCGCGCGGCGGGTGAGCAGACGGTCTGGTCGCGCGTCGTCGACGGCGTTCGCGGGATCGGTGAGCGCGGCAAGGCGATTGCCAGTGCCATGGGGCTGACCCCTAAAGATGGGGACCCCCTGGTGCCGGAGCGCCTCGGGCGGCTCGAGCCCAAGGCCTTTGCCGCAGCGCAGGCGGTGGCGTCGGCGGCGCGGGAGTTGGGCGAACGCGAGGCGGCTTTCTCCCGCAATGATCTGATCCGCACCGCGCTTGAACGGCAGGAGCCGATCACCGTCGACATGATCGAAGCGCGGATCGATCTGTTGCAGCAGCGCGGGTTGCTGGTCGGCAGCGGCCCGGCAGATCGCGACCGGATGCTGACCACCGAACAGGCGCTGGCCATGGAGAACAAGGCCATTGCCCTGGCGCAGGCGGGCAAGGACAGCGTTCAGCCCATTGCGGTGCCGGACGGCATCGTTGAGCGATTGCAGGAACAGGCGCGGGCCATCGGCCTCCGCCGCCTCAATGCCGGACAAGAGCAGGCTGGCGTCGCGATCCTCACATCGAAGGACCGCGTGCATCTGGTTCAGGGCGGCGCGGGTGTGGGGAAGTCGGCGGCCTTGGCTCCGGTCGCAGCCATTGCGCGCGAGGAGGGACGGCAGGTTGTCGCGCTGTCCCACGTAGGCCGGATCGCGCGGGAGTTTGGGGAGAAGACGGCCAGTCCGGCATCGACCGTTGATGGGTTCCTCGCGCGTTACCGCCAAGTGATCGAGGGCAGTGCCGGCGCGGATAAGATGGCCGCGGCCAAGGCGGAGCTGTCCGGTGCGCTGGTGATGGTGGATGAGGCCAGTCAGATCGGCACGGACCGGCTTGCGCGGCTGATCGCCCTCGCCAACCAGATGGACGTCGGCAAGCTGGTGCTCGCCGGTGACATCAAGCAGCTGCCCGCCATCGAAGCCGGAAAACCCTTCGCGCAGTTGCAGCAGCAGGATCTCAAGCAGAGCCAGATCACCGAGAATCTGCGGGCGCAGACCCCGCAGATGCAGGCCATCAACCGCGCGCTTGGAGAGGGCGATGTCGGCGAAGCCTTCGCGGTGCTGAAGCCTGCCACCACCGAGGTGGCTTCAGGCAAGATTCCCGATGCTGCCGCTGCCATGTGGGCCAACCTCCCCAGGGAAGAGCGCGACAACACCATCTTGCTCGCCGCCGGGCGCGCGATGCGCAGCGCGGGTAATGCCGCCGCGCAAGGGGCACTGATCGAACGCGGCGAATTGGGCGCGCGCGGGGTGACGCTGGAGGTGCTCGACCGGGTCACCATCACCCGCGAGGGTGCGCGTCAACTCAAGGGCTATCAGGACGGGCGCGTCGTCGCCATCGAGACGAACCTGCGCGCACAAGGCTTTGCCCGCGGCGAACGCGGCACGGTTATCGGCATCAAGGACGGCAAGGTTGAGCTCGCCATGCCCGATGGCGAGATCCGCCGCTTCGATCCCGACCGTCTTCCCCGCAACCTCAAGCACGACGCAGTCACCATCTACGAGCCCAAGCAGATCGACCTGCACGAAGGCGACCGCATCCGCTGGACCGCCAAGGACCCAGAGCGCGGGCTGCTCAACGGCGACATCGCCCATGTTGCGCGGATCGACGGCGACACCATCACCGTGAAGGCAGGCAACGGCCAGTTCCACGATCTGCCACGCGGCGATCCCATGCTCGAGCGGCTCGACCTTGCCTACGCCATCAACGTTCACGTCGCGCAAGGAATGACGGCCAAAGACGGCATCATCATGATGTCGGAGCGCGAGCGGATGCTCAACACCTCGGCCTCGTTCCTGGTCGCGGTAACCCGGATCGCAGAGAACGCGACGCTGGTGACCGACAATCCCTCGCGCGTCGAGCGGCAGGTCGAGAGCCGGACCGGCGAGAAAAGCAGCGCGATCGAGACCGCCCGGGAAAATGGCCACGCTCTGCCCTCCACGACGGAGAAGAAGGACCGTGAACTGGCCCTGGGGCGGACACCCGAGCGCAGCGAACCGGGGCGCGGATTCAGCGGGCCAGATCTGTCGCGCGACCGCGATTACGACTTCGGGATGTGACCGCGATGATGCCCCCGGATCCCTACGCCCGCACGTCCCGCACAGCCTCACATGCCCCCATGTGAACATGAGGACCACCGCACATGACCACGCCTTCACATCCCCACACCCAAACAATTGCGATCATCAGCCAGAAGGGTGGTGCCGGCAAAACCACGCTCGCGATCCATCTCGCCGCCGCGGCCACCCGTGTCGGGCGCATCAGCCTGCTGATCGACACCGACCCGCAGGCCAGCGCCTCGCAATGGGCTGAGTGGCGGCAGGGCACGCCTCCCGAGGTGATCGACAGCGCCCCGCCGCGTATCCCGGCAAAGATCGCTGCGGCGGCGGCACAAGGTGCCGAGCTGATCGTGATCGATACGCCGCCGCATGCCGATCTTGCCGCGAGCAAGGCGGCCGAGTGCGCCGATCTCGTGCTAATCCCTTGCCGCCCCAGCGCGTTCGACCTTGCCGCCATGCGCACCACAATCCGTCTGGTCGAGCTGCTGGCACGTCCCGCCTTCGTGGTGTTCACCGCCGGGCCGCCCCACGCCCCGCATATCTATGCCGATGCCCGCGATCTGGTGACCGGGTTCGGCGGCCAGACCTGCCCCATCATTCTGCCCGACCGTGCCGCCTATCGTCATGCGGTCGCAGCCGGTCAGACCGTGTTCGAGCTCGATCCCGGCGGCAAGGCAGCGAGCGAGTTCGAACAGCTGCACATGTGGGGGTGTGAACAACTCCACATGTCCACCTTCGCACATGAGAGGAAATCCGCATGAACCGCTTCGCCAACCTTGCCGATCGGAAACCCAAGGATGACGGGGCGGCACCTGCGCCAACCGGATCCGCACCTGTCGTCGCTCAGGTTCCGACCCCGCCGAGCCGCGTCGGCCGCAAGGCAATCTCCGGCTACTTCGTGCCTGAGCTGTCGCTGGCGCTCCACACCTGTGCCCGCCGTCATGGCCTCAGCCTCCAGGACCTCATGGCCGAAGCCTTCGACGACGTTCTGCGCAAGTACGGCGAGAGCCCTATCGGCCGCTAGTCGATCCCGGGGAGCAAGAGAAAAGGCAGGATTTTGAGGGGTATGAGTTGAAGTGAGAATGTGAGACTATGCCCATGTGAACGTGTGAACATGTGGGCGCCACCCCAAGGGCCCGGGCAACGACAGCCCTTCAATAACAGGAGATATCCATGCGACTGTTCCAATGGTTGACCGGCCTGTTCACCAGCTCGAGCACCCCGCCAAGCTCCCCCATCGACGAGGGGCCCAGAATCAACCCAGCCACCGGTCTTCCCATGATCACCCCCGGCATCGGCGGTGTTGATGTCGGCGGCAACCCCTTCGGCGTGAATCTGGACCGCCGCGACGACCACCACACTCACCACAGCCACCACGACCATCATCACCGTCATGACCATCACCACCATGATTTCGGGTCGACCGGCAGCAGCTTCGATCACTGGTCGGGCACCAGCGCTGGCGGGTTCGATCATACGCGGAGCGATTGATGTCCGCCGCTCCATCGTGCGCATGATCAGCACTACCTCCCTGATGCTCCAAACAAGGAAATCACCATGACCGACAATCAGTCCGCAAATGCCCAGCCTATCGCTGGATTGCCGCACCCCGGCCCCATCAGCCGCGCCCGGTTCTTCGCAAGCTGCCACCCGATCGCGGTCTCAGTGCCTCTGGCCGTCATCATCGCATTCGGGATCGCAACGCTCGCCGCGCTTGTCCTCGACGTCACGCCCGAACGCAGGGAAGTGTTCATCCCCGGTGTCGCGGCAATCAGCCTGACAGCTATTGGTGCAGCCATCTTCCCACTTGTCGCGCGCATGCACAGCATTGCCAGCGGCCGCGATATTGCTGCCGCCGTGGTCGCGGCAACCGACCGAGAACGGCCACACTTGCTCGCTGAGATCGAGGGACGGCTCTTCAACCGCTATTGGCGCGCGCCGATGACCGTATTCCAGCTTGCCATGATGTTCCGCGAGGTGAGGAAGCTCCATGGGGAGCGCGCCTATCGAAAGCAGCTGCGGGAACAAGCAGCACGGGCCGAGCAGAACAGGTCGCTCGCGCAGCTGTCACTGGGTCAGTGATTTAGGCTGGGAGGCGCGGCGATTTTCCCAAACTGCGGCCGCGTTCTAAAAGCCTTATGCCTGTCTAGCTATTTCGCTAGAACTGTATAAAACTCTTAGGCATGGATCCCCGACGTAACCCATTTGCCCCTGGGGCCGGCAGTCGCCCGCCGGAACTCGCAGGCCGTGACGCAATCATGGAGGACGTCGCCATCGCGCTCCACCGCATCGCCCATGGCCGCCATGCACAGAGCGTCATCCTGATGGGCCTGCGCGGTGTGGGCAAGACCGTGCTGCTCAACGAACTGCGCCGCGCGGCTGAGGGGGAGGGAATCGTTGCGGTGCCGATCGAAGCGCCCGAGGGTCAATCCCTGCCGTCATTGATCGTGCCTGCCCTTCGCACCGCGCTGCTCCGGCTCGACCGGGGGCAGGCGGCGATGACCCTGGCGAAGCGCGGTCTGGGCGCGCTGGCGCGGTTCGTGAAGGCGTTCAAACTCAGCTATGGCGAACTGGAGGCATCGCTCGATCTTGGTGAGCCGGGCGTCGCCGATAATGGCGACCTTGAGGCGGATCTCATCGATCTGATCGACGTGGCCGGGGCGGCAGCGGGAGAGCGCGGCACGGCGTTGGTGCTGTTCATCGATGAATTGCAGTACGTTCCCGAGCGCGAATTGGCGGCGCTGATCACCGCGCTTCACCGGGCGCGGCAGAATGATCGGCCGATCACGCTGGTTGGGGCCGGCTTGCCGCAACTCGCCGGGCAGATGGGCCGGGCCAAGAGCTATGCCGAGCGCCTGTTCGTGTTCGCTCAGATCGGCCCGCTTCCACCCGATGCTGCCCGCGCGGCCCTTGCCAACCCGATCAAGGCCGAAGATTGCGACATTACGGACGACGCTGTCGACCAGGTCTTGTCGGTGACGCGCGGCTATCCCTATTTCCTGCAGGAGTGGGGCAAGCAGTGCTGGGACGCGGCCACGGCCTGCCCGATCACTGCTGCCGACGTCGCTATCGCCAGTCCTGCCGCGATTGCTGCGCTTGATGCGAGCTTCTTCCGAGTACGGTTCGACCGCCTGACGCCTTCGGAGAAACGCTACCTGCGCGGTATGGCGGCGCTGGGCGAGGGGCCTTACATCTCCAGCGCCATCGCTGAGCACCTCGGCAAGAAGCCCAACGCCTTCGGCCCGGTGCGCGCCTCGCTGATCGCCAAGGGCATGATCTACACCCCCGGCTATGGCGAGACCGATTTCACTGTGCCGCTGTTCGACGCCTTCATGAGGCGAGCGATTCCAGTCGAGGATTAGGCGGCAAGAAGGTTCGGCCGACTGGCGTCGTCCGTAGGGATGTCTGGGCGTTCCATCCCCTCGTTCCGCGCGAGCTCCACAGCTCGCAATCCCATCATTCGTACCCGCGAAAGTCTCACAAGCGGAGGCTTTAGAGACGCGCCAGGATTTGCTTTGTGGCGTGGGATGGTCAGCGTCTTCGGCAGAGTGCTCTGGTTCTGCAGTAGTGGTCTGCGCAAAGGCAGGCACAGGCGCGGCAGGTCGCTGGCGGTGCCAAGCAGCAGCGCGGCGTGGAAGCGGTGGATCACAGAAGGTCTTTCGGTCGATTTGCGGCGCAGGGTTGCGCAGGAAAGGATTAGTCGTTGGTGCGATCGAGGATCGCGCGCAGGTCAGACGGAATATCCATCGCGGTAAAGGCGCTCACCGTGCTGCGTCCGGTGTTGCCGATCGGCAGGCGCCCCGTCAGATTGCCGAGCGGTGCAAGCGCAAGTCGCAAAAGCTGCTCCGCCGCTTCCGGCCAGTCACGTAGCAGGACAGCGAAGGCGAACATCCTCCAGTGCGATACGCAATGCGGGCCCAGGCGCGTCTGAGCGAGAATGTGCGCACGCCCAAGATGGTGCCATGCCAGCGGGACATCACCCTGCCGCGCTGCCTCTTCCACCTTACGATAGGCAATGCTTGAGGTCTTCACGGTCGGCGGCGGCGAGTTCATCGTCAATGTCCTCAATGCCGTCGCGGCATGGTCAGGGGGAGGGGGCTTCCGCTCCATGCTCCAGGTCGTGTTCGTGATGGGCCTGATTTATTCGCTGCTCGTCCTTGCCTTCAATTTCGACTGGCGCGCCTGGATGAACTGGTTTTTGCAGGCGACCGCCATCTACATGATGCTGCTCGTGCCCACGGTGACGATCAAGGTCACTGATCGGATCGATCCCGGTCTTGCGCCTGCCACTGTCGCCAACGTCCCCTTGGGGTTAGGGGTTATGGCATCCTTCACCAGCCAGTTCGGCGACTGGATGACCCGCACGGCCGAGACCGTGTTTGTCATGCCCGATGCGCTCAAGATGACCAACAATGGCATCATCTATGGCGCGCGGCTGCTCGAGAAGGCGCAGACTTTCCAGATCACCGATCCCGTCTTCCGTGCCAATCTCGACGAGCATTTCAAGCAGTGCGTGTTCTATGACGTGCTGCTTGGCTTTACTCCGATGGAGACGCTGACGAACAGCAACAACCTGTGGCGCGACATCGGGCCCGGTAGTCCGGCGCGTGCCCAGAAGTTCCTCACGCGCAGTGGCACCGGCGTGACCTCGTCGATCGTTCGCTGCAACACCGCCTATTCAACGCTCGACGCGCAGTGGACGGCGGAAATTGATGCCGATCTGCCGCTGTTTGCCAAGGGCGCCTATCCTGATCTGCTTGACACCATCGCCGCGCAGCGCCTGAGGAACGACCTTGGCATCGTGGCGGGCACCATGCACGGGACCGCCACCGACCCCTATGCCTATCTCCAGCAGGTCTCGGTCATGGATGCTTTCATGGCGGCGCGCGAGAGCTTCTCGGACGCGGGGTGGGATGCCTATGCCGCCCAGCGCGCTGACGCACAGGCGCGCAACACATACACCTCGATCGCGCAACAGGCGATGACCTGGGTGCCGCTGCTCGGCATCGTCCTGCACGTCGTGTTCTATGCCATGTTCCCGGTGATCTTCCCGCTCTTCCTCTTTCCGCGAACTGGCATCACGACGCTTCGCGGCTACGGGATGGGGTTCTTCTACCTCGCTAGCTGGGGACCGCTCTATGTGGTCCTGCACATGTTCGTGATGAACCGCGCCGCCAGTGCCTATGCTGCTGTCGCACCCACCGGGCCGACGCTGCTGGTCAGCAACGGCATCACCAATGTGAACAACGATATTGCGACGATCGCCGGGTTCATGATGATGAGCGTGCCGTTCATCGCGGCCGGCATGGCGCGCGGTGCGATGGCAATTGCCGGGCAGGCCACGTCGCTGCTCGGCCCGGCCCAGGCGGCGGGGCAGGCGGCCGCAGCCGAGCGTACCTTGGGCAACTATGCCACTGGCAACATCTCGTTCCAGAACCTCTCCGGCAACAACAGCAGCCTCAACAAGCACGATGATACCTTCAGCTACGGCTCCGGGTTCGGGAAGAGGTCGTTCACTCATTCCGACGGCGGGATCGAGACAGGGTTCGCCAATGGTGCCAACGCCTTCGACACCCGGCAGGCAATTTCTTCCCTAGCCTACAAGCCAGTGCGGACCGACGGTTTTGCATCGGATTTCAGAGAGGCCTTGTCCCAAGGCTTCAACAGGGCAGAGGGTCTTCGGCAGGCTGCCTCTGAGTCTCGCAGCGCCACAGTCTCCACCGGCACTGAGCTGCTTGAAAGCGCAAGCCGCAGCGCTTCGTCGTCGAACGAGAATGGGTCGGCTTTCAACTCGAGCGTGTCGAAATTCAACGATCAGGTTCGTTCTCTATCCAATACTCTTCAAGAGAGGTTCGGCCTGAGCGAGAGTGACTCGCAGAGTATCTCGAGATCGTTCCTCTTGTCTGGAGAGGCTGGTGCCTCGGGAGGCGTGAATGGCAAACTTGGGGTTGGAAATTCTGAGGGTATTATCGCCGCAATCGGAGCGGATGCTGCCGCAAAGCTTTCTACGAGCATAATCGCACAACACAGACATGCTACCGGGGAGACGCTTACTGCTGATCAGGCTCTCTCGCGGGTCGCCGATTACGCCTACAAGGAGTCGAATTCGACGCAGGCAAGGCAGGCGCGAGAGGACTTCACGCGCGCCACGAGCTCCAGTTCCGACAGTGAGCTGAAATCCCTTTCCGATCGCTATTCGGCCAGTTTGGCCGACACGCGCACCTATTCGAATGAGGCCTCACGGACTCAAGAGGCCTATGAGCGGCACAGTCAGGACTTCAGCGAAGCTGCATCGCGCGGCTATTCGCTTAGCCAAGACGAGACGCAGGAGTTCGTCACTTACGCACAGCAGGCCTTGCGTCAGCCGGAGAACAGCCTTCTCGCATCGACAGGCTGGCAACCGCGGCTCGTGGCTCCCGTCATCAAGGGCGCAGAGAACTATCTCGAAGATGCAAAAGGATGGATTTCGAATAAAGCAGACCAGGCCGGAGATCTGCTCGGCATTGGCGGGGGAGGGGCCTCTGGTGGTGGTCCCGTCAACTCGGTGCTGCCTCGTTCCGGAGAAGGATTCCGGACCTATTCCGCACCGGGCAGTCAGTATGCGACGGAGTCGGTCGCCAACGAGCTGCGCGCTTCGTCAGCCGAATGGGCAAGGCGCGGGGGTTCGCCGGTCAATATTGGCGACATCAGCAAGCGCGGTGGTGGCGACATCGCTGGCCATGAAACGCACGAGCAAGGCAGGCAGGTTGATATTCGACCATTCCGCCGAGATGGGGGGAATGCTCCTGTCACTTGGCAGAGCCGCGCTTATGACCGGGAGCAAACCCGCAACTACATCGAGTTCATGAAGGAGCGTAATCCTGGCACCACTGTGCTGTTCAACGATCCGGTACTGGTGAAGGAAGGGCTAACGCAGAAATATGACGGCCACGACAATCACTTGCACTGTAACCATCCGGCGGAGGCCGCCTTGCGCGGGCAGGTAGCGAGCGCTCTTAAGCGTGCTCTTAAGAGTGTGCTTTGGAGCGGTCGGTGGGTCAGGTGACGGTATTTTCGGGGCCAGAGCGGCGCCGGCGGTGGAGCGATGAGGAACGTCTGCAGATTGTGGCCGAGGCGTTCGCGCCGGGCGCGCGGGTTGCCGATGTCTGCCGCCGGCACGATGTCTCGTCCGGGCTGATCTACACCTGGCGGCGTAAGTTGCTCGATGCAGGCGTGGCCCAGGAGGCCAGCGCGCCCGAGGCACTGCCAGCGCCAGTATTCGCCGAAGCGGTGATCGACGGGGACGCGGTGCCGGTCAGCGCTGCCGAGCACCCGGCGATGATCATCGACCTGCCACGCGGCAAGCGGCTGAGCGTTTTCGCTGCTGCATCACCGGTCCTGGTCACGGCCGCGCTGAAGGCTCTGCGATGATCCCTTCCGGCGCGCGGGTCTGGATCGCGCTCGGCCACACGGATATGAGGAAGGGCATGCAGGGCCTGGCACTGCTGGTGCAGCAGGGGCTCAAGCGTAATCCGCATGGGGGCGATCTGTTCGTGTTCCGCGGCCGCGCAGGATCGCTGATCAAGATAATCTGGCACGACGGGATCGGCATGTCGCTCTACGCCAAGCGGCTCGAGAAGGGCCGGTTCGTGTGGCCCTCAGCGAGTGAGGGCACAGTGTCGCTGACCCCATCACAGCTGGCCTGCCTGCTCGAGGGGATCGACTGGCGTAACCCGCAGTATACGTGGCGGCCGCAGAGCGCAGGATAATCGGCGCAAGGCGGGTATTTTGCCCTTGCGGGAGCGGGCCTCGCATGATTCACTCAGGTCCATGGAAGCCGTCATCTCGCCCCTTCCGGACGATGTTGAAGCGCTCAAGGCGCTGCTGGTTTCCGCGCTCCAGAAGGCTGACGAAGCAGAGGCCAAGCTGGCCAACGCCCATGCCCGCGAGAGCGCCATCGAGGCGCTGATCGCTCACCTCAAGCTGCAGATCGCCAAGCTCAAGCGCGAGCAGTATGGCCCCAGCGCCGAGCGCAGCCGCCGCCTGCTCGATCAGATGGAGCTGCAACTCGAGGAGCTCGAGGCTGACGCGGCCGAAGACGATCTGATCGCCGAGGAAGCGGCAGCCAAGACCACTACGGTCACCGCGTTCGAGCGCAAGCGCCCGGCAAGGAAGCCGTTTCCCGAGCACCTGCCGCGCGAGCGTGTCGTGGTGCCCGCGCCCTGTTCCTGCCCGGCATGCGGCGGGGACCGGCTCTCAAAGCTCGGCGAGGACGTCACCGAGACGCTCGAGGTCATCCCGCGCTCGTGGAAGGTGATCCAGACGGTTCGAGAGAAGTTCTCGTGCCGTGACTGTGAGAAGATCGCCCAGGCCCCGGCACCATTCCACGTGGTCCCGCGCGGTTGGGCAGGCCCCAGCTTCCTCGCCATGCTGATGTTCGAGAAGTATGGGCAGCACCAACCGCTCAACCGGCAGGCCGAGCGGTTCGCCCGCGAAGGCGTGCCGCTCAGCGTCTCGACCCTGGCCGATCAGGTCGGCGCCGCTGCTCACGCGCTGATGCCGATCTACAAGCTGATCGAGGCGCACGTTCTGGCTGCAACCCGGATCCACGGCGACGATACCACCGTGCCGGTCATGGCCAAGGGCAAGACCGATGTGGCTCGATTATGGGTATATGTGCGCGATGATCGTCCCTTCGCCGGGACCGATCCACCGGCGGCGCTGTTCCACTACTCGCGCGACCGGCGCGGCGAGCACCCGCAGACCCATCTCGCAGGCTGGTCCGGTATCCTGCAGGCCGATGCCTATCGCGGATATGGCGAGCTCTATCGCGAAGGCCGC
>JAIEOM010000020.1 GCA_019750455.1 Sphingomonadales bacterium | reverse complement strand
ATGGCTTCCTTCGGGATCTTGATGTCGCCCATCAGGATCATGTTTTCCATACGGCCAAGGCATTCGCGCGGGCTGTTGGCGTGGAGCGTACACATCGAACCATCGTGACCGGTGTTCATCGCGGCCAGAAGATCGAAACACTCCGCGCCGCGAATTTCGCCCAGGATGATGCGGTCCGGACGCATACGCAGGGCGTTCTTCACAAGGTCGCCGATGGTAATAGCGCCCTGGCCTTCAAGGTTCGGCGGACGCGTTTCGAGCGGCAGCCAGTGCGGCTGCTGCAAGCGGAGTTCGGCCGCGTCTTCGATGGTCAGCACGCGCTCGCCCGGGTCGATCATCTTCGACAGGGCGTTGAGCATGGTCGTCTTACCCGAACCCGTACCGCCCGAAATGACGATGTTCATGCGGCACGCGCCGGCGATCTTCAGCGCGGTCGCCATCTTGTCCGACATCGACCCGAAGTCGCGCAGCATGTCGATGGTGATCGGCTTTTCGGAGAACTTACGAATCGAGATTGCGGTGCCGCGCAGGGAGAGCGGCGGCACGATCACGTTCACACGCGAGCCGTCCTTCAGACGGGCGTCCGCCAGCGGCGTGGTCTGGTCAACGCGGCGGCCGACCTGGTTCACGATGCGCTGCGCGATCTGGAACAGGTGCTGTTCATCGCGGAAGCGGATCGGGGCGAGTTGCAGCTTGCCCTTCTTTTCGATGTAGGTCTGGTCCGGCCCGTTGACCATGATATCGGACACGTCCGGATCGTTCAGCAGTTCTTCCAGCGGACCGAAGCCGAGCAGTTCGTCGATCAGCACCTTTTCCAGCGCGAACTGTTCGCGCCGGTTGAGCGTGACCTTCAGCTCGGCCAGCACTTCCATGATGATCGGGCGGAATTCCTCGGAGAGCTCCTCCTTGGAAAGGGTCGCCGCCGCTTCCGGGTCGACACGTTCGAGCAGGCGCGGGAGCACCTGCTCCTTGATCTTGTGGACACTGGCTTCAAACCCGCCGACTTCGGAATTGGCCTCGCTGACCGCAGCCATGCGTTCATTGAGACGCTCGATCGCTTCCGAGGTCGAAGCCGGCCGGCTCTGGGATGGCGCGGCTGGCGGAGCAGGGCGCGCGGGAGCGGCTTCACCAGGGATCGGAGGAAACTGTTCGCCGCCGCGCGGCGCAGCGCCCGCGCCCTTCATGGGCCGTGCGACGCCGAAAGCAGGCCGTGCGCCCGGCTTCATCCCGCCTGCATTGCCCTTTTTGCCGAATGCGCTCATTCCCATTCCCCGCGGATCTCAATCCATCTCGCGCACCTCGCCTCAGACAGGCGAAGGGTGCGTCACGAAGCATGGTGAATAAGTGGGAATGGTTGTTTTTTTCCTAAGCATGTCGGCCCGCGTCGATTGTTGGGCTTGCTGTTAACAAACGTGCGGTTAGAGCAGCGCCAAGGGCAGCAAGGGAAGATCTCCAGGAATGTGCGGCATTATCGGTATCGTGGGCGAGGGCAACGTCGCGGATCGTCTGGTCGATGGCCTCAAACGGATGGAGTATCGCGGCTATGACAGTGCCGGGATCTGCACCCTTCACGATGGCGCGCTGGTGCGCCGCCGTGCCGAGGGGCGGCTTGCCAATCTGGTGACTGTGCTGGCCAGCGATCCGGCCCCGGGCAATGTCGGGATTGCCCACACCCGCTGGGCCACGCATGGCGCGCCGACCGCCTCCAACGCCCACCCGCACGCCACGGGCGAGGTTGCCATCGTCCACAACGGCATCATCGAGAACTACAAGGACCTGCGCGCCGAACTGGCCGCCAAGGGCCGCGGCTTCGAAAGCGAGACCGATACCGAGATCGTCGCACATCTGATTTCTGCCGAGGTTGAGGCCGGGGCAGATCCGGTGGCGGCGGTGCGCGCGGTGCTGCCGCGTCTGCGCGGGGCCTTCGCGCTGGCCATCGCTTTCCGCCGGCATCCCGATCTGCTGATCGGCGCACGGCTCGGCTCGCCGCTGGTGGTGGGCTATGGCACCGGCGTCCAGGATGGCGAGATGTATCTCGGTTCCGATGCCCTCGCGCTCGCCCCGCTGACGCAGCGCATCGCCTATCTGGAGGAGGGCGACTGGGTGGTGATCCGCCGCGGTTCGGCCGAGATATTCGATGGTGATGGCAACCCTGTCACCCGCGAGATTCAGACTTCGGGCGCTTCGGCGGCGATGGTGGAGAAGGGCAATTACCGCCACTTCATGCAGAAGGAGATCTACGAGCAGCCCACCGTGGTGGCGCAGACGCTTAGCTCCTACCTGCGCCGTTCGGACAATTCGGTGGCGCTGCCGCAGATCGATTTCGATCTTTCCGCAATCCGCCGCCTGACGATCGTCGCCTGCGGCACCTCCTTCTATGCGGGGATGGTCGCCAAGTACTGGTTCGAGCAGTTCGCCCGCGTGCCGGTCGATATCGATGTCGCGTCCGAATTCCGTTACCGTGATCCGGTGCTGGAGCCGGGCGGATTGGCGCTGTTCATCTCGCAGAGCGGGGAGACGGCCGATACCCTCGCCGCTCTGAGGCATTGCAAGGCCAACGGGCAGACCATCGGCGTGGTCGTCAACGTGCCGACCAGCACCATGGCGCGCGAGGCCGATCTGCTGTTGCCGACCCATGCAGGGCCGGAAATCGGCGTCGCCTCGACCAAGGCTTTTACCTGCCAGCTGGCCGTGCTGGCCGCGCTCGCCGCGCACATGGCGGTCAAGAAGGGCCGCCTGAACCGCGACGAGGAGGCCGAGATCGTGCGCCACCTGCTCGAAACCCCGGCTGCACTGAATGCCGCGCTGGCCCATGACGATGACATTGCGGCAATGGCGCACCTCATCGCCCCGGCGCGCGACGTGCTCTATCTGGGCCGCGGGCAGGATTATCCGCTTGCGCTGGAAGGCGCGCTGAAGCTCAAGGAAATCAGCTATATCCACGCCGAAGGCTATGCCGCGGGCGAAATGAAGCACGGCCCCATTGCACTGATCGACGATGCCGTGCCGGTGGTGGTGATCGCGCCTTCCGGTCCGCTGTTCGAAAAGACCGTTTCCAACATGGAGGAAGTTCGCGCTCGCGGCGGGCAGGTGGTGCTGATCTCCGATGCGGAAGGCATAGCCCATGCGGGCGAGGGCTGCATCGCTACGATCGAGATGCCGGTCGTCCACCCGCTGATCGTGCCGCTGGTCTATGCCGTGCCGGTGCAGCTGCTTGCCTATCACGTTGCCGTGGTGAAGGGCACTGATGTCGATCAGCCGCGCAATCTGGCGAAATCGGTGACGGTTGAATAGCGTGTAGAGGCTCTGTGGCGGACGTGTGGCTTGACGATATTCAATCGTTTGTGGCCTGCCGAATTCACAGAGCGCTAACCATTTTCGGTTAACGCATGCCCGTGGGCAAACAGCTTCCCTCTCCGCAACATGCGCCCGCTGGTGAATTGCCGCTTTCCGATGTGCTCGGGCTGACGCGTGACCCGGCTTTCGATCCCACGCGTCTGCGCGGCGATGAACAGGCCGTGCTGGCGAGGGCAAGCCGCAACCGGATGCTGGCCAATGCGCTGGTTGCCGCGTTTGTCATCGCGATGTTCGCGCCGCTGATCGGCCTGTGGGTTGTCTTGCCCTGGGCGGGTTTGCTCGCCTTCATGCTCTATCGTTCGCGCCAGACGGACATGCTGCTTGTCGATACCGAACGGCGGATCAATCCGGCCACGCTGGAGCGTTCGCAGAACCTCAATGCGGTTGCGCTGTCGGGATGCTGGGCCGCGGCTCTGCTGGTCTTCCCGTGGCTCTCGGGCGGCGAGCAGAAGTATGCGCTGGTGCTGGCCGTCATGGCGCTCATGGTGGCCTCGACCTTCGTCTTTTCCACCAGCCCGCTGAGCGTGCTGATCTACCTCGCTGTCGCCGGTGGCGGGGCGATGATTACGCTGGCGGTGGACGGCGCGTGGCAGGCGATGGGCGGGGCGATCCTGCTCACGATTGCCTGCATTGTCGCCACGATCGAAGTTCGCACCACCTTCGTGAAGGCGCGGCTGGCCGAGGCGGCGGTGGCCGAAAAGGAGGCGGTCGTCTCGCTGCTGCTGCGCGAGTTCGAGGAGAACGAGGCTGACTGGCTGTGGGAGGTCGACACCGCCCGCCGCCTGCGCGCTGTCTCTCCGCGTTTTGCCTTCGCGCTCGGCCGCGCACAGGGCGAGATCGAGGGCAAGCCGCTTCTGGAAATGATCGCGGGCAGCCTGTGGTCGAGCGGGCAATTCCCCGCGAGCCTCCATGACCTCGCCGAACGGCTCAAGAACCGCGAGAATTTCTCGAACATGCTCGTGCAGGTGTCGATCCTGGGCGAGGAACGCTGGTGGGAGCTATCCGGCACGCCCACGCGCGACGAACTGGGGCGCTTCACCGGATTCCGCGGGGTCGGATCGGATGTGACCGAGCAGCGCAAATCCTCGGAAAAGATCGCCTACCTTGCCCGTTACGACACGCTGACCCAGCTGCCCAACCGCCTGCAACTCACCGAGGCGCTGGGCGAGGCGCTGCGTTATGCCGCGCAGTGGCGCACGCGCTGTGCTTTGCTGATGGTCGATCTGGACCGGTTCAAGGCGGTCAATGATTCGCTCGGCCATATGACCGGCGACAAGCTGCTGGCGCAGGTGTCGGCGCGGTTGCAATCGCTGATGGGCGAAAATCAGATGGTCGGACGTCTTGGCGGCGATGAATTCGCGATCGTGATCCGCGATGCGAGTACGCCGGGGGTGGTGCGCGATCTTGCGCGGCGGGTGATCCACCGCCTCTCGGAACCTTATCAGGTCGACCACCACACCCTTTATGTCGGTGCCAGCGTCGGGTCTGCCGAAGGGCCGCGCGATGGCAACAGCGTCGAGGAAATGATGCGCAACGCCGACCTTGCGCTTTACCGTGCCAAGGACAGCGGCGGCGGCGAGCATTGCCGCTTTGAACCGGTGCTCCACGCCTCCGCCGAGGAACGCCGCCAGCTCGAAGTGGCGCTGCGCAAGGCGCTGAGCCGCGACGAAATGATGCTGCATTACCAGCCGGTGGTTGACGCGCACAGCGAGACCGTCGTCAGTTTCGAGGCGCTGGTGCGCTGGAACAGCGCCGAGCACGGCTTTGTTAGCCCCGGCAAGTTCATCCCGCTGGCCGAAGACACCCGCTTGATCGTGCCGATCGGCCAATGGGTGATGCGCAAGGCGTGCGAGGAGGCGCGCAACTGGCCCCAGCATGTGAAGGTCAACGTCAACGTTTCGCCCGAACAGCTGCTCGAACCCGCGTTCCATGACGAGGTGGTGCAGGTGCTCGCAGCAACGGGCCTGCGTCCCGAACGCCTAGAGATCGAGGTGACCGAAAGCATCTTCCTGCGCGATGCAAGCGTGGCACGCAATGCGCTCGAACAGGTCATGGCGCTGGGTTGTTCGGTCGCGCTGGATGATTTCGGAACGGGCTATTCCTCGCTCGGCTACCTGAGGAAGCTGAGGTTTTCGACCATCAAGGTCGATCGCACCTTCGTGCAAGGGGCGGCGCAGGGGAGTGCGGAAAGCCTCGCCATCATCAATGCTGTTGTCGCCATGGCCCGCAGCCTGAAAATGACCACCACCGCCGAGGGTGTCGAAACCGCGCAGGAAGCCGATCTGATCCGCAAGCTGGGCTGCGACAAGATCCAGGGCTTCTATTTTGGCCGACCGATGGGCGCGAAGGAAGCGCTCGCCCTGTTCAACATGCAGCAGGAACGCCGCGCCTGAGGCCTGGCGGGCCGGATCAGGCGGTGGCGAAGCTCGCCAGCACGCTTTCGAACAGCCGCCGTCCGTCAGCACCGCCCAGCGAAGCATGCGCCGCAGGCTCGATCGCGCGTTCGGGGTGGGGCATCATGCCCAGCACGCGGCCATTGGCGGAGAGCACCCCGGCAATGTCCCGCGCCGATCCGTTGCAGCTTTCCGCATAGCGGAAGGCCACGCGGCCTTCGCCTTCGAGCATGTCGAGCGTTTCCGCATCGGCGTAGTAGTTGCCGTCATGATGGGCCACAGGGATGCGGATCGTCTCGCCCGCGGCATAGCCCGCCGTGAAGGGCGAGGATGCGTTCTCCACCGTCAGCGCCACGGTGCGGCACACGAAGCGCTGGCCGGCGTTGCGCAGCAGTGCGCCGGGCAGCAGCCGCGCTTCGGTGAGGACCTGAAAGCCGTTGCACACTCCAAGCACCGGCACGCCGCGTTCGGCAGCGGCGATTACCGCGCGCATGACCGGGCTGGTCGCGGCCATCGCGCCGGAACGCAGATAGTCACCGTAGGAAAAGCCGCCGGGAAGGGCGATCAGATCAAGGCCGGAGGGCAGATCGGCATCGCCGTGCCATACCCGGATCGCGGGCTGGCCCGAAACGGCCTCCAGCCCGGTTGCCATGTCCCGGTCGCAGTTGGAGCCGGGGAAGGTGATGACCGCCGCCCGGAAAGCCATCAGTTCACACCCTCGATGGTGAACCTTTCGATCACGGTGTTGGCGAGCAGCTTCTCGCACATCTGCCGGATGATCGCCTCGTCGGTACCATCGGCGAGATCGAGTTCGAGCAGGCGGCCCACCCGGACATCGGCTACGCCTTCGAAGCCCATGCCTTCAAGCGCGTGATGCACCGCGCGGCCCTGCGGATCGAGCACACCGGGCTTCAATCTTACGAGGACGCGCACTTGCATGGCCTGATGCTCCATTGTTCAATTGGCCCTGTACCGGGCCTGATCGCGCCGCCGCTATAGCGTTCCGTGGCGCGGGTGCAATCGCAGTGATGGGGCTTCTGCACGCCGCACACGGTCGCGAAGCGTCACAATCCGGTCAGAGATGCACCGACATTGTAACCCAGTTGCCACAACTATGCGGGAATTTGCAGAAAAGCGTCTCTTTCGCGCAACAATCCGTTCCGGAATCCTCGCGCGAATCGTGCAAAAATGCGAACGCGCCGGCGCACCCGCTCTCCAGCCAACCACAACAAGGGGTAGTCCGATGTCTCACCGCTTCTCCGCATTTCGTGCCGCATGGGCCGGCTCCACCGTGCTCGCTGCTGCCGCTTTCGGCTTTGCCGCTCCTGCCGCTGCGCAGGATGATGCTGCCGCCAGCGAGGCCGATGGCCAGCTTGCCACCATCATCGTCACCGCCAACCGGCGCGAGGAAAACCTTCAGGACGTGGCGGTTTCCGCTGACATCCTCGATCAGGAACGCGTCGGCGCGATCTTCAGCGGCACTGCCGATATCACCGCTCTGGCCGGCACCGCGCCGGGCCTGAATGTCGAAAGCTCGAACGGCCGTGTCGCCCCGCGCTTCTACATTCGCGGTCTCGGCAACACCGATTTCGACCTCGCTGCCTCGCAGCCGGTTTCGGTGATCCTCGATGATGTCGTGATGGAAAACGTCACGCTCAAGAGCTTCCCGATCTTCGATGTCGAGCGTGTCGAAGTGCTGCGCGGGCCGCAGGGTACCCTGTTCGGCCGCAACACCCCGGCGGGCATCGTCAAGATCGATTCGATCAAGCCGAGCCACGACACCTCGGTCGCCGCCTCGCTTTCCTTCGCCAGCCTCGACACCATCGGGCTGAACGGCGCCGTGGGCGGTTCGATCGTTAAGGATGTGTTGGCGTTCCGCGCCTCGGCCCAGCTGCAAAAGCGCGGCGACTGGATCGACAACGGCTTCACCGACCAGCAGAATGTGCTCGGCGGTTACACCGATGTCGCCATGCGCGGCCAGCTGCTGTTCACCCCGACCGAGCGCGCGAGCATCCTTGCCGCGGTCAACTTCCGCGACCTCAATGGCTCGTCGACCTTCTTCCGCGCCAACATCCTGGGCCCCGGCAACAACCGGCTCAACGCCAACTATGATCGCAACACGGTGTTCTATGACGCCGGCGGCGGCAATGAGGCGAACTACAAGCAGGTCGGCGCCACACTGACGGCGAGTTACGAGTTCGATGGCGCGACGCTGACCTCGATCACGAGCCACTGGACCAGCGAAGGCTCCAGCCGTGGCGATATCGACGGCGGCTTTGGCGCCTCGTTCCTGCCGGTCATGGGCCCGGGCTTCATTCCGTTCCCGTCGGACACGCAGGATTCGCTCGATCTGGAACAGACCACGCAGGAAGTGCGCCTCGCTTCGAATGGCGATGGCCCGCTCAGCTGGCAGGTTGGCGGCTTCTATTTCGAAAGCGATTTCGACGTGACCACCGTCGGCTTCACCTTCCCGCCGCCGGTCACCGTCAACCACACCAACGAAGCGTGGGCGCTGTTCGGCCAGGTGAGCTACCAGCTGACCGAGACCCTGCGCGCCACCGGCGGGATCCGCTACACCGACGATCAGAAGGACTTCTTCGTCCGTTCGGGAGCCGCGCCGCAGCCGCGCAGCGTGGGCGATGACCAGTTCGACTGGGATATCAGCCTGTTTGCCGACGTAGCCGAAGACGCCAGCGTCTATGCCAAGATCGCCAACTCGTTCCGCGGGCCGACCATTCAGGGCCGTGACGTCGCCTTCTTCAGCGCGCCCTCTGTCGCGCAGTCGGAGAATATCACGTCCTACGAAGTCGGCTTCAAGAGCGAACTCGCCGATCGCCGCGTGCGCCTGAACGGTGCGGTCTACTACTACACCGTCGAAGACCCGCAGTTTACCGCCGTGGGCGGTGCGGGCAACCTTGTGCAGCTGGTCAACGCCAACAAGGGCGAGGCCTACGGTGCCGAATTCGACGGTGCGTTTCAGATCTCGCCGCAGTTCCTGGTGACCCTCGGCGTGGCCTACAACAACACCGAGATCCAGGATTCGAACCTCGCTGTGGGCATCTGCGCGCAGTGCACCGTGACCGATCCGACCCGCGTGATCGCCGGCAACCGCCGCGCGCTGATCGACGGGAACCCGTTCCCCAACGCGCCGGAATGGAGCGGTGATTTCACCGCCCGCTACTCGATCCCGGTGGGCAACTCGGGCGAGTTCTTCGTCTTCACCGACTGGGTGTACCTGGGCGAGACGAACTTCCTGCTCTACGAAAGCCGCGAGTTCAACGCCGGCAGCCGGATCGAAGGCGGCCTGAAGGTCGGCTATTCTGGTGACAACGGCCAGTGGGAAGTTGCCGCCTTCGCGCGCAACATCACCGATGAAGACAACGTGCTCGGCGTTATCGACTTCAACAACAACACCGCTTTCGTCAACGATCCGCGCATCATCGGCGCGATGATCAGCGTGAAGTACTAAGGGAGGGCCTCCCTTTTGGGGGAGGCGAACCAAAGGGGAAAGCCGGCAGGGGGCGACCTGCCGGCTTTTTCTTTGGCTGCTAGTTGCTTGCCGCTTCTGGTAAGACGGTGAAGATTACCGCGCCATCGGGATCGAGATACTTGAGCGCGGTTCGGTGGATGTCGTCAGGCGTGATTGCTGAAACGACCCCCGGCGCAGCGAAGTAGCGATCGATCCGGTCCGGTTCGCTCTGCGCCCGCGACGCGAGCGCGGTCCAGCCGCCAAGGTCCTTGAGGAAGTTGTTGTATTCCTGGACATAGGGCTTGCGCGCGCGTTCGATCACGTCGGGAGCGAGCGGCGCGGCGCGCAGGTCGGCGATCAGCTTGGTCACGGCGGCGCGGGTCGCATCGAGCTTGTCCGCGGCGACCGAGGCGCTGATCGCGAAGGTGCCGTAACCGGGATAGTAATGGCTGGTGTTCGACCCCGCCGAGGGCGAATAGGCCTGCCCCAGTTCCTCGCGCAGGCGATCGGTCAATTCCAGGCGCACGATCCGCCCCAACAGTTCGAGCCGCTGGTCCTCCACTTGGTCGCTGTCGTCGGTGGTCGGCCAGATCCATTGCAGCAGCGCCTGATCGAGCTCGCCCTTGTGGGTCAGGCGATATTCGCCGCGCTTGGGGGTGAAGCTGCGGGTGCGGTTATCGTCGCGCGAGTTGAAGTCTTCCTCGCGGGGTGGCAGCGCCCCGAGGGTCGAGGCAACCGCGGCGATCGCCGCGGCTTCATCCAGATCGCCGACCAGCGCGATTTCGATCGCACCCTTTGCAAGGCGATCCCCGATCACGCCGCGCAGCTTGTCGAAATCGAGCGCGAAGAACGCGTCCTTGGGCTGAAGGCTGAAGCGTGGGTCGCCGTCCGACAGGATGCGCCCGTTCGCCGCGCCAAGCGCCCGCGCCGGGGTGCTGTCGAGCGTGTTGAAGAAGTTGTCGATGTTCTTGCGGAACCGCTCGACCCCTTCGACGCGGTAGCCCGGATCGGTCAGCGTCGCCGCTAGCACCTGCAACTGGAGCATCAGATCGCGCGGCGTGGTGGTGGAGGATGTGGTGAAGGCATCGGTGCTGCTGTCGAACCCGAAGCTGACGCTGCGCCCGGCGAGGATGCTCGCCAGCTCGTCCTGGCTGTGCTTGCCGAGTCCTCCTGCGGGCAAGGACCCCGCGAGGTATGCGGCCAGCGGTGCCTCGCGGGTGTTCATCAGATCCCCGCCATCAACCGCCATGCTGAAAGCGATGCGGTCCTTGCGCACGTCCGTTTTCTTGAGTGTCAGCCGGACTCCGTTGGCAAAGCGGATTTGCCTGAGGCCAAGGCGCGGCTCGACCGTGTCGGACACCACTGTCCCTGCCGGGCCGAAGTCGCTGTAGCCGAAGGCGAGGGGGCCGTTGTCGACCGGCGCGGCGATGGCGAGCGCCATGCCTTCGTGGAAAGCCGCGCGCAGCGCCGCCTCGCCGCCTTGGGGCGCGGCGCGGCCCTCGAAGCGGATCAGCGGATCGCTGAGCGGCGCGGCGTCCTCGCGCATCGCCTGCCACACCGCCTCGGGGGTGATCGAGGGGGCGATCTGTTCGAACAGGTCGAGCGAGAACTGGGGCGTGGTGGGGATACGCTCATCGCTCACCAGCGCCAGCGCCGCGCTGACGAACACGTTGTTCCCGCGCGTATCGGCGGACTTCACCTGATTTTCGAGGTTGGTGCGGATATTGGCGAGCTGTTCGTCAAGTTCGGCGCGGGTGAAGCCGTAGGTGACCGCCTGATTGACCTCGCGCACGGCGGCGAGGAGGCCCTTCTTCCACTCCCCGTCGGCACTGCTGACCGAAAGGCTGGTGATCCGCGCAGCCTCGAAAATGTCGCCGGTGCCGAAGCTTGCGCCCCGGAACGGCGCATCGGCCCCGCGCGCGAGGCGAGCGAGGCGGCGGTTGACGATCGCATAGCCGATGCTCCGCAGTGCATCCGCGCGGCGATTGGCGAGGGTATCGGGCTCGTCACGCCACGGAGCGAGGCGGCTGATGGTGACTCCTTCGGCGAGGGCCGGATCGACGTGGATGTCGGTCAGGCCCTTGATGGTCACATCGACCGGGCCAGCGTCGGGCTCGGCAGGGGCGGGGCCGGCGGGGGCCCAGTCGGCAAAGCGGGCACGGATCGCCGCCTCGACAACCTCGACAGGGTAATCCCCGACCACCACCAGCACGGTGTTGGCGGGCCGATAGGTGCGCTCGTAAAGCGCGCGGATGCGTTCTGCGTTCGCGGCCTCGAGTGTTTCCAGCGTGCCGATCGGCAGGCGGCGGCCGTAACGCGCCTGCGGAGCGAGGAAGGCGACGTTATCCTCGTAATTGCGCAAGGAGAAGCCCGCGCGGTCGCGCCGTTCGGCAAGGATCACGCCGCGTTCACGGGACACGGCCTCTTCCGAGATGGTCAGCTCGCTCGCGGTCTCGCGCATCAGCATCAGCGCGGTGCCCAGCAGCGCCTCGTCATTGCGCGGCAGGTTGAGCATGTAGGTGATCGCCTCGTATCCGGTCGAGGCATTTGTATCCGCACCGAACGCCAGCCCTTCGCGTTCGAGCAGTTTGATCATCTCGCCTTCGGGGATGCCCGTCGATCCGTTGAAGGCCATGTGTTCCAGATAGTGCGATAGCCCGCGCTCGCTGTCGGTCTCCTCCAGCGCGCCCGAGTTGATCCGCATCCGCACCAGCGCCGTGCCCGCCGGGGTGGCGTTGCGGCGGATGACGTAGCGCATGCCGTTTTCGAGCCTGCCGAAGGTGTAGCCGGGATCGACCGGAACGTCGCTGGCCTCGAAGGCCCAGACAGGCGCGGGTGCCTCGGACGTCGCAGCCGCTTCGGCGGCAGTGGCATCCTGCGCCGCAAGCGCCGTGGTGAAGGCAAGCGGCGAGAGCGCCAGCAGCAGGCTGGCGGCGAGAGGGGAATTCCGCATGTTTTTCAGATGTCTCTCGGATCGTGTATCACGATCTTGAAGACTAGCGGCTGAAACGGGCCTGTCAGCCTATTTCTTGAGCGGCGGCGGCCCCCGCAGGCGCGAGCGCGCATGCGACAGGTCGAAAACCTCGCCCGGACCATTGTCCTCGCCGTTCAGCAGGCCGAGGCGGCGTGCGACTTCGCGATAGGCCTCTTCCTCGCCGCCGAGATCGCGGCGGAAGCGGTCCTTGTCGAGCTTTTCGCCCGTTGCCATGTCCCACAGGCGGCAGCCATCCGGGCTGATCTCGTCTGCAAGGATCACGCGGCTGTAATCGCCATCGTAAAGCCGTCCGAATTCCAGCTTGAAGTCGATCAGGCGGATGTCGATCGCGGCGAACATGCCGCACATGAAATCATTGATGCGGATCGCCATCGAGGAGATGTCGTGCATTTCCTCGTTCGAGGCCCAATTGAAGCAGGCGATGTGCTCCTCGGCGACCAGCGGATCGCCCAGCGCATCGTCCTTGTAGTAATATTCGATCAGGGTGTGCGGCAGCGGCTCGCCCTCCTCGATGCCGAGGCGCTTGCTGATCGAGCCTGCCGCGACATTGCGCACCACCACTTCGAGCGGGATGATGTCGACCTGCCGGATCAACTGCTCACGCATGTTGAGGCGGCGGATGAAGTGGGTGGGAATGCCGATATGGGCAAGGCGGGTGAAGACGTGTTCGCTGATGCGATTGTTGATCACGCCCTTGCCGTTGATCGTGCCCTTCTTCTCCGCGTTGAAGGCGGTGGCATCATCCTTGAAATACTGGATCAGCGTGCCGGGCTCGGGACCCTCGTAGAGGATCTTGGCTTTGCCTTCATAAAGCTTGGTGCGGCGGGACATCGGCAGTTTCCCCTTGGGCGCATGGCCCATTTCAGCGAATGGTGCCCGAGGGCGGATTTGAACCACCGACACGCGGATTTTCAATCCGCTGCTCTACCCCTGAGCTACTCGGGCATTCGCTGCGAGCGACGGACCAGATGGCCCGGCGAGCAAATGAGAGCGGCCCTATGGCGAAGGCAGGTGACCTTGGCAAGGGGGTTTGT
>JAIEOM010000232.1 GCA_019750455.1 Sphingomonadales bacterium | reverse complement strand
ACATGACCGGCGGCAGTGCTTGACTGCCACTAAGGTCGTTCAGGCAGGACTTGGATGCGCGTTATGCTTAGGCTATTCCCCGGACAGGCTGACATCATCACCGATTTTCGGGCTCTTTTATGTGGCCGATAAACCGGTGCATTCGCTCCCCGGGGCAGGGGATGAACCTGCCGTTCATAATCGTCAACGATAATTTAGGTTAGTTTTCTTCGGTAACCGTGTGAATGTTTGTAGGAATGCGTCAGGCCGGTGACGATGCGCAAATTGCATGTAACCGAAGCCGTCAAATTTTCGAAATCACGCATAGGGATAGGAATGCGACAGAGATTGCGGAGCGATTTTTGATCGGTTTGGTCGATCATTGTGATCGAAAAAATCTCTTCTAAGCGAACAATGCCTATCGTGCGTTGCGCGGAAGCGGGCATTGCGAGATGATCGGGGCGGGGCGCACAGTGCCCCGCAGCAGGGGGTGGAGCTTTGGATTCGGCGGTTGCAATGACCGGGACGACAGCGGATCTGGCGGAGGGGCTGCTCCATCGCGGGCTGATCTCTGCCGATGCGCTCGCCCGTGCACGCAGCATCGAGGCCGATAGTGACGAGGACCTTGCCACGATCCTCACCCGGCTCGGCATTCTCAGCGAACAGGCGTTGGTGGAATTCTATCGCGACAGCACAGGTCTGCCGCTGGTCGGCGGTGATGGCTGGCCCGCCGCGCCGGTGCTGCCTGCTGGCGATGTCTCGCTCGCCTTCCTGCGCGCCCATCTCGTGCTGCCGCTGGCGCGCGAGGGCGGCGTGCTGGTGGTCGCCACGGCCGATCCCCTGCGCCCCTTCGCCGCCGAGGCATTGGGCCAGCTGGCGGGGTGCCCCGTCACCTGCCGCATCGCCGCGCGGGGAGAGATCGAGGCGGCGATTGACCGGCTCTATGGCGAAGGCCGCGCCGATGCCGCCCCGGGCAGCGCGGCGGACGAGGAAGACCTTGAACGCCTGCGCGATCTGGTCAGCGATGCGCCGGTGATCCGCGCAGTCAACCGGTTGATCGCCGACGCAGTGGAACAGCGCGCCTCCGATATCCACCTTGAACCGACTGAAGACCGGCTGGCGGTGCGTTACCGCATCGATGGCGTGCTGGTCGATCAGCCGTCGCTGCCGCCGGTGATGCGCGCTGCGATTGTCAGCCGCATCAAGGTGATGGCCGAACTCAATATCGCCGAACGCCGCCTGCCGCAGGACGGGCGCCTGCGCGTCGCGGTGCGCGGGCACGAGATCGACCTGCGCGTTGCCATCGCCCCTTCCATCCACGGGCAGACGGTGGTGCTGCGCATTCTCGACAAGTCGGGCATGGCGCTGGACTTCGCCTCGCTGGGTTTCTCGCCCGAACTGGCCGCGCGGATGGAGGCAAGCCTTGCGCGCCCGCACGGGATCATGCTGGTCACCGGCCCCACGGGCAGCGGGAAGACGACGACGCTCTATGCCGCGCTCGCCAGCCTCGATGCGGAAACGCGCAAGATCCTGACGGTCGAGGACCCGATCGAATACCGCCTGCCGGGGATTGTGCAGACGCAGATCAACCCCGCCATCGGCCTCGATTTCGCCGCCGCGCTGCGCAGCTTCCTGCGGCAGGACCCGGACGTGATGATGGTCGGCGAAATCCGCGATCTGGAGACGGCGCAGATCGCCATTCAGGCGGCGCTGACCGGGCACGGGCTGCTCTCGACGTTGCACACCAACACGGCGGCAGGGGCGGTGACGCGGCTGCTGGACATGGCTGTGGAGCCCTTCCTGCTCGCCTCGACCCTCAATGCGGTGGTCGCGCAGCGGCTGGTGCGGCGGCTGTGCCCGCATTGCCGCGTGCCGCACACGCCGGGGCCCGGCCAGCGCGCGGCGCTCGGCTGCGCGGACGATGCGCAGTTCTGGCAGGCACAGGGCTGCGCGGAATGCGGCCACACCGGCTTCAGGGGCCGGATCGCGCTGGTCGAATTCCTCGAGGTGGACGAGGCCGTCGCTCAGGCGATCCTCGAACGCGCCGATGCGCGGGAGATTGCGCGGCGGGCAGGGGCCTATGCGACGATGTTGCAGGATGGCCTCGCCAAGGCGGCGGCTGGCCTCACCACCATTGATGAAGTGCTGCGGGTGACGCAGGATGGCTGAAGCGATGCAGGCCTTCCGCTATCGCGGCACTGACAGCCACGGCAAGCGGGTGCAGGGGCAGATCGACGCGGCGAACCGTGACGAGGCGGTGCGGCGCTTGCGGCAGGCGGCGATCCTGCCGATCGACGTTGCGGCGGGCACGGACCCGTCCGCCCCGGCAGGCGCGCTGAAGCGCACCGGCAAGACCCGCACCGCCGTCACCCGCGCCATCGGCGAGCTGGCGGTGCTGCTGGGGGCCGGCATCCCGCTCGAACGGGCGATGGCCCTGCTGCTGGACTCCATAGAGCAGCCCGCCTTGCGCACCGAATTCGCGGCGATGCAGCAGGCGGTCAAGGAAGGCGCGCCGCTGTCCCGCACACTGGCGGACCGGCCGGCGCTGTTCCCCCCTGTGACCGCCGCCATGGCCGAGGCGGGGGAGGCTGACGGGCGGCTTGGCCCCGCGCTCGAACGGCTGGCCGATGCCCTCCAGCGTGAAGATGATCTGCGCGCCCTGATCGTGACGGCGATGATCTATCCGGTGATCCTGGTGGTGCTGTCGGTCGCGGTGATCGGGATGATGCTGCTGTTCGTGGTGCCCCAGTTCGAGAGCCTGTTTGCAGGGGCCGAGGACCGTCTGCCCGCCGCATCGGTGTTCATCATGGAAGCGAGCCGCGCCGTGCGGGCGGGGTGGTGGTGGATGCTGCTGCTGCTGGTCGGCGGCGGCTTTGCCCTGCGGCAGGTCTTCGCCCGCCCGCAGGCTCGTGCCGCGCGGGACCGCTGGGTGCTGGGCGTGCCCCAGATCGGCCCGCTGGTCCGCAATGCCGAAACCGCGCGCTTTGCCCGCACGCTGGGCGTGCTGGTGGAGGGCGGGGTGCCGCTCCCCTCGGCAACCCTTCTGGCGGGCCGCGCAATCGGCAACAGCCACATGGCCGCCGCCGTGCGCGAGGTGGCGCGCGGCATGAAGGAAGGCGGCGGGTTGACCGTACCGCTCGCCGCGGCGGGCGTGGTGCCTGCCAAGGCGCTCGGCTTCTTCCGCACGGGCGAGGAGACCTCGCAACTGGGGCCGATGCTGGGCCGTCTGGCCGAGGTGCTGGACCGCGACGTCAAGATTCAATTGCAGCGCCTTGTCGGCTTGCTTACTCCCGCGATCACGGTCACCCTTGGCGCCGTGGTCGCGGCAATCATCGCTGCCATCATGGCGGCAATCCTCGGCTTCAACGATCTGGCACTGGCATGATGATGCGACCGAACACCGATCCCGCCTCCGCGCAGACGCGCCGCAAATCGGCGGGTTTCACCCTGCTCGAACTGCTGGTGGTGCTGGCGATCCTCGGCTTGCTGGCCGCCATCGTCGGCCCGCAGGTGATCAAGTATCTGAGCAGCTCCAAGACCCAGACCGCCACCGTGCAGGTCAAGAACATCGCCGCGGGGCTGGAACTGTTCCGGCTGGATGCGGGCCGCTATCCCACGCCCGAAGAAGGGCTGGACGCACTGATGAAGCAGCCGGCCGAGGTGCCGATCTGGAACGGGCCCTACATGGGTCAGGCCAGCGGGCTGATCGATCCCTGGGGCAACCCCTACCGCTTCAAGTCGCCGGGCGACAACGGCGAGATCGACGTTTTCTCCTATGGCTCGGACAATGCCCCGGGCGGCACAGGCGAGGCGAAAGATGTCGGCAACTGGTAGCCGCACCCTGCCTGCCCGCGTCGACGGGTTCACCCTGATCGAGATGCTGGTGACCCTCGCGGTGGCCGGACTGATCGCCGGAGTGGCCTTCCCGCGCGTGCAGAACAGCATGACGGCGATGGAATTCCGCATGGGCGCGGGTCAGGTGACCGAGGGCCTGCGCGCCGCCCGGGCCGAAGCGATCCGCACGGGCGCGCCGGTGACGCTGGCGGTGCAGGGCAGGGCGCTGGTGATCGGGGCGGGAGAACCTGTGGCGCTCCCCGCATCGGTCAGCGTGATCGCCGGGCAGGACGGGCCGGTCACCTTCTACCCCGATGGCACTGCGGAGCCCGCACTCTACCGCATCCGCTCGCGCTCTGGCGGCTCGGTCCGGGAACGCCGGGTGACCGTGTTCGGCAGCACCGGGCACATCGCGGAAAGCGGGCAGTAGGCATGGGGCGGGGGCACCATCAGCGGCGGGACAACGGCGAGGCGGGCTTCACCCTGCCCGAGGCGCTGGTCGCTTCGGCCATTGTTGCCGCGATGCTGGGGGTGACTCTGGGTGTGGTCCAGAACAATGCCCGCGCCGCACGCACCAACGAGGAACGCCGCGCCGCGCTGCTGGTGGCGCAATCGCAGCTCGCTGTCGCCGAGGTTGCCGTGCCCGGCCGCTTTGCCGCGCGCGAGGGCAAGAGCGGCACTATCGGCTGGGCCTTGCGGATCGAGCCCTATCGCGGCCAACTGGCCAGCCCGGCGCTCGACCGGATCACGGTGACCGCGGGCGAGGGGCCTTCGGGTGAGCCGCTGGTCGAACTCACCACCTTGCGGGTGGCTGGCACATGACCGCGCCGTGCGATCGGGATGCGGGTTTTACGCTGGTCGAGCTGCTGGTCAGCCTCGCCATCGTTGCCGTGCTTTCGGGCATGGTGCTGGCGGGGGTGCAGCTCGGCTTCCAGACCGCCGCGCAGGCGCGGGCGCGGGGGGCGGGCAATGCCGCGGTCATCACCGCCCAGACCGTGCTGCGCGACCGGATCGAGGCGCTGGTGCCCAACACCCGCTACGAATTTGCCCGCCCCATCGCCGATGTGCGGGGCGATGCGGCGCGCTTCAGCTTCTTTGCCCCTGCCGCCCCGGCCGAGCGCCCGGCGAGCCTCACCCGTTATCGCCTTGCCCGCAGCGAGGACGGCCAGCTGGTGCTCTTCGCGCTCGCCGATACCACGGCGGGGGTCGATCCCTATGCCCCCGACACTGCCGGATGGACGCCGCAAGTGCTGCTCACCAATGTCGAGCGGCTTGAGATCGCCTATTTCGGCACCTTGCCGGGCGATCCGGTCCGCGATTGGCGCAGCCGCTGGATCGAGCGCGGCAATCCGCCCGAACTGGTGCGCATCCGCGTCGCCTTTTTCGAGGGCGACCGGCGGCAATGGCCCGATCTGGTGATCCGCCCCGTGCCCAACGTCAACGCCGCCTGCACCGTCGATCCGGCGACTGGCCAGTGTTCGGGTGACGCGGCATGATCCGCACCGGCACGATCCTCGATATGGACATGACCAGCCTCGGCGCGGCCTTGCGCGAAGGGTGGGACTGGTGGACGGGCGAGCTGGCCGCGATGGTCCCGGCGCGCTGGCAGACAAAGGAGCGCAAGCTTTCCGGCCCGCGCGCCGCTTTCGATGCGGAAGGCGCGCTGTGGCTGGACGGCGCGGCGCTGGACCCGGTGGCCGAGGGCGCACGGCGGCAGCTGATGCCGGTGGTTCTGCCTCCCGCCGCCGCGATTGCCACGCGCTCCATGCTCCCGCGCCTCGCCCCGCGCGACCTGTCGCGTATGGTTGCTCTGGAGCTCGATCGCCTGCTGCCCTTCCCGCCGGGTACCGCGATTGCCGGGGCGCGGGCGCTCGCGGAACAGGCAGAGCCCGGCCATGCCCGCGTGCCGACGCTGGTCGCCGGGATGCCGCAGGCGCGTGCCGCCGCACTGGTCGAGGCTGCGCGGACACGCGGGATCGAGCCGCTCGCGCTGCTATGGCAAAGCCCCGACGACGAGGCGCTGACCATCGACCTGCTTCCCGCGCTGGTGGCGAGCGGCGCGATCACCCCGCGACGTGACAGTCGCCCGTTCTGGTGGGGGCTGGTCGCCGCGCTGTTCCTTGCCAATGTGGGCCTGATGATCTGGCGCGATATCGCCGCCACCAGCGCCTTTGCCGCCGAGGTCGAGGCGCAGGCGACCACCGGCAGCGCCGCACGCGCGCTCGCCGGCAGGCTCGCGCGGGAGGCGGCTTTGCGCAGGCAACTGGTCGCCGAACGGGACGCGAATGATCCGCTCGGCCTGCTTGCCCTGACCACCGTCGCCCTGCCCGAAGGGGCGTGGGTGCAGCGCTATGTCTGGACCGGCGAGAGCCTGCGCATCACCGGCTACAAGGCGCCGGGCAGCGACATCCAGACCGCGCTGCGCCGCACCGGGCGCTTCGCCTCGCTCCAGACCAGCGTCTCCGACCCCACGGCCGAGGGCGGCGGCGGGCAGCCCTTCGATGTCAGCGCAACGCTGGCGGGCGCGGCCAAGCCGAAGGAGGGCGGCCAATGACCGGGTTGTCCGACCGCGAACGGCGGCTGATCGCCGTCCTGATCCTTGTCGCCATGATCGCCTTCGGGTGGCTGGCGGTGCTCTCCCCGATCATCAGCGGCTTCGAGACCCGCGCCGCCGAGCGCGAGCGGCTGGCGCTGGTGCAGGCGAGCAACCAGCGGTTGATCGACAACATCGCCCGCCTGCGCCGTCAGGCCGAGGCGCAGAAGGCCGATAGCGCGCGCTTCCACATCATCGCCCCCACGCCCGAGGCCGCCGCCGAAGCGCTCAAGGATCGCGTCTCGGGTCTGGTCACGGCGGGCGGTGGCGAGGTGCGCGCGCTTCAGGATATCGAGGCGGGCGAGGGCCGCATCGAACTCAGGATCGAAGCGCGGCTGGGCGAGGGAGAACTGGTCGGCCTGCTCGAACGCCTGCGCAATGCGGAACCGCTGCTGATCGTCACTTCCCTGTCTGTCGCCGCGCCCGCAGCCAATCCGTCTGCCGCTGTTTCCACTCCCGATCTGGATGTCCGCATCGATGTCGCCGCTTCGCATTCCCCGGCCTGAGCGCGCCGAAGGCACGGTGCTGGCGGCGCTGCTGGCGCTGCTGCTGGCGCTGATGGTGGCCGCGCAATTCGTGCTGCCCGCCGAGCGGCCCGAGCCGCCTGCAGTGCCCGCCGCAGGGCTGGGCACGGCGCCCGTTTCCCTCGCCGCTGCCAGCGCCGATCCGGCCCTGTCGCGGCGCTCGATCTTCCGGCCCACGCGCCTTGCGGCAAGCAGTGCGCCCGGCGCGCCTGCCGGTCCGCTCGACGGGGCAAGCCCTGTCGGTGTGGTCAAGGTGCGCGGCGCGGCGCGGCTGATCCTCAAGACCCCCGATGGCGGCACGGTAACCCTGCGCCCCGGCCAGTCGTGGCAGGGTTGGCGCCTCATCGCCATCGGCACCGACAGCGTGCGCTTCTCCCGCGGCGGCGAGAGCGTGACGCTCGATATCGGCGCCCCGGTCAGCAGCAGTTTTTCCTATCCCAGCTATGATCCGCGCGCGGATCGGCCCTATCAGGCAGACGAACAATGATGCGTGATTGTCCCTTGGCCCTTGCAGGCGGCCTCGCCCTGCTGGCTGTGACCGTTCCGGCGGCGGCGCAAACCGTGCCCGACGATCCGGCGCTGGCGGCGCAGCAGGCCGATGTGACCATCGTCGAGGGCGAGCAGCGCCCACCCGTCGTCGCCGCGCCGCCGCCAGTCACGATCCGCGGCGGGGATATCGCATTGAACTTCCCCGAGGCCGATGTGCGCGTCGTGGCAGAGGCGGTGCTGGGCGATCTCTTGGGGATGAACTACACCATCGATCCGGGTGTCTCCGGACCGGTCACGGTCGTCACCGCACGGCCCATTTCGCGCGCCTCGGTGATACCCTTCCTCGAAGACAGTCTCGCGATCGGCGGCTTTGCGCTGGTGCTGGAAGGCGGCAAGGCGCGGATCGAGCGGATCGGTTCGGCAGGGGCGGGGATCGCCCGGCCCGGCACGCCCGGCTTCGGCACCGAACTGGTCGAGCTGCAATTCGTCAATGCCGACCAGATGCGCGCCCTGATCGCGCCGATCCTGCCCAATGTGGTATCGGTCTCCGACCCCACCCGCAACACCCTGCTGCTGCGCGGCACATCGGGGCAACGCGCCAGCGCGCGCGATCTGCTCGCCCAGTTCGATGTCAACTGGCTGCGCAACATGAGCTTCGCGCTGATCGTGCCCAAGCGGTCCGATGCCCGTGTGATCGTGCCCGAACTGGAACGCCTCATCAACGCGCCCGACAGCCCGACGCGCGGCTTGGTGCGGATCATCGCGATGGAGAAGGTCAACGGCATCCTCGCGATCAGCCGCCAGCGGCAGTATCTGGACGATGTGAATCGCTGGATCGAGATCCTCGACCGGCAGGGCCAGAACAACGAGCCGCGGCTGTTCGTCTACAAGGTCCAGAACTCGCGCTCGCGCGATCTGGCGCGCACATTGAACCGGGCATTCGGACGCGGCAGCGGGGACAGCGAGGAGGCGGTCGGCCAGCAGCAGGCGGCCTTTGCCGATGCGGGCGCGCCCGATGGTGCAGCACCGCGCAACACGGCAGGGCAGCAGGGCTTCGGCGATGGCTATGGCTACGGTTCGGTCGCCCCGCCGCCCGCCGTCGCGTCGCCCGCCGCCGCCGCGGCACTGGGCGAGAGCGGCGATCAGGGCGGCTCCGCCTCCGGCCCGGGCGGCGTCCAGATCACCAGCGACGACACCAACAACGCAATCCTCGTCTATGGCACACCGCGCCAGTATGCCGTGATCGAGGATGCGTTGCGCAAGCTCGATGTGCCGCCGATGCAGGTGATGATCGAGGCGGCGATCACCGAAGTCAGTCTGACCGACGATCTGCGTTACGGCCTGCAATGGAACTTCATTGAGGGCAACGAGAACGCGGTCCTCACCGATTCCACCACCGGCCCCGGGCTGGTGCGCGATGTGCCGGGCTTCAGCTTCCTGTTCGGCAATTCGGGCAGCCTCACCGGCGTGCTCAACGCGCTGGAGGGCAAGACCAAGGTCAACGTCGTCTCCGCGCCCAAGCTGATGACTGTCAACAACGGCACGGCCAGCTTGCAGGTCGGCACGCAGGTGCCGGTGCTGACCCAGAATTCGACCTCGACCATCGATCCCAATGCGCCGGTCATCAACGCCATCGAATACCGCGACACCGGGGTGATCCTGAAGGTCACCCCGCGCGTGAACGGCAGCGGGCTCGTGCTGCTCGATATCTCGCAGGAGGTGAGCGACGTGCTGTCGGCGCGGGCGGCGGGATCGGGCATCAATTCGCCGGTGATCTCGACCCGCAAGGTTTCCACCACGGTTGCGGTGCAGGATGGCGAGGTGCTGGCGCTGGGCGGACTTATCCGCAATGTCCAGACCCGCGACAAGACCGGCATCCCGTTCCTGTCGCAGATCCCGATCATCGGCGGGCTGTTCGGCCGTCAGGTGGAGGCGACCGACAAGATCGAACTGGTGATCCTGCTGAAGCCGCGCGTGATCCGCACCGTGGATGATGCCCGCGCCATTACCGAGGAACTGCGCCAGAAGATCCGCTCGCTGGAGCCTTTCTCGACAACCGGGGACATCCCCTGACCGCGCGCCCGCACCCTGACAGGCGCGGGCGGGATGGCGGCTTTGCGCTGGTGGTGGCCGTGGCGAGCCTCGCGGTGCTCGCGCTGCTGGCGCTGACTATGATCGAGGCGACGCGCGGATCAACGCGTTCGGCGCAGGCGGAGCTTGACCGCGCGCGGCTGACGGCGGCGGCCGATGCAGGCGTGGCGCTGGCGGTGCAGGGCCTTGCCCAGCCCAGCGCAGCGCGCCGGTGGCGGCCCGATGGGCGGGTGCGCGAGGTGACCTTCGGCGCGGCAACGCTGGAAATCCGCATCGAGGAGGAACTCGCCAAGGTTCCGATCAACACGCTCAACGATCAGCAGGTCGAAGCGTTGTTCGGCGAATTCGGTTTGCAGGGCGCAGAGCTTGAGGAAGCGCGCGATGCGTTCCTCGACTGGCGCGACGGGGATGACGAGCCACGCCTGCGCGGGACGGAGGCGGCGGATTATGCCGCGCAGGGCATCCGCCCGCGCAACGGATCGCTGCGCACCAACATGGAACTCGCCGCGATCCCCGCGATCGGGCCGGAACTGGCGCTGCGGATGGACCCCTATATCTCGGTCTTCACCCCGACCAGCGGACGCTTTGCGCGAGCCAACGCCAGCCCGCTGGCGCGGCGGGTGATGGCTGACCGGGTGTTTGAAGACGGCTTTGCCGGGGTCACCGTGGCGCAGGGCGGTCTCAACGAGAGCGAGACCGGGCGGGTCGATGACGGGGTGACGGGGCGGCCCTTGCGGGTGATTGTCACGGCCAGGGGAGCCGATGGCGCCGCGGCGCGGCGCAATGTCGTGATCGAACTCACCGGCAACCCGGCGCGGCCCTATGTGGTGCGAGCGCGGGAGTAGGGCGGTCAGCGCCCTCCGGGATCGAGGCTGAGGCCCCAGGGGGCAAATTCGCCGTTGCGGATGATCGGCTCGGGCGCGGGTGCCGGCGCAGGCGGCGTATGGCGGGCAGCGAGCGCGATGGTCACCGGCGCACTGTCCCGCGCGGGCACAGCGCCGGGCGAGCGGTAGAAGACATGCCGCGCAATCTGCCGCACCCGGGTAAGGCTGGGGGCCCAATAGGGCGCGACGTAATCGGCATGGTAATGCGTCGCTCCGTGCACGTGATCGGGGCTCTGGCCCGCCAGCACCCGCAGCGCCACGGCCCGCGCGGCGGCCATTTGCGCAGCGGAGCGCGGGCGGCGCAGCGAACCGTCGCAGGTGAAGGTGAATTGGCAGCCGGTGCGCCGCTCGGCCCCCTGCCAGACCACCGCGCACACGCTGTCCGGGTAGGCGCTGTGACGCACGCGGTTGAGGATGACCTGCGCGACCGCCTCCTGCCCCGCGAGCGGTTCCTGCCCGGCTTCATAGGTGATCGCCAGCGCAAGGCATTCGGCAGCGGCCTCGGGCGCGTGCTGCGCGGCCAGCGGGGGGAAGTAGCGGGGCGGAATTTCCTGCGCGGCGACGGCCACCGGCAGCGCCGCAAGCGCGGCGGCGGCAAGGATCAGGCGTGGCACGCAGACGATCATGGCAGGCGGATTCCCCCCGTGGGAACATGGAGCGTGAACCAGCTTGTCCCCCGCGTCAATCGCGCTCAGCCCCAGCCGTTGACGAGGAAGATCGCCCAGCCCGCCATCGCCATCAGCGTGCCCAGCGGCAGGGCGGTCTCGGCGGCGATATCCTTGCGGGCCAGCAGCATGACCAGCGCGGCGGCAAGGCCGATCAGGCTCGCCCCGATCACCGTGCCGATCGCGCCCATTGGCCCGACCCACAGCCCGATCGCGCCGAGCAGCGGGGGATCGCCGCCGCCCATCCCCTCGCGCCCGCGCAGCAGCCGGTAACCGCGCGCGACGGCCCACAGCATCCCGAACCCGATGACGCCGCCCGCCGCTGCGGTGACGAGCGGGGCGAGGCTCGCCGCCTCCCACCCGCTCCACAGCGCAAACCCTGCGCCGGTCGCGGCCAGCAGGGCGGTCAGCGGGCGGGGCAGCCACAGGTGGTGCGCGTCGATCAGGGCGAGCAGCAGCAATTGCCAGCCGAGCAGCATAGCGGGGATCGCAAGGCCGGGCGGGGCCAGCAGCACGCCCGCCGCCCCGATCAGCGCCCCCGCAATTTCGGCGAAGGGTTGCCATACGCCGATTGCCGCGCCGCAGTGGCGGCACTTGCCGCGCAGCGCCAGCCACGAAACCAGCGGCACCAGATCGCGCGCTGCGATGGGCGCGGCGCAAGCATCGCAGACGGAGCGCCCGGCGAGCACCGATCGGCCTTCCGGCAAGCGCACCAGCGCAGCACCAATGAAACTGCCAATCGCCGCGCCCGCCAGCATGGCGGTCAGCGCCATCACTGCGGCGGTTGCGTCAGGCACTCGTCCCCCTCTCGCGCGGCACGGCTGCGGGCCGCCTTGCGAGAGGAATAGCGCCAAGCTTGCGGCTGCGCCAGAAGGTCACCACCGCAAGGCTTCCCAGCAGGGCAAGACCCAGCCCGGCCAGCGTCATCACGATCCGCAGGGGCAGCGCCATCGCGCTCCCCGCCAGCCGCGCCGAATGGAGCGGGTAGAGTGCGTTGTTCGCCCTGACGGCGAGCGGCGCGGCGGGAGCATCGCGGGCGGCCAGCACCGTGCCGTCTCCGGCGAGGGTGAGCGTGGTGCGACCGTTGGGATGCCATTCGGCGGGGCGGCGCATCCGGATCGTCACCGCCTCTCCGGCAGCCTTGGGCCAGATCACCATGCGCAAGGTCGCATCGGGAAAGCGCGTGCGGGCCGCGGCGAGGATCGCGGGCCAATCGGGCGCGGCGATGGTCGCGGGCGCGGGCGGCTTGGCCTGCCATGCGGCAACCTCCTGTGCGGGAGAGAGCGGTGTCAGCACTGCCTGCCCCAGCGGCTTCAGCACCATCAGCGCGCCTGTCGCCCCCGCCAGCAGGATCGGCAGTGCCAGCACCGCGCCGATATCGCGGTGGTGGAGGATCACGGCAGGCCGGGTGAAGCGCGGCGGCAGGGCGCGCAGGCGGAAGGTCCGGCGCGTCGGCCACCACAGGATGAGGCCGGTGACGCAGAAGACGATCGCCGCCAGCCCCAGCCAGCCCGAAATCACCTCCCCCGTCCCGCCCATCAGAAGATGGTGGTGGAGATCGAAGAGGAAGGTCTCGGGCCGGTCCCACACGCCCTGCCAGCGGGCGAGCAGCGTGCCGTCATGCGCAAGGTAAGCCCCGCCGCCGCCTTTTCCGAACCCCGCCTGCGCCACGCCGAACTCTGCCGAGGGCAGCGTCACGTGGCCCGCGCCGAGCGCTTGCGCCTTGGCGATGATCGCCGCGATTTCCGCCTCGGACGGCGCACGCACATCCTGCGCCACGCCCACCCACCACGGCTTCCACAGCAGCGCCGCGCCTGTCAGCCCCAGCACCGCAAGACCGAGGCCGACCAGTCCCCCCAGCCAGCGGTGCACCAGAACCAGCGCAGCCCGCATCAGAAGTTCGCCAGCCAGCCGAGCGTCACGCTCCGCCCGCGTCCGGCGAAGAAGCGCAGGTTGTCGGCAGGGCGCTGTGTGTCGGAATTATACTCGATATACTGCCGGTCGAGCAGGTTCTGCGCGGCGAGGGTGAAGCTGCCGAAATCGGTCGCCACCGTCACCGATCCATCGAGCAGGTGGTAGCCGGCAAAATCGTTGCGCGGATCGCCGCCGTCGAAGCGCCGTTC
>JAIEOM010000112.1 GCA_019750455.1 Sphingomonadales bacterium | reverse complement strand
ATCATCATGGCGACGGTGAAGGGCGATGTTCACGACATCGGCAAGAACATCGTCGGCGTCGTGCTCCAGTGCAACGGCTACGAGGTGATCGACCTTGGCGTGATGGTGCCCTGGCCGACGATCCTCGCTGCTGCCAACGACAACAAGGCGGACATGATCGGCCTGTCGGGCCTCATCACGCCCTCGCTGGACGAGATGGTGACCGTCGCCGAGGAAATGCAGCGTGCGGGCATGACCATGCCGCTGCTGATCGGCGGGGCGACCACTTCGAAGGTCCACACCGCCCTGAAGATCGACCCGGCTTACGAAGGCCCGGTGATCCACGTGCTCGACGCGAGCCGCGCAGTCGGCGTCGCCTCCAAGCTGCTCTCCGACACCCAGCGCGACGATTACGTCGCCGAGGTGGCGGATGAATACACTCATGTGCGCGATGCGCGCGCGGGCAAGTCGGCCTCTGTCCTTCTGCCCTTGGAAGAGGCACGGGCGAATTTCTACGACGCCTTCCTGTCGGACAAGCCCGCGCCGCCCGAGCAGCCGGGCCTCCACGTCTTCCCCGACTGGGACCTTGCCCACCTGCGCGAATTCATCGACTGGACGCCGTTCTTCCGCGCCTGGGAATTGCACGGCAATTACCCCGCGATCCTCACCGACGAAGTGGTCGGCGAAACCGCGACCCAGCTGTTCGCCGATGCCAATGCGATGCTCGATCAGGTCATTGCCGAAAAGTGGCTCACTGCGCGCGGCGTCGCCGGGCTGTGGCCCTGCGCGCGCGACGGGGATGATGTCACCATCCACCTGCCCGAGACCGAGGAACACGTGCGCCTTCCCTTCCTGCGCCAGCAGGTGAAGAAGAGCCGTGACCGGGCGAATATGTGCCTTGCCGACTTCATCGATCCGGCAGGTGACTGGATCGGCGGTTTCGCGGTCGGCATCCACGGGATCGAACCGCATTCGGCGCGTTTCCTTGCCGACAAGGACGACTATTCCGACATTCTTCTGAAGGCGCTGGCCGACCGTTTCGCAGAGGCCTTTGCCGAAGCGCTGCACCAGCACGTGCGGACCACGCTGTGGGGCTATGCGCCGAACGAACAGCTCACCAATACGGCGCTGATCAAGGAGGAATATCGCGGTATCCGCCCGGCGCCGGGCTATCCCGCCTGTCCGGATCACAGCCTCAAGCCGATCCTGTTCGACCTGCTCGACGCGCCGACGAACGCTGGGCTGACCCTCACCGAAAGCTTCGCGATGTGGCCGACTGCCGCTGTCAGTGGCTTCTACTTCGGCCACCCGGAAAGCCAATATTTCGGCGTTGCCCGCGTGGGCCGCGATCAGCTGGAAGACTATGCCGCGCGGCGCGGCGTGAGTGTAGAGCAGGCGGAACGCTGGCTACGGCCGAATCTCGATTGACGTTGCAAGCGTGGCAGCGATGATGCGCGGCATGATCCGCCGCATCCTCGCTGCTATCGCCGTCATCGCCGCCCCCGCCGCCGCGCAGGAGCCCGCGCCGCCGCCCGCGAGCGTGGTGGTCGCCTTCGACCGCGAGAGCATCCGCCCGATGATCGTCGAGGGGCTGGCGAACTTCGAGACCGCCCGCCCGCTCGAAGCCAATGATCCGGTGCGGATCGCCAGCGTCTCCAAACTTATCATGGCGCTCACGGCGCTGAGGCTGATGGACGAAGGCAAGGTCCAGCTGAACCGCGATGTTTCGGACTATCTGGGGTGGCGCGTGCGTTCGCCCTACCACCCCCACGCGCCGGTGACGCTGGCGCATCTTCTTTCGCACCGCGCGGGGCTTTCCGACAAAGCGGGCTACATCATCCCGCTGGGCGAAAGCCTTGAAGCGAAGTTCGCCGATCCTGCCGCATGGCGTGAGACCGGGCCGCCGGGCGCAGCGGCGTTCGAGTATGCGAACCTCGGCTCGCCGCTGGTCGCCACCGCGCTCGAAGCAGCAAGCGGCGAGCGTTATGACCGGCTGGTCGAGCGGCTCGTGTTCGCTCCGCTGGGCGTGACGTCATGCCTCAACTGGATCGGCTGCGGCCCGGACATGGAGGCCCGTGCCGTCACCCTCTACCGCCACACCGGCGAAGTCGCGGCAGATGGTCCCGACCGTCTGCCGCCCGCCTGCACGATCCCGGTGGCGGAAGGGCAGGCCTGCGATCTTGATGCTTACGTCCCCGGCACCAATGCCTCGATCTTCTCTCCGCAGGGCGGGGTGCGGATCGGGATGGTCGATTTGGCGAAGATCGGTCAGGCGCTCGCCAACTTGGAGCGCAACAGGTTCCTGTCCGACCGCGCGACCGAGATATGGCTCTACGCCGTGATCGACGCGGCGAACCACCTGCCACCCGAACAGACATCGCCGGATTTCTGCGGCTATGGCCTTGGCACCTATGGCCTGATCGACGCACCCCCCTGCCGCGACGATCTGTTCGGCGATGGCCGCGAGCGCATCGGGCACGGGGGCGAGGCCTATGGCTTGCGGTCCGGCCTGTGGGTTTCGATGGAGGACGGGCAGGGCGTGGCCTATTTCACCACCCAGGTCCCGCCGCCCTCGGGCGAGGTCGAAACCGCGGACGCCGACCCGCGCGAGACAGCGCTTATGCAGCGGGCGTTCCCGTGGCTGGCCGAGGTTCGCCAGCGGACGGGTAACTAAGCCTCCGCCTTCACCCGATCCCCCAGCTTCTTCAGCAGCGGGGTTGCAAAGGGCTTGGTCAGCATCGTGCTGCCCACCGCCATCAGCAGCAGGGCGGTGAAGGTCGTGGGGGTAATGATCGCCTTGTCGAGCAGGATGTTGGCGAAGATGATCATGATCAGCGCCTTGGTCTGGAGCAGCCAGCCGATCAGGCTCGCCTCGGTCCGGCTCCAGCCGAGCAGACGCCCGGCGATGTGGACCCCCAGCAGCTTGCCGCCCACCGCCGCCGCCAGCAGCAGCGCGGCGACGCCGAACACGGCAAGCCCGCCGCCCTCCCACTGGGTTCTGAGGCCCGTGGAGAGGAAGAAAACCGGCATCACCGTCAGCAGCACGACGTTGCGGAAGCGGTCCATCGCCTCGTGGCCGAACCATTTGGCATCCAGCACCACGCCCGCCAGAAACGCGCCGACCATGTAGTGCAGGCCCGACCAGTCGCCCGCCAGCCCGCAGATGGCGAGCCAGATCAGGCCCACCGGCCAGCGGTCGCTTTCGGAAAGGCGCGCCATCAGCCAGCGCACGGCCAGCGCGGCCAGCGTAAAACCGATGAGGAAGATCGCCTGCCGGCCGATCCGCTCCCAATCGAGCAGGATCAGCGCCAGCACGCCCCAGATCGCGATATCGTCAAGGCTGGCGTAGCGCAGGATGCGCTGGCCCAGCTGTTCGCGCAGGATGCCGAGCTTTTCCATGAGCAGCACGAGGATCGGCAGCGCCGTGACCGCGCAGGCCATCCCGATGCCGAGCAGCGCCTGCCAGTATTCCCCTTGCGCCCCGCGCCAGCCGGGGAATTGCAGGATCACTGTCGCCGCCGCCGTTCCCGCCAGAAGCGGCATACCCAGCGCGAGCCCCGCGGTCAGCCCGGTCTCGCCGCGATGCTTCCACGCCTGCGAAAGATCGAGCTCGATCCCGGCGATCCACACGAACAGCATCACCGCCCACCACGCGACGCCGTTCAGCGCCACGATCACATCGGGCCGGAACACGAAGGCATAGTAATCCGGGAACACCGCGCCCAGCACGCCCGGGCCGAGCAGGATCCCGCCCACGATCTGGACCACCACCAGCGGCGCCCAGTAATCGGTGCGCAGCACGCGCCATACCAGCCAAGGGACGGCGAAGATGATCGTCAGCGCGATCAGATAGATTTCGGTGAGGTTCATGGCCGCTGCCGTGTCTATTGCGGCGCGGGGGCGCAATCAAATGCGTTTTCCACACGGGAATCCGCTCTTCGCCCGATTGACGCGGTGCAGCAAATCAAGCATCGCCGCGCTGTCTTCCGCCGCAAAAGCGATTCTGTGGCGGGCAGGCGAGCGGGAGAGCCCGATGCCCTCACCAGGGGCAAAGGCGCCGAAGGAGCAACCGCCCCGGAAACTCTCAGGCCAACGGACCGCTCGGCTGCGTGACACTCTGGAAAGCGCCCTCGGCCATCGTGCTGCGGGCCACCGAAGGGGAGGCGGCCCATCCTGTGTGATGGCCCCGCCGAAGCTCTCAGGTCACCCGACAGAGGGGGCAGTAACGCAGCGGTGCCGCAAGGTGCTGCCGGACTGCCGTATTCTGCCGGGGATTATCCGAGTGAGCGACCACGAGACCGAAAACCATCTCGAAGATATCCCGCTGGAGGCGCTGCCTCTGGACGCGTGGCACCGTGCGCGGGGTGCGCGGATGGTGCCCTTTGCGGGCTACGAGATGCCGATCCAGTATGAAGGGATCGTCGCCGAACACAACTGGACCCGCGAGAGCGCTGGCCTGTTCGACGTGTCGCACATGGGCCAGCTGGTGCTGTCCGGTCCCGATCTCGATGCTGCCGTCGAAGCCGTTCTGCCGATCGATCTCTCCACGCTGAAGCTCGGCCAGCAGCGTTACTCGCTGCTGCTCGATGAAGAGGGCGGGGTGCTCGACGACCTGATGGTCTCGCGCTGGCCCGAGGCGCTGTATCTGGTGGTGAACGGCGCGACCAAGTGGGACGACATGGGCACGCTGCGCGAGGCGCTGCCCGACGATATCACCATGAATTACCTCGACGAACGCGCGCTGCTGGCGTTGCAAGGCCCCAAGGCCGCCGACGTGCTCGCGCGCCATGCGACCGGCGAATACCCGCTCTCGGCGCTGACCTTCATGAAGTTCGGCCGCTTTCAAATCGCGGGCCATGACGTCACCATCGCCCGTGCGGGCTACACTGGCGAAGACGGGTTCGAGATCTCGCTCCCCGCCGAAGCCGCGGCTGAAATCGCGGACCTGCTCTGCGCCGAACCGGAAGTGAAGCCCATCGGCCTCGGCGCACGGGATTCGCTGCGGCTGGAGGCGGGGCTGCCGCTTTACGGCCATGACCTCTCGCCCGAAACCTCGCCTATCGAAGCGGGCCTCATCTTCGGCATCAACAAGCGCCGCCGCACTGAAGGCGGCTTCCCCGGTGCCGAGCGGATCAACCGCGAGATCGCGGAAGGCACGGCGCGCAAGTGGGTCGGCCTCAAGATCGAAGGTCGCCTGCCTGCCCGCGAAGGGGCCGAAGTGTTCAGTGGTTCCGACAAGATCGGGATCGTCACCAGCGGCGGCTTCTCGCCCACGCTGCAAGCGCCCATCGCCATGGCCTATGTAGCCAGCGAATACGCCGCCATCGGCACCCAGCTTGAAGTGGAGGTTCGCGGCAAGCGCCTCGCCGCCACCGTCTCGCCCACACCATTTGTCCCGCACCGCTACTACAGGGGGAATTGACCCATGCGTTACTACACTGACGAACACGAGTGGATCGAAGTCGAAGGCGACATCGCCACGGTCGGCATCACCGATTATGCACAAGGCCAGCTGGGCGACATCGTGTTCGTCGAACTGCCCGAAGTCGGCGCGATGATCGAACAGGGCAAGGATGCCGCCGTGGTCGAATCCGTGAAGGCGGCCTCCGACGTCTACGCCCCGATCACCGGTGAAGTGACCGAGACCAACAGCGCGCTGGAAGAAGACCCCTCGCTCGTCAACAACGCGCCGGAAGACGGCGGCTGGTTCTTCAAGATGACCATCGCTGCGCCGGCCGAGCTCGACAAGCTGATGGACGAAGACGGCTACAAGGCGTTCGTCGAGGGTCTGTGACCGACACCCCGCCTCCTGCGGCCCTGCGGCTGATGATCGCCACCCCGCTCTATGGCGGGGCCGAAGGCGATTATCTGCGCAGCGTTGTCGGGCTGGCGGGCGCAGCCGAGCGGGCGGGGGTGCCATGTGCCTTCGCCTGGCTCAGCAACAATCCGGTGATCGACCGGGCGCGCAACGTTCTCGCCGCGGCTTTCCTGCAATCGGATGCGACGCACCTGGTGTTCATCGATGCCGATGTCGGTTTCGTGCCCGAGGAACTGCTCGCGCTCGTCCAGCGGATGGCCGGGGATGATCGGCTGGCGGTGGTCGGCGCGCCTTATCCCAAGCGGCGCGTCAACTGGGATCTGGTCGCCTCGGCGGCTGCCAAGGGGCTGGCGGATGGCAATCCGGCGGCGCTGGAGCGGTTCTCCGGTGTCTTCCCTCTCGAACCGCTGGAGCCGGCGGCCAGCTTTGCGCTCGACCAGCCGATCGAGCTCAGGCACACGGGCACCGGCCTGATGGTGATCCGCCGCGATGTGATCGAGGGGCTGTGCGAACGCCATCCCGAACTCGCCTATGCCGCCGACGCGCTTGACCGCGAAAGCGGGCTGGCGGGCGATACGATCACCGCGCTGTTCCAGCCGCTGATCCATCCCGCGACCGGGCACATGCTGTCCGATGATTACGCCTTCTGCCACCGCGTGCGCGCCGCGGGGTATCGCATCTGGCTCGCGCCGTGGATGCGCACCTCGCACACTGGCCCGGCGCGCTTTTCCGCCACTCTTTCCGACCTTGCGCTCCTGAGCGCCTGAACCCTCCACACCACCAGCCACGGAACACCTCTCCCATGCGCTATCTCCCCCTCACCGATACCGACCGGCAGGCGATGCTGGCGAAAATCGGCGCTTCGACCATCGACGATCTGTTCGTCGACGTGCCCGAAGTCGCCCGTCTCGATGGCCCGATCCACGGGCTGCCGATGCACGCCAGCGAGATGGCGGTCGAACGCCACATGAAGGCGCTGGCGGCGAAGAACCTGGTGGCAGGCGAGGTGCCGTTCTTCCTCGGCGCGGGGGCCTATCGCCACCACGTGCCCGCGAGCGTCGACACGATCATCCAGCGCGGCGAGTTTCTGACCGCCTACACACCCTACCAGCCGGAAATCGCGCAGGGCACGCTCCAGATGCTGTTCGAGTTCCAGACTCAGGTCGCGCGGCTCTATGGCTGCGCGGTGGCCAATGCCTCGCTCTATGACGGGTCGACCGCGTGCTGGGAGGCGGTGGCGATGGCGACCCGCGTGACCAAGCGCAAGCGCGCCGTGCTCTCGGGCGCGCTCCACCCGCATTATGCGCAGGTCGTGAAGACGATGGCGCATTTCACCGGTGACGAGATCGCCGACGCGCTGCCCGCGATCACGGCGGAGCCCGACCTTGAAGGCCTGATGGCGCGGATCGACGAAGACACCGCCTGCGTCGTGGTGCAATATCCCGACATTCTCGGCCGCATCAGCGACCTCACGCCGGTCGCCGAAGCCGCCCATGCCAAGGGCGCGCTGCTGGTGGTGGTCAACACCGAACCCGTGGCCCTGGGCGCGATCAAGAGCCCCGGCGAGATGGGCGCGGACATCGTGGTGGGCGAAGGCCAGTCGCTGGGCGTCGGCCTGCAGTTCGGCGGCCCCTACCTCGGCCTGTTCGCCGTGCGCGATCCCAAGCACGTGCGCCAGATGCCGGGCCGGCTGTGCGGCGAGACCACCGATGCCGAGGGCAAGCGCGGTTTCGTGCTGACGCTCTCGACCCGCGAGCAGCACATCCGCCGCGAGAAGGCGACGAGCAACATCTGCACCAACTCCGGCCTGTGCGCGCTGGCCTTCACGGTGCACATGACGCTGCTGGGCGAAACCGGCCTGCGCCAGCTGGCGGCGGAAAACCACCGTCTCGCCTGCCTTGCCGCCGATCGGCTGGCCAAGGTGCCGGGCGTGGAAGTGCTCAACAACGCCTTCTTCAACGAATTCACCCTGATGCTCGGCGGCAAGCCCGCGCGCGAGATCATCCGTGACCTCGCGGATCGCGGCGTGCTGGGCGGGGTGTCGCTCGGGCGGCTTTACCCCGGGGTCGAGGCGCTGGAACACGCGCTGCTCGTCGCCGTGACCGAGACCACCACCGAGGACGATATCGAACGGCTTGCCGAAGAACTTGAAGCCAGCATCAAGGAGACCGTGTGATGAACGCCCCCAACAAGAGCGGCTGGAAGCCGGAGATGCAGGCTGCCGAAAGCGGCTTTCTGGGCGGCCCCGTCACCTCCACGGGCAATCGCGGGCTGATGCTCAAAGAGCCCCTGCTGTTCGAGATCGGCCGTGCCGATGTGACCGGCGTGGACCTTCCCGAAGTCGATGCCAGCGCCCCGACCCGTCTTGGCGGTCTCGCCCGCAGCGAAGCCATCGGCCTCGTCGGCCTGACCGAGCCCGAAACGGTGCGCCATTACACGCGCCTCAGCCGCCAGAACTACGGCATCGACCTTGGCTTCTTCCCGCTCGGTTCGTGCACCATGAAGCACAACCCGCGCCTCAACGAGAAGATGGCGCGGCTGCCCGGCTTTGCCGACATCCACCCGCTCGCCCCGCAGAATGCGGTGCAGGGCGCGCTGGAGGTGATTCACCAGCTGGGCGAATGGCTGTGCACGCTGACCGGCATGCCCGCCGTTGCGATGAGCCCCAAGGCCGGCGCGCATGGCGAGCTGTGCGGCATCCTCGCGATCCGCGCCGCGCACGAAGCGCGCGGTGACGCGCGCGAAGTGGTGCTGGTGCCGGAAAGCGCCCACGGCACCAACCCCGCCACTGCCGCCTTCGCCGGTTACCGGGTCGAAGATATCCCTGCGACCCCCGAAGGCCGCGTCGATGTCGCCGCGCTGAAGGCCCGCCTCGGGCCGGACGTTGCGGGCGTGATGATCACCAACCCCAACACCTGCGGGCTGTTCGAAAAGGACTTCCGCGAGATCGCCGACGCGGTTCATGCTGCGGGCGGCTACGTCTATTGCGACGGGGCCAACTTCAATGCGATCGTCGGCAAGGTGCGCCCGGGCGATCTGGGCGTCGATGCGATGCACATCAACTTGCACAAGACCTTCTCGACCCCGCACGGCGGCGGCGGGCCGGGTTCGGGGCCGGTGGTGCTGTCCGAAGCGCTCGCACCCTTCGCGCCGCTGCCCTTCATCCGGCAGAACGCAAGCGATGGCAGCTTCTACCTCGTCGAGGAAGAGAACCGTGAGGAACGCGGGCCGAGCTTTGGCCGCATGACTGCTTTCCACGGGCAGATGGGCATGTTCACCCGCGCGCTGACCTACATGCTCAGCCATGGCGCGGACGGGCTGAAGCAGGTGGCAGAGGATGCGGTGCTCAACGCCAACTACATCCTGCGCTCGATGGAGGACATCCTCCACGCGCCCTTCGGGGCGAGCGGGCCGTGCATGCATGAGGCGCTGTTCGGCGACAAGGACTTCACCAATGGCCTGTCCACCCTCGATGTGGCCAAGGGGCTGATCGACGAGGGCTATCACCCGATGACGGTCTATTTCCCGCTGGTGGTCCACGGCGCCATGCTGGTCGAGCCGACGGAGACCGAAAGCAAGGCCGCGATCGACCAGTTCATCACCGCCTTCCGCGGCGTGGTGGAGCGGGCGCTGGAAGGGGACGAGGCGCTGAAGCAGGCACCCTACTACTCGCCCCGCCGCCGCCTTGATGAAACCGGCGCGGCGCGCAAGCCGAAGCTAGCTTACGAGGGGTAAGGCGGGCTCTCCCGGTTACGCCGGGATGGTCTAGGATTTGGGAGGGGCGGGCAGATTGTCCGCCCCTTCTTCGTTCGGTTCGTCCACCACCAGCCGGAACTGCTTGAGGTTCACGATCGCCACATAGAAGCCGACCACCGCCAGCAGGCTCGAACCCAAGACCGCAAAGCCCGCGCCCTGCGCGCCCTTCCAGTCGATCGCCATTTCCAGCATCAAGAGCGCAAGGATCGTCGGGAACAGGCGCACGAGGAAGGCGACGTGGGCCTTGCCGGCGGAGATCAGCAAGCTTTCAAGGCTCGCCCCCACCAGCTCGACGGCGCCCGCAATGCTGAGGATGATCATCGCCCAGTAGAAGCCGGTGAACTCCGGGCCCGCGATCAGCGCGAGGCCGGGGCGGCCGAACAGGATCGCGCTGACCACCGCGGTCACGCCCGCAATGGCGGCGATGTTCGCCATGCGCCGCGCCATTTCCACCGCGTTGTCGCGCGATTGCACCAACTCGGGCAGGATCGCCTTGGAGATCGTCTGTGCCAGCGCGATCAGCGCCACGCCCAGCTGGTTGGCGATGCGGAAGCCGCCGGCGAGGTAGGCCCCGCCGAACGTGCCGACCAGCAGGATCATCACCTGCTTGCCGGCGACCGCAAGGCTGCTCGAAAGATTGGTCGAAACCACGAAGCGCCACACCCCGCCGTAGCGCGCCGGGATCGCGCGCAGGCTGACCGAAGCGGGGCTCACCGGCTGCACGCGCGCGGCGACCAGCCACAGTGCCAGCGCCGTGCCGACTTCGGACGCGGCGAAGGCGAGAATGAATCCGGTGACGTTCGGCATCAGCCACCACGCCAGCCCGGCGCCGCTCGCACGGATGATCGGCTGCACCGCTTCCGCCCAGGTCGCCTTGCCGTACTGGTTGTGGAGCCGCAGGATGCCGGTGGGCGTGGTGCGGATCGTCGCCACCGAAATCACGCAATACCAGAAGGTTAGCCACATCAGGTCGGGCGGCACATCAAGCCACAGCGGCGCGGTCAGCACCAGCACCGCCGAGGCGACAGTTCCGCCTGCGAAGGACAGCAGATCGAGCGCGACGGCGAAACCCGTCGCCTCGCGGGCGCGGGCCATGTCGACGCCGGGGTTCTCCGGATCAGCCCCCCAGCGGACGATGAATTGCCAGGTCTGAAAGCTGGAGAAGCCGGTGATCGCCTGCCCCAGCGCAATGATCAGTGCCATCTGGCCGAAGCCGACCGTGCCCAGCGTGCGCGCGGCAATGGCAAGGTATACGAGGCTCAGCACCGCGTTGAACCCGCGCCCGCCGAGCAGCCAGCCCATATTGGCAAAGACCCGCTTCATGATGCGTCAGGCGCAGGCCCAGCTATGCGCCGAGGCGGGCAGGGGCGGGTTAAGCATGATCGCGCCCTTAGCCGCAAAGCGGAGCGTTAGCCAAGCGCGGATAGCGGATGGTTCGCAGCAATGCGGCGGGGTGACGAGTGTGGCTCACGTCGGGCAGCGTTTCAGCCGCAGCGGCTCGGGCGCGGGTTGGCCGGGCTCGCCCCTGTGCTGCACGATCAGCCGCTCGGCCGCGCCCGCGCCGGAAAGGCTCAGTGTCATGGTCATATCCCACGTGTCGCCTTCGCCCTCCATCGCCAGCTCCACGACGGTCGATCCGTCTATGGCTTCGGCTAGGCGGATGAGCGTCCCCTGACTTTCGTAGAAGCCGATCGCCTGCGGGTTGATGTCGAGCCTGAGATCGGAGGCCGGATCGCAGGTGCCGGTCTCGGCATCCCATGCGCCGATGAACTGCGCGGGGATCGCAGAGCCAGCCGTTGATCCGGAGGCCGGCTCCTTCAGCATGCTTCCGGCTGTGGTCGCGGGCGCAGGTTCGGGGGCGGCGGCCTCCTGCTGCGGCTCGCCCCCGCACGCGGCGAGGGCGAATGCTGTTGCAAGGAAGGCCGCCCGCACGCGCCTCACCCCATCGTCGGAATGACGAAGGCGTTGCTGCCGTCCCCGCCGCCATCCGGCCAGCGCTGGGTGATCTTCTTGTTCTTGGTCCAGAAGCGGAGGCCTTCCATGCCATACTGGTCGATGTCGCCGAAGCCTGAGCGCTTCCACCCGCCGAAGGAGTGATAGGCGACCGGCACCGGGATCGGCACGTTGATGCCGACCATGCCGACATTCACGCGGGCGGCGAATTCGCGCGCGGCGTGGCCGTTGCGGGTGAAGATCGCGACGCCGTTGCCATACTGGTGCTCGCTGGGCAGGCGCACCGCTTCCTCGAAGTCCTTGGCGCGCACGATCTGGAGCACGGGGCCGAAGATTTCTTCCTGATAGCTCTTCATCTGCGGCGTGACATGATCGATCAGGGTCGGGCCGACGAAGAAGCCCTTTTCGTGGCCTTGCAGCGTGAAGCCGCGCCCGTCGACGACGATCTCCGCGCCTTCCTGCTCGGCGGTGGTGATCCACTGTTCGATCCGCGCCTTGTGCTCGGGCGTGACGACCGGACCGTAATCGGCGTCGGGATCGTTGGAGACCCCGATGCGCAGCTTGGCGATCGAGGTAAGCAGCTTTTCCTTGAGGCGTTCGGCCGTGTCCTCGCCCACCGGCACCACCACCGGCAGTGCCATGCAGCGCTCGCCCGCCGAGCCGAAGGCCGCGCCGGTCAGATCGGTGACGACCTGATCGAGGTCCGCATCGGGCAGCACGATCCCGTGGTTCTTCGCCCCGCCAAAGGCCTGCACCCGCTTGTTGTTGGCCGAGCCGCGCGCATAGATGTATTGCGCGATGTCCGAGGACCCCACAAAGCTGATCGCGGCGATATCGGGGTGGTCGATGATCGCATCGACCATTTCCTTGTCGCCGTGGACGACCTGAAGCAGGCCTTCAGGGGCGCCCGCTTCAAGGAACAGCTCGGCAAGGCGGACCGGCACGGAGGGGTCACGCTCGGAGGGCTTCAGGATGAAGGCATTGCCCGCCGCGCAGGCCATGCCGAACATCCACATCGGGATCATCGCCGGGAAGTTGAACGGCGTGATGCCAGCCCCGATGCCGAGCGGCTGGCGCACCGAATAGACGTCGATCCCCGGCCCTGCGCCATGGGTGTATTCGCCCTTCATGATCTGCGGCAACCCGCAGGCATATTCGATCACCTCAAGGCCCCGCTGCACATCGCCGCGCGCGTCGGGGATGGTCTTGCCATGCTCGGACGAGAGCATTTCGGCGAGGCTCTGCATGTTCGCCTCGACCAGTTCCTTGAAGGCGAACATCACCCGCGCGCGGCGCTGGGGGTTGGT
>JAIEOM010000216.1 GCA_019750455.1 Sphingomonadales bacterium | reverse complement strand
CCGGTGTATTTGTCGGTCACCGCGAGATCGGTGTTGGGCTGCACCGCCTTGTTGTTGAGATAGAGCGGGTAGGTGGATTTGAGCTGGGGCATGGTTGCAATGTCTTCCTCGTCTTCCCGGACTTGATCCGGGATCCCGCTACTTCTTGGGCCGCTGCGGGAAGGAAGCGGGGGCCCGGGTCAGGCCCGGGGAGACGATAGGACTCACAATTCGGCAGAGAGCCGCTTGATGTCGCGGTTCAGGATCTGGTCGTTCTCGGTATAGTCAACCGGGCAATCGATGAGATGCACCCCCGGCGTGGCGAGGCAGTGCGCCAGCAGGTCGGTAAGGTGCTCGGACGAGGTCACCCGGTGCCCGATCGCGCCATAGCTTTCGGCGTATTTCACGAAATCGGGGTTGCCATAGGTCAGGCCGAAATCGGCAAAGCCCATGTTGGCCTGCTTCCAGCGGATCATCCCGTAGGCATCGTCGCGCAGGATCAGCACGGTGATGTTGAGGCCGAGGCGCACTGCGGTCTCCATCTCCTGGCTGTTCATCATGAAGCCCCCGTCGCCGCAGATCGCCATGACCTTGCGCGTCGGATAGAGCATCGCGCTCATCATCGCGGAAGGCAGCCCCGCGCCCATCGTCGCCAGCGCATTGTCGAGCAGCACGGTGTTGGGGAGATAGGCGCTGTAACCGCGCGCGAACCAGATCTTGTAGACCCCGTTGTCGAGGCAGATGATCCCGTCCTCGGGCATGGCAGCCCGCACCTGCGCCACCAGATGCGGCGGGAAGATCGGGAAGCGGGTATCGGCGGCAAGGCCATCGGTGTGCGCCACTTCCGCCGCTCGGTATTCGAGCATCCGGCGGAAATCCCACCGCCCTTGCGGGACGATGTCTTCCTTGATCTGCCAGATCGCGTTGGCGATATCGCCGATCACCTCGATCTGCGGGAAGTAGACCGGATCGACCTCTGCCGTGCGGGTCGAGACGTGGATCACCGTCGGCCCGCTGTCCGATCCCAGCGCGCCCTCGCCGTCATTGCGCATGAAGAAGGGCGGCTTTTCGATCACATCGTGGCCGATATTGACGATGCAGTCCGCATCCTGGATCGCGCGGTGAACGAAATCGCCCGCCGAAAGCGCCGCGCAGCCGAGGAACAGCGGGTGGCGTTCATCGACCACGCCCTTGCCCATCTGCGTGGTCACGAAAGGTATGCCGGTCTTGTCGACCAGCTGGCGCAGCATCCGCCCGGTCATCTTGCGGTTCGCCCCCGCGCCGATCACGAGGATCGGGGCCTTGGCCGCCTCCAGCGCCAGCACGGCCTGCCGCACCGCCTTTTCCTCGGCGCTGGGGCGCCGCGCGAGGCTCGCGGCAAGGGGCCGGCTGGTGGTGTGCTCCTCGGCGATATCCTCGGGGAATTCGAGATGGGTCGCGCCGGGCTTTTCCTCCTCGGCCAGCCGGATCGCCTCGCGCACGCGGCTGGGGATGTTGTCGGCGCTCGCCAGCTGGTGGGTGAACTTGGTGATGGGGTCCATCATCGCCACCACGTCGAGGATCTGGAAGCGGCCCTGCTTGCTCTTCTTGATCGGCTTCTGCCCGGTGATCGCCAGCGTCGGCATCCCGCCCAGCTGCGAATAGGCGACGGCGGTCACCATATTGGTCGCCCCCGGCCCGAGCGTCGCGAGGAACACCCCGGTCTTGCCGGTGTGGCGGCCATAGGTCGCGGCCATGAAGCCCGCACCCTGTTCGTGACGGGTGAGGATCAGCCTGATCTTGTCGGACTTCGACAGGCTTTCAAGGAAATCGAGGTTCTCCTCGCCCGGCACGCCGAAGATGTATTCGACCCCTTCCGCCTCAAGGCATTCGATGAACAGATCGGACGCTTTTCTGGTGTCGCTCATGGCTGCATTCCCCCCCTGCGCGCCGTCATGCGAAAGCGCGATGACGGCAGGCAGCCCCCCCGGCTGCGCGCGCATGATGGACCGCAACGGCGGCCTTGTATTGCAGAAAAGCGCCAGTCCGCGCGCGGGATGCGATCAGTAACCGAGCCGCGGGTCGAACACGGGGGCGACAGGCTCGCCGCGCAGATATTTGCCGAGATTGTCGAGGAACCGCTCGCCCGAACGGATGAACATCTTGTCCTGCGCCCGGCCCGACAGGTGCATCGAGATATGCGCGTTGGGCAGGCTCCACAGCGGATGGTCGGCGGGCAGCGGTTCGGGGGTGGTTACGTCGAGAAACGCCGCCCCGATGGTCTTGTTTTCCAGCGCCTTCACCAGCTCCGGCTGGTCGATCACCGATCCGCGCGCGATGTTGACGATCACCGCATCGCCCTTCATCGCCGCCAGTTCGTCTGCCCCGATCATCCCCTCGGTCTCGGGGGTGGCAGGCACGGCGAGGATCACCCAGTCGAATTCCGCCAGACGCGCGCGCCATTCGTCGGGCCGAAGGGTGCCCTCCCCGCCCGAACGGCGCACTACGCTGACATCCACCCCGAACGCCTCGAGCCGCGGCTGGATCAGCTTGCCGATCGCGCCGTAGCCGAGCAGCAGCGCCTTCGATCCGGCCAGTTCGCGCTTGCCGGGGCTGTCGAACAGCCATTCGTGCCGGTCCTGCGCGCGCACCACCTCGCGGTAGCCCTTGGCGATATTGAGCATCCCCATCACTACATATTCGGCAATGGTGATAGCGTTGATCCCCGCCCCGTTGGTGACGGTGATCCCGCGCTCGATCAGCACGTCCATGGGGAGGAAATCGAGCCCCGCGTAAATCGAATTGAGCCACTTCAGCTTTTTCGCCGCGCGCAGGGTTTCGGCCATCGCCTGCTGGTCGTTCATGTCGAACCAGCCGATCTCGGCATCGGCAACGGCGGCCAGGGCCTCCTCGGCGGACATGAACCAGCGCACGTCGAGGCCCTGCGGAAGACGGCTTTCGAGCATCGGGCGGATGAGGCCGGAAATGGCTAGGATGGTCATGAAAATCCCTCTGGTCCCCGCTCCGGGCTTGCCCCGGGGCCTTGCTTGCTTCGCCGCCGGAGTGAAGGCAGCCGGGTCCCGGGTCAAGTCCGCGACAGGGAGAGGTCCTTGACACTCCCCGCCCCCGCCCCGCATTCTCGCGCCCGTGCTGTTTCCCGTCTGTATCATCGACGATTTTCTGGGGCCGCAGGCTTCGGCAGGGCTGGTCGATTTCGCGCTGGCGAACGAGGCGCGGTTCGCGCCCGCGCGGGTGCACACCAACGACGCGCGCAATACCCTCGACACGGGCTTCCGCGACAACGTGTCTTTCACCGGGGATTTCGGCCCGGTGATCGCGCCGTTCCTCGCCGCGCTCGATGCCAGTTATGACCGCATCGCCGCCGAAGTCGGGACGAACCAGTTCGAACGCCGGCCGACCGAGCTGCACATGGCCGCGCACCGTGACGGGCAGCAGCTGCCGCGCCATATCGACACGCTGACCGGCAGGGCCGAGGCGCTGGTCAAGGATCAGCGCGCCGTGTCGCTGGTCTATTACTGCCACCGCACCCCGCGCGCCTTCAGCGGCGGCAATCTGGTGATGTATGCGATGACGGGCGGCGGCCGGCAGGTGATCGAGCCGCGGCACGACCGGCTGGTCGCCTTCCCCTCCTTCGCCCCGCACGAGATCGAGCGGGTCGAAGTGCCCGGCAACCGCTTCGCCGACGCGCGTTTCGCGCTGGTCGCGTGGATGCGGCGCCCGGCGGGTTAGCCGAGCTTCCACTCCCAGCCGAGCGGATCGCCGTCCATCACTTCGACGCCTTGGGCGGCAAGTTCGTCGCGGATCGCGTCAGAGGCGGCGAAGTCTTTGGCGGCGCGCGCTTCCTTCCGGCGGGCGAGCGCGGCTTCGATTTCGTCTTCGGTGAGGCGTGCGGATTTGGGGCGGATGCGCAGGTCGGCGCGGGTGAGGCTAAGCAGGTTTAAGCCCAGAACTGCGTCCATCTCTGAAACTAACAAAAGTTTTTGGTCGACGCTTAGATGCTTTGAACCAATAACCTCCTCAAGAATCGGTAACGCGCTTGCTGTATTCAGATCTGCGCTCAGTTCATCATTGAAATCGCGTCTAGAAATGTGATCCAGAAGTGCTCCCATTTCTGCATCGGGCACATTCTTTGGCGCGTTCGCTTTTATTGCAGCCACCGCCATCACCATCCGCTTCAACCGCGTCAGCGCCGCACCCAGCCCGTCCCAGCTGAACTCCAGTTCGCTGCGGTAATGCGCCTGCAAGCACATCAGCCGGTAGGCGAGCGGGTGGTAGCCCTTGTCGATCAGCAATTGCAGCCGCAGGAACTCGCCTGAGGACTTCGACATCTTCCCCGATCGTTCGACGAGGAAGTTGTTGTGCATCCAGATGCGCGCCCCGGAATTCCTCGGATCATCGAGGCCATTCGTGCAGCAATGCGCCTGGTTCTGGGCGATCTCGTTGGGGTGGTGGATCTCGCGGTGGTCGATCCCGCCGGTGTGGATGTCGAAGGGAAAACCGAGCACTTCGCCGCTCATCACCGAGCATTCGAGATGCCAGCCCGGAGCGCCCCGGCCCCACGGCGAGTCCCACTCCATCTGGCGCGTCTCGCCCGGCGGCGTCTTGCGCCAGATCGCGAAGTCGGCAGCATTGCGCTTGCCCTCGACCGCCTCGATGCGGCCCTCGCCTTCCTCGGTCTGCGCGCGCGCCAAGCGGCCATAGTCCGCGACGGTGGACACATCGAAGTAGAGCCCGCTCTCCAGCTCGTAGCAGTGCTTGTCGGCAATGCCCTTGGCGAATTGGATCATCTGCGGGACGTAGTCGGTCGCAACCGTCCACTGCGCCGGCTGGCGGATATTCAATGCGCGGACATCGGCCCAATAGGCCTGCTTGTAGTGCTCGGCGATGTCCCAGATCGACTGCGCTTTCTCCGCAGCCATCTTCTCCATCTTGTCCTCGCCCGCATCGGCATCGTCGGTGAGGTGGCCCACGTCCGTGATGTTGATGACGTGGGTGAGCTTGTAGCCCTTCCACGAGAGAGTGCGCCCCAGCACATCGGCAAACACATAGGCGCGCATATTGCCGATATGCGGGTAGTTATAGACCGTCGGCCCGCAAGTATAGACGCGCGCCTCGCCCGGGTGGACGGGCTCGAACACCTCGAGCGAGCGGGTGAGCGAGTTGAACAGTTTCAGAGGCGCGTCGGTCATGGGCGGCCTTTGCCGATTCCGTCATCCCAGCGCAAGCTGGGACCTAGGGCCGAAAGTACGGTGGCAGCCGCCCTAGGCCCCAGCTTTCGCTGGGGTGACGCCCCTTACTCGAACCCGATGAACTTCACCTGCTGATCCAGCGGCACGCGCTCGCGCTCGAAGTTGTTCACGGGCGCGTCCGGATCGCGGTAGCCGATCGCCATGCCGCAGAAGAACATGTAGCGTTCGTGATCGAGGCCGAGGAAGTCGCGGATCGTGTTGGCATAGAGCGCCATGAATTCCTGGAAGCACGAATCCAGCCCCTCCTCGCGCAGCAGCAGCGCGACCGTTTGCAGCCACATGCCGACATCCGACCACTGCGGCTCCTTCATCAGGCGCGGGAAATAGACGAACAGCACCGCCGGCGCATCGAAGCTGGTGGCGTTCTTGGCCATCGCGGCCATGCGCCCCGCACCGTCATCGCGGGCGATCCCCATCGCGCCGAACATGCCCGCCGAAACCCCGTCGAGCCGCTTCTTGTACGCCTCTTCCTGCCCCGGCGCGGCCCAGTCATACTCGGCGGCCCCCGGACCACTGGCGATGATCTTCGCCTGCAAGTCCTTGAGCGGCTGGCCGGTGACGATGCTCGCTTCCCACGGCTGGTAATTGCACCCCGACGCCGCCCAGCGTGCCTTGTCCATCACGCGGGTGAGCGTTTCCAGATCGACCGGCTTGTCGAGAAAGGCGCGGATCGAACGGCGGGTGGTGACGGCTTCGGTGACGTTCATGGGATGATCTCTGATGGCAAGGTGTGAAGGCAATCGGGCACAAGCAAACGGGCCGCAAGCGACATAATCGCTAGCGGCCCGTGCTCAAGGAAAAGCGGCGATCAGCCGGGATAGTTGGTCTTGCGCACCGCTTCCGACATGTCGTCGGCATCGACCAGCTTGGGGTTCTTGTGCTTGGTGCGGAACTCGGTTTCGGTGCTGGGGCCGATATCGGCGCGGCCCGACATGAAGCCGGTCTTGATCTTGCAGCGCACGAACTGGGTCTCGCCTTCCTCGATCTCGAGGGTCAGCGCGTCCTTGGTTTCCAGCGACTTCACGGTGAAGCTGCGCGGGCCGGGATCGGAGACGAGGATGAAATACTTGCCCGCGCCGAGCGAGGACAGCTTGTCCTCGGCCCCCACATCGAACACCGCGCAACCGAGCGCCGCGCCGCTGAGGCCGCCGGTGCGGTAGAACAGGACCTGGCCCTTGCCCGGCGGGGGCGCGGGGATCGTCACTTCGCCCTCGGCCTTTTGCGCCAGTGCGGCAGGCGCGGCGGCGGTCATGGCGACCGGTGCGGCAACGGCGAGCATGGCGGCGGCAAGCAGTTTCTTCATGGATTACCCTCCCTGTTTTCGTTCTGTTGTTCTTCGGGCGCGACCGCAGCGGCTGCGCGCTCGAAAACCTCGTCATTGCGGGTCTTGGCGTTGGCGAGCGTGCCCGGCAGGACATTGGTGTTGCCCCCGCCGATGAAGAACCCGATCGGCCCCGCCAGCGCGGTTGTCATGTTCGACACGCCGGTATTGTCCTGCCCCTTGCCGAGCGAGGTCTCGCCCGCTTCCATGAAGCGGAAGCTGCGCAGTTCGATCCGGCGGCCGTTGAGGTCCAGATAGCGCGCAGCCAACACCAGCTCGCCTGCAGCGCCCGCGAGCCCCGCCTTCTTGGCGTGGACGACCTCGCCCTGCCCGGTGATCCCGGCGGGCAGCACCTCGACCCCGTCGACCGTTACGGCCTTGGCGAGCCGGATCGGGAAGGTCTCGCCAGTCTGGCTGATCTTGGAGCCCAGCTCCTTGTCGATCGCGATGATGATCGGCGTGGTCTTGGGCAGCAGCAGCCCGGCAACCGCAGGCGGCGCAGCTTCGTCAGCGACGGGCGGCGCAGCCTCGGCTGACGCGGGAGCCGGCTCTGCGGCAGCGACGACGGGCTGCAACAGCAGCACGAACAAAGATGGAAACAAGCGCCCTGCCCCTCAACAAGCGTGTTCCTAGGGACATCTACCAAGCGATCCGGCTGGTCAAGGGCAAGGATGCACGAACCCACGCCCGGTCACGCCGAGCCAAGCCACGGGCCGGTATCGCTCATCCTCAGCGGCGCCCTTTTACGCCCTTCTCGTCCTCGAACAGTTCGGCGAGCTGCTCCATGATCGTGCCGCCCAATTGTTCCACGTCCATGATCGTCACCGCGCGGCGATAATAGCGCGTCACATCATGGCCGATGCCGATAGCGACCAGCTGCACCGGCGAGACCTTCTCGATCCATTCGATCACGCTTCTGAGGTGCGCCTCAAGATAGCCCGCGCTGTTCACGCTGAGGGTCGAATCGTCCACCGGCGCGCCGTCGCTGATGACCATCAGGATGCGGCGTTCCTCGGGGCGGTAGAGCAGGCGGCTGTGCGCCCAGATCAGCGCCTCACCGTCGATGTTCTCTTTCAGCAGGCCTTCTCTCATCATCAGCCCGAGATTGCGGCGCGCGCGGCGCCAGGGCTCGTCGGCCTGCTTGTAGATGATGTGGCGCAGATCATTGAGGCGGCCCGGATTGGCGGGCTTGCCATCGGCGAGCCACGCCTCGCGGCTCTGCCCGCCCTTCCATGCGCGGGTGGTGAAGCCCAGGATCTCGGTCTTGACCCCGCAGCGTTCGAGCGTCCGCGCCAGAATGTCGGCGCTGATCGCCGCAATGCTGATCGGGCGGCCGCGCATCGAGCCGGAATTGTCGATCAGCAGGGTGACGATGGTGTCCTTGAATTCGACATCGCGCTCGACCTTGTAGCTTAACGCCGTGCCGGGCGAGATGATCACCCGGGCGAGGCGCGCGGCATCCAGAACGCCCTCTTCCTGATCGAAATCCCAGCTGCGGTTCTGCTGCGCCATCAACCGCCGCTGCAAGCGGTTGGCGAGGCGCGTCACCACGCCCTGCAGGCCGGTCAGCTGGCTATCGAGATAGGCGCGCAGGCGGTCCAGTTCCTCCGCATCGCACAGGTCCGGCGCGGCGACTTCCTCGTCGAAGCGGGTGGTGAAGGCCTTGTAATCGACGTTCGCGGGCACTTCGGCCTGCGGGCGGTTGGGACGCACGGGCGCATTGGCGGCGTCGCTGTCATCGCCCGGCTCGCCTTCGGACATGTCGCTGTCGGTCTGGGTGTCGGAGGATTGCTCCCCCTCGCCCTCGCCCTCGGCCATGTCGCCGGCCATTTCCGCCGACTGCGGATCGCCCTCGCCCTGGTTATCGTCTTCGCCCTGATTGTCGTCATCGGGGCCGTCATCCTCGTCAGCCTCGTCCGAATCGCTTTCGTCGGGGGCTTCGGTCGGGCGGGTGAGATCGAGCTCGCGCAGCATATCGAGCGCGAGCTTCTGGAAGGCCTCCTGATCGCCGATCTTCTCGGCCAGCCCGGCGAAATCGCCGCCGACCTTCTCTTCGAGGAAATCGCGCACCAGCTCGATCCCGCCCTGCGCCTTGGCGGGGACAGCCTCGCCCGTCAGCGCCTCGCGCACCAGCAGGGCAAGCGCGGTCTGGAGCGGCACCTCGGAGGAATTCTGCGCGCGCACGATCTTGTCGGATGCGGTGCGCATTTCCGTGGCCGCGTCCAGATTGGCCTTGATCCCGCCGAAGCGTTTCGCGCCCAGCGCCTCGTAACGCACCTGCTCGATCGCGTCGTAGCAGGCGCGCGCGATCGGCTCGGGCGGAGCGGCCTTGGCGTGGAGCGCGGCGTCGTGGTGACGCAGCTTCAGCGCAAAGGAGTCGGCAAAGCCGCGCGCCTCGGTCACCTGATCGGCGGGCAGATCGCGCCCCGGCAGCGGCACGCGGAAACGGTTGCCCGCCGCGCCCGGCACATCGGCGCTCCACGCGACCTCGACTTCGGGATCGCGCGCAATCGCCCTGCTCGCGCCGGTCAGCGCCTGCTTGAACAGATCGAGGGGTGACTGGTCGGCCATGCCTTACAGAATGCCCGTCAAAGGATCGACTGGCCGGTCTTGGCCCAATCGGCCATGAAGCCTTCGATGCCCTTGTCGGTCAGCACGTGCTTGAACAGCGCGTGGATCACCGCCGGCGGTGCCGTCATGACGTCGGCCCCGATCTTGGCGGCCTGCAACACGTGGGTGGTGTGACGCACGCTGGCGACGAGGATTTCGGTGGCGAAGTTGTAGTTGTCATAGATCAGGCGAATGTCCTCGATCAGGTCCATCCCGTCAAAGCCGTTGTCGTCATGCCGCCCGACGAAAGGCGAGATGAAGGTCGCGCCCGCCTTGGCCGCGAGCAGCGCCTGATTGGCCGAGAAGCACAGCGTCACATTGACCATCGTGCCTTCGGATGACAGCGCCTTGCATGTCTTGAGGCCATCGACCGTCAACGGCACCTTGATGCAGACATTGTCGGCGATCTTGCGGAGGATTTCGGCCTCCTTCATCATCGTGGCGTGATCGATCGCCACCACTTCGGCGCTGACCGGGCCATCGACGATGCCGCAGATTTCCTTGGTGACTTCCTTGAAGTCCCGCCCCGACTTGGCGATCAGCGAGGGATTGGTGGTCACCCCGTCGAGCAAGCCGGTGGCGGCAAGGTCCCGGATCGCATCGATCTCGGCGGTGTCGACGAAGAATTTCATGGGGTCACTCCAGTAATATTGCGATAGGCGACGCACCTGTGCGGGCCTAGGGGGCGGGCATGACTCGGATGCCCATGCGATTTGCGATGCTGCTTGCCGCCACGCTGGCGGCTTGGCAACCGTCGAAAGCGCAAGCCAACCCCGAAGATACGCAATTCTGGCTCGTCGGCTTCGCACGGGGGAAGGTGGGCGAGGATATCTACCTCACCGTCGATACCTCCTACCGCTGGCGCGATCCGGAGTTCGGCGCGGATCAGCAGACCTTCCGGGTGAGCGTGGAAAAGGCGCTCGAGGATGATATCCGGATCGGCGGCGGGATGTCACTGTTCCAGACCGGCGGGGTGACCGAATATCGCCCGCACCAGCAGTTCCGCTATGCGAGGAACGGCCTCGACCTGCGCACCCGCTTCGAACAACGCTGGTTCGACGGCGCCGACCGGGTGGAGCTGCGCATCCGCCAGCGGGTGCAATACACCCGCGAAATCGCCCCGCGGCTGGAGGCGTTCGGATCATCGGAGTGGTTCGGCATTGTCCAGTCGCGCCGCAGCGACGGCCGGCGCGGGACCGAGCAGGTGCGCACCATCGCCGGGCTTGCCTACCGGGTGAACGACAGGCTGGACATCGCGCCCAGCTACATGCTCCAGATCACCCCGCGTGCCGGGGGGCCGGACGCTATCAGCCACGTGCCGCAGCTGACGCTCAACTGGAGCTTCTAGATGCGGCTGCCGAGCCCGAAGACCCCGATCAGTACCGGATCGCGGGTTGCCTCGGGGTTGGCGCGGATCGCGGCCTCCTCGCGGCCGATCTCGCCCCAGATGGCATCGTCGATCTGGCGGCCGAAGCGGTCGGCAACGCCTGCCACGTCCACGCCTGTCAGCGCCGAAAGCGCCTGCCCGACCAGCGGATCGCGGCTGAGGCGCATCGCCTCGCCCAGTTCCGGCACTACCGCATCGAGCAGCGCGCCGCCGACCTCCTGCCGCAGGTAGAGGCTCGCCGCATCCGGCCCGCCGCGCACCAGCGCAATGGCATTGTCGAAGCCGATCACCCGGATCGCATCGGTCACCACCGGCGCGGCGCGGAAGCTGGCATCGATGGCGAAGGTGGCGAAGCGTTCCTCCAGCCGGTCCTTGAACAGCTGCGAGGTGAGGATGCGCGACAGCACATCACCGCGCGTCCCCAACACATTGGCAAGCCCCAGCTGCGCGACCTGTTCGTCCCAGAAACCGCCCGGCGCAGTCAAATGCGCAAAGGCGTTTTCGGTGGCGAGCAGCAGCATCCGCCGCACCGCCTCGACCAGGCTGAACCCGCCGGTGGTGGCGCAGCCGGGCAGCAGCAGCAGCGCGCCCGCGCCCGCGGCTCCGGCCAGAAGGTTGCGGCGGTTCGTGACAATTGCGGTCATTGGTCCAGTCTCCAAGCTTGCCCTTGGCCTATGCGGCTCTCCATATAACTGTGCGATGAACCGAATTCGCCTGCTTGTTTTGAACACCGCATTGGGCCCGCTGGATTACCGGCTGCCCGATGGCGTGCACGCGCCTGCGGGCAGCGTGGTGATGGCGCCGCTGGGCCCGCGCAAGGTGATGGGGATTGTATGGGACGAAGGCCGCCTGCCAGGCGATGAAATCGCCTTCGAGCGCCTGCGCCCGATTCTCGAAGTCCTGCCCGTGCCGCCCCTGCCCGCCCCGCTCAGGCGGCTGATCGAATGGACGGCGGACTATTACTGCGCCCCTCTCGCCAGCGTTGCGCGCATGGCGCTGGCAAGCGGCGGTGCGCTGGGTGGGCCGGCGACGATGACCGAATATCGCCTTTCGGGCGGCCTTCCCGAACGCATGACCGCCCAGCGCCTTGCCGCGATCGAGGCGCTGGAGGGCGAACAGGGCACCCTGCGCGAGCTGGCGGGACAAGCGGGCGTTTCCGAAGGCGTGCTGCGCGGCCTCGTCAATCAGGGGGTGATCGAGCCGGTGACGGTCAATATCGACCGGCCCTACCCCGCCGCCGATCCGGGCTTTCACCAGCCCGGTCTGTCCGAGGCACAGGCCGCTGTCGCTTCGACATTGACGGATGCGGTCAAGGCGCGGGCCTTTGCCCCCTTCCTGCTCGACGGCGTGACGGGGTCCGGCAAGACCGAGACCTATTTCGAACCCGTCGCCGCCGCCATCCGATTGCGCAGGCAAGTGCTGGTGCTGCTCCCCGAAATCGCCCTGACCGAGAACTTCCTCGCGCGGTTCGAGGCGCGGTTCGGGGCCAAGCCGGTGCTGTGGCATTCCTCGCTGAAGTCGACCGAACGCCGCCGGGCGTGGCGCGCCATTGCAGACGGAACCGCGCAGGTCGTCGTCGGTGCGCGTTCGGCGCTGTTCCTGCCCTATGCCAATCTCGGCCTGATCGTGGTCGATGAAGCGCACGAGATCAGCTTCAAGCAGGATGATGGCGTGCGTTACAACGCCCGCGATGTGGCGGTGATGCGCGCGCGGTTCGAGAGCATTCCCGTGATCCTCGCCAGCGCCACGCCCGCGCTGGAAAGCCTGCACATGGCGGCGCAGGGCATCTACACCAA
>JAIEOM010000249.1 GCA_019750455.1 Sphingomonadales bacterium | reverse complement strand
CTCCGCCGCCCCCGCCGCCTCCACCCCCGCCGCCGCCCCCGCCGCCGCAGGTGCAGTGCAACACCGGGCCCTATATCGTGTTCTTCGATTTCGACCGGTCGGAGATCAGTGCGGAAGCCGCGAGCATCCTCAACAATGCCGCCTCAGCCTATGCCAATTGCGGCACGGCGCGGGTGATGCTGGCCGGGCACACCGACACCGCCGGCAGCACGCAGTACAACCAGGCGCTGGCCGAGCGTCGCAATGCCTCGGTGCAGAACTATCTGGCCGGGCGCGGCGTGCCCGCGGGCCAGATCACCGGGCAGGCGTTCGGCGAAAGCCAGCCGCGCGTGCCGACAGCCGACGGCGTGCGCGAGCCGCAGAACCGCCGTGTGGAAGTGACCTACGGCCCGGGTTCGGGAATGTGACGACAAGCGAGGGGCCGGAGCGATCCGGCCCCTTTTCGCATCAGGCCACCAGCCTGAGGTTCCCGCGCTTTTTCAGGGGCGCGAGCGACACTCTGCCAATCCCCTCGACCGCGGCGAGACGCTCGGCCAGTTCGCCGCTCAGCACGAAATTGCGCCCGAGCCGCATCTGCGCCTCGCCGCCCTCGGCCAGGGCCAGCCGCACCACCACCTCGCCTGCACCTGTGGGGCGCTCGCCGCGCGCAGCTTCGAGCTCGATCTGGAGTTCGCGCAAGGCCTCGATCGTGGCAATGTCTGCGGTCAGTTCCATCGCGGTCGTCCCGCTCACCGCAGCCAGAGGCCGCGCCCCGCGCACGGTCAGGCGGGGCGGTTCGTCGGGATTGGGACTGTCGAGTTCGACGGTCAACAACAGGCATTCGCCCCCCGCCGCCCAGCGTTCGAAATCGGGCACCAGCGATTCCTCGAAACAGGCGGCGGAGAACTGCCCCGAAGCATCGGAGAAATCAGCACGCACAAAGGTGCCGCCCTTGCGGGTGCGGGCCTTGGTGATCCCTTCCACCAGCGCCGCCATCACCGCCGTCCCGCGCCCACCGGGAGGCGCGCCCGCTTCCATCAGGCTCTGATAGGTGCGCGCGCCATTGGCCGAAGCCGCCTCGCGGAACTGCTGCACCGGGTGGGCAGAGAAGTAGAAACCGAAATTCTCGCGCTCCTTGGCCATTTTCTCAGGGCGCGACCACGGGGCGCAGGGTTGCAGGCGCAGGTCTTCAGCGGGCCCGGCATCGCCGCCGAACAGGCCCACCTGCCCGCTTGACCGCTCGCGGATCGCCGCATCGGCAACCGCCATCAACATGTCGGCATTGGCGAACAGCAACGCGCGGTCCGGTTCCAGCCCGTCGAAAGCGCCCGCACAGATGAGGCCTTCCAATTGGCGGCGGTTCATCGTCCCCTGAGGCAACCGCTCGAACAGGTCCTTGAGGCTGGCGAAGGCCCCGTTCGCCTCGCGTTCGGCAACGATGGCTTCCATCGCCTTCTCGCCGACATTGCGGATCCCGGCGAGGGCATAGCGCACGGCATAGCCCGTATCGGTCTGTTCGACAGTGAACTCGGCCTCGGATGCGTTGATGCAGGGCGCCAGCACCTCAACCCCGCCCTGCCCGTTCGGATAGCGGCGCGCATCATCGACAAAGACGTTGAGCTTTTCCGACTGGTGCATGTCGAAGCACATCGAGGCGGCGTAGAATTCCTCCGGGTAATGCGCCTTCATCCACGCGGTCTGGTAGGCGAGGAGGGCGTAGGCGGCGGCGTGCGACTTGTTGAAGCCGTAGCCTGCGAACTTGTCGATCAAGTCGAACAGCTCGTTGGCGCGCTTGGGTTCGATGTCGGAGACCGCCTTGCAGCCTTCCACGAACCGCCCGCGCTGGGCGTCCATTTCCGCCTGCACCTTCTTGCCCATCGCGCGGCGCAGCAGGTCCGCGTCGCCGAGCGAGTAGCCCGCCAGCACCTGCGCGGCCTGCATCACCTGTTCCTGGTAGACGAAGATCCCGTAGGTCTCGGCGAGGATGCCTTCGAGCTTGGGGTGCGGGTACTCGATCGGCACCTGCCCGGCCTTGCGCTGGCCGAACAGCGGGATGTTGTCCATCGGGCCGGGGCGATAGAGCGAGACGAGCGCGATGATGTCGCCGAAATTGGTGGGCTTCACCGCCTTGAGCGTCCGGCGCATCCCTTCCGATTCCAGCTGGAACACCCCCACGGTGTTACCCGCCTGCATGAGATGATAGACCTGCGCGTCGTCCAAGGGCAGCGCACCCAGATCGATGGCGATGCCGCGTTTCTCCAGCAGGTCGACCGCCTTCCTCAGCACCGACAGGGTCTTGAGCCCGAGGAAGTCGAACTTCACGAGGCCGGAGCTCTCGACATATTTCATGTCGAACTGCGTCACCGGCATATCCGAGCGCGGATCGCGATACAGCGGCACCAGCTTCGCGAGCGGCCGGTCGCCGATCACCACGCCCGCTGCGTGGGTCGAGGAATTGCGCGGCAGGCCTTCCAGCTGCATCGCGAGGTCGACGAGGCGCTTCACCTCCTTGTCGTTGTCATACTCGCGCTTGAAATCCGCCGCTCCGTTAAGCGAGCGCGGCAGGGTCCAGGGATCGGTCGGATGGTTGGGCACCATCTTGCAGAGACGATCGACCTGCCCGTAGCTCATCTGCAAAATGCGCCCGCAATCGCGCAGCACCGCGCGGGCCTTCAATTTGCCGAATGTGATGATCTGCGCGACGTGATCGCCGCCGTATTTCTGCTGGACGTAGCGGATCACCTCGCCGCGCCGCGTTTCGCAGAAGTCGATATCGAAGTCGGGCATCGACACGCGTTCAGGGTTGAGGAAGCGTTCGAACAGCAGCCCCAACTTGATCGGATCGAGATCGGTGATGGTCAGCGCCCAGGCGACCGCCGAGCCAGCGCCCGAACCGCGTCCCGGGCCCACCGGGATGCCCTGTTCCTTGGCCCACTTGATGAAGTCGGCAACGATCAGGAAGTAGCCGGGAAAGCCCATCTTCACGATGACGTCGATCTCGAATTCGAGCCTGTCGAAATAGACCTTGCGCTCTTCGTCCGTGAGATCGGGATAGGCGGCGAGGCGGGCTTCCAGCCCGGCGCGTGAATCCTCCGCCAGCATCCGCGCTTCGCCTGCCAGATCGCCCGCAAGGCTGGGCAGGATCGGCTTGCGATAGGGCGGCGCGAAGGCGCAGCGCTGGGCTATCACGAGGGTGTTGGCCGTCGCCTCGGGAAGGTCGGCGAAGCCCTCCTCCATCATGCTCGCCTGCTTGACGAAGGCCTGCGGGTTGGAGCGCGGCCGATCATCCGCCTCGATCTGGGTCGAATTGGCGATGCACAGCATGGCGTCGTGCGCCTTGTGCATGTGGGGTTCGGCGAAGTTGGCGGGGTTGGTGGCAACCAGCGGCAGATCGCGGGCATAGGCGAGGTCCACCAGCGCATCCTCGGCCCGTTCGCAGACCGGATCGCCCGCCCGCGCGAGCTCGATGTAGAGCCGCCCGGGGAACAGCGCCATCAAGTGGTCGGCAAGCCGGTCGGCAGCGTCTTTCTGCCCCTCGGCGAGCAGCCGTGTCAGCCCGCCCTCGCCCGCGCCGGTCAGCGCGATAAGGCCATCGGTGCGGCCGGCCAGATCGTCGAGCGTGACGTGGGGATCGCGCTCCAGCGGGCGATCGAGGTGCGCGGCGGACACAAGGTGGCACAGGTTGTCATAGCCGGCATCGTCCTGCGCGAAGAGCGGCAAGTAATCGACTGTTCCGCGGGTTTCGTCACGCGCCACGCCGAGCAATGCGCCAATGATCGGCTGCACGCCTTCGCCCTTGCAGGCGGCGGCGAAGGCCATGATGCCGTAAAGCCCGTTACGGTCGCAGATCGCAATCGCCGGAAAGCCCCGCTCCTTGGCCAGCTTGGCAATGTCCTTCGGGTCGATCGCCCCCTCGAGCATCGAGTATGACGAGAGCACGCGCAAGGGGACGAAGGGGGCGAAGGGCATAGCGGCCAATCTAGGAAGTCACGCCGATTCTCAAAGCGTCCTGCGCGCTTATGTTGTGCACAGGGCAGCGCAAAAGATCACAGCAGCTTCTCGATATCCCGCGCAATCGCCTCTGGCTTGTCGGTCGGTGCGTAGCGCTTCACCACATTGCCCTGCCGGTCGATCAGGAACTTGGTGAAGTTCCACTTGATCGTGGTGGTCCCCATAAGGCCCTTCTTCTCCGACTTCATCCAGTCGAACAGCGGCGAGGCATCCGCGCCGTTCACCTCGACCTTGGCCATCAGCGGGAAGGTGACGCCGAAATTGACCTTGCAGAACTCGGCGATCTCGTCGGCATTGCCTGGCTCCTGCCCGCCGAACTGGTTGCAGGGGAAGCCCAGCACCTCGAACCCGCGGTCCTTGAATCGCTGGTAGAGCGCCTCCAGCCCGTCATACTGGGGTGTGAACCCGCATTTGCTGGCGGTGTTGACCACCAGCAGCACCGTGCCGAGCTTGTCCTTCAAGGCAAGCTCCTGCCCGCGATTGGTGGTCACGGTGAAATCGGCAATGGTCGTCATGCAGCCCCCGCTCGTTCTTGTTCAGCCGGAGTCTTGTGACGGAAAGTCGGGCGTGCTGGCAAGGGCCATTGCCTCGTCGGCGCCATAGGTGCGGTCGCCGGCCTTCTGGATGACGTAGCCTTGCCGGTCGCCCTCAGGCAGCTGCGCGATGTGGCGGATCATCTCGGCGAAAGTGCTGCGCAGCAGCGGCACGCCCCCGCCCGAAAGCCGGGCGTCCTGAGCTGCGGGGACGATCACGGCGCGATCGTCCCACGCCTGTTCGCCCGAAGGCACGGTGTCGCCTTTGAAAGTGCCGGGATGGTCGGTCATGGCTGTCTCCTTCTCCCGCCAGTTTGCAGCGCGCGGGGCGGAGGTAACCTATCCTAGATCAGCACGCCTTCCTTCAGCCGCACGATCCGGTCCATCTTCGCCGCGAGCCGTTCGTTGTGGGTCGCAACCAGCGCCGCACTGCCCTCGCCCCGCACCAGCGCGAGGAACTGGCCGAGCACCGCGTCCGAGGTATGCTCGTCAAGATTGCCGGTAGGCTCGTCCGCCAGCACTAGCGCCGGCCGGTTGGCGAGCGCGCGGGCAACGGCGACGCGCTGCTGCTCGCCGCCCGAAAGCTGGCTGGGTCGGTGGGTCAACCGCTCGCCAAGGCCGAGGCTGGTGAGCAGGCTATCCGCCCGCGTTTCGCACTCTGCCCGGGGCGTGCCGAAAATCATCTGCGGCATCACCACATTCTCGCGCGCGTCGAAATCGGGGAGGAGGTGGTGAAACTGGTAGACGAAGCCGAGATGCTCGCGCCGCAGCTGGGTGCGCGCGTCGCCTGCAAGGTCTTCCGCCGCGCTGCCGGAGATGCTGATCGAACCCTCGAACCCGCCTTCCAGCAGGCCCACCGCCTGAAGCAGCGTCGATTTGCCCGAGCCCGAAGGGCCGAGCAGCGCGACGATCTCGCCCGGCATGATGTCCAGATCGACCCCGCGCAGCACGTCGATGCGCTGCCCGCCCTGTTCGAAGGAACGGCGCACGCCCTTCAGCGAAACGATCGGCTGGAGGCTATTCATAACGCAGCACCTGAACCGGATCGGTGTTGGCCGCCTTCAAGGCGGGGTAGAGCGTCGCCAGGAAGCTCATCGTCAGCGCCAGCATCACGATCCCGAACACCTCCCACGGATCGGTGCGCGAAGGCAGCGTCGACAGGAACCGCACGGAGGGGTCCCAGATCTGCTGGCCGGTCGCAAAGGCGATGAAATCGACGATTGGTTCGCGGAAGAACAGCACGATCGCGCCAAGCGCCAGACCGGCCACCGTGCCGATGGTGCCGATGGTCGTGCCGGTGGTGACGAAGATCTTGAGCAGGCTGCGCCGTGTCGCGCCCATCGTGCGCATGATCGCGATATCGCGGGTCTTGGCGCGCACCAGCATCACAAGGCTGGAGAGGATGTTGAACGAGGCGACAAGCACCATGAAGGACAGCGCAAAGAACATCGCCACGCGTTCGACCTGCAAGGCTTCGAACAGCGCGGCGTTCATCGACTTCCAGTCGGCGATCACGGCCTTGCCTGAAAGGCGTTCCGCCACCGGAGCGAGAATATCACCGACCTTGTCGGGATCATCGACCGTCACCTCAATCTGCGCGACCGAATCGCCCATCAAGAGCAGGCTCTGTGCCTCCGCCAGCGGCAGAACCACGAACTTCTCGTCGAAGGTCGAAATGCCGACCTCGAAAATCGCTCCGACCTGATAGGGCACCTGCCGCGGCGTGGTGCCAAACGGCGTGGGGCGGCCCGCCGGATTGAGGATGGTGATGACATCGCCGACCCTGATGCCGAGGTTCTGCGCCAGCCGGCTACCGATCGCGACCTTGGCGAAATCATCCGGCCCGGCCAGCGGAGCGGAAAGGCTGCGCATGTCGCCGAGCAGCACCTTGTCTGCGAGGCCGTTCAGGTCCTTTCCGGTCTGGCCGCGCAACAAGATGCCCTCGACATTGCCATTGGCCATGATCAGCAACGGCTTTTCGATCATCGGCGTCGCCGAAGTCACGCCGGGCGTGCGTTCGAGATTGGCGATCACGCTCTGCCAGTTCTCGATCCGGCCGCCATAAGCCTGCACCACGGCATGGCCGTTCAATCCGGTGATCTTGTCGAGCAGTTCGGCACGGAAGCCGTTCATCACGCTCATCACGATCACCAGCATCGCGACCGAGAGCATCACCACGCCCACCGAAATCGCGGCGACAAGCGCGATGAACGCCTCGCCCTTGCCCGGCCAGAGGTAACGCTTGGCGATCATCCGTTCGAAGGGGGAGAGCATGGAGGTGAGAGGCGCCCTGAAGCTTGTGGTGGCGGTGCATGTAAGCGGCTGGCACGCTTGCGGCAATCCCTCACGCCAGCGCGCTCCCCGCCCTTCGGCTCGCCGCCTGTCGTACGTCTGTCGCCAAAAAGGCGGGCACCGTGCGCCTCGTTCCCCTTGTAATTGATCCGTCACATCGCCATTGGGGCGGTGCACTGCTGCGGCCCTCCGCGCTAACAGGTCTGGTGATGCCGATGAGCCTCCTCAATGTGACCCATCCCTTCCGCGATGCCGATGGCGACAAGCTGCGCGAGGAATGCGGAATTTTCGGCGCGATCCGCGCCAATGATGCTGCGGCGATGACCGCGCTCGGCCTCCATGCACTCCAGCACCGCGGGCAGGAAGCTGCCGGGATCGTCAGCTTCGACGGGACCGAGTTCTACGCCAGCCGCGGGCTTGGCCATGTGGCCGAGAATTTCTCCAGTTCCGAGGCGATCGCCGCCCTGCCCGGCCATATGGCAGCGGGCCATGTGCGCTATTCGACCACCGGCGGATCGGGCCTGCGCAACGTCCAGCCGCTCTATGCCGACCTTGCCAGCGGCGGCTTTGCGGTCGCGCACAACGGCAATATTTCCAACGCGATGATGCTGCGGGCGGATCTGGTGAACAAGGGTTCGATCTTCCAGTCGACCTCGGATACCGAGGTGATCATCCACCTCGTCGCCACATCGCGCTACCCCACCATTGCCGACCGACTGGTCGATGCCTTGCGGCTGGTCGAGGGCGCCTATGCCCTGATCGTGATGACGTCCGAGGGCATGATCGCCTGCCGCGACCCGCTCGGCATCCGCCCGCTGGTGATGGGCCGTCTGGGTGACGCGATCCTGTTCGCCTCGGAAACCGTCGCCTTCGACGTGGTCGGCGCGGAAGTGATCCGCGAAGTCGAGCCGGGCGAGCTGGTGCTGGTCAATTTCGCGGGCGAGATCAGCTCGGTGCGCCCCTTCGGCAGCCCGCCGGCACGCCCCTGCATCTTCGAACACGTTTATTTCAGCCGCCCGGATTCGGTCTTTGCGGGCCGTTCTGTTTATGAAGCGCGCAAGGCAATCGGCATGCAACTCGCCATCGAAGCGCCCTGCGAAGCCGATCTTGTTGTCCCCGTACCCGACAGCGGCGTCCCGGCGGCGATCGGCTTTGCCCAGCAATCGGGCGTGCCTTTCGAACTCGGCATCATCCGTTCGCACTATGTCGGGCGCACCTTCATCCAGCCGGGCGACGGCGCGCGCCATTCCAGCGTCAAGCGCAAGCACAACGCCAACCGCGCGCTGGTGGAAGGCAAGCGCATCGTGCTGATCGACGATTCGATCGTGCGCGGCACCACCAGCCTCAAGATCGTCGAGATGATGCGCGAGGCGGGCGCAAAGGAGGTCCACTTCCGCGTCGCCAGCCCGCCGACCGCCCATTCCTGCTTCTACGGCGTCGACACGCCCGAACGCTCCAAGCTGCTCGCGGCGCGCATGGAGCTTGATCCGATGCGCGAATTTATCAAGGCCGACAGTCTCGCCTTCATCTCCATCGACGGGCTTTATCGCGCCGTCGGCAAGGAAAAGCGCGACAAGGCCTGCCCGCAATTCTGCGACGCCTGCTTTACCGGCGAATACCCCACCGCGCTCACCGACCTCGCGCTTGCCGAGGCCAAGAGCGCCCAGCTTCCCTTTGCTGATCCCAAGGCTGCCTGACCTGTCATGACCGATACCACCACTGCCAAGCCGCTTGCCGGCCAGACCGCGCTTGTCACCGGGGCCAGCCGCGGCATCGGCGCCGCCACCGCCAAGGCGCTGGCCGCGGCGGGCGCGCACGTCATTCTTGTCGCCCGCAAGGTCAAGGCGCTGGAAGAGGTCGAGGACGCGATCCACGCGCTGGGCGGCACTTCGACCATCGCGCCGCTCGACCTGACCGAGCCCGATGCCGTCACGCGGCTGGCGGGCGCGATTGCCGGACGCTGGCCGACGCTGGACATCATGGTGCTCGCCGCCGGTTATCTGCCTGAACTGACCCCGGCTTCGCAGATGGAGCCCAAGCAGTTCAATCAGGCGCTGCTCACCAACCTCGTCGCCAACCAGGCGCTGATCGCCGGTTTCGATCCGCTGCTGCGCCGGGCCAAGGCGGGCAAGATCATCGGCCTCACCAGCTCGGTCGGCTCGAACCCGCGGCCTTATTGGGGGGCATACAGCGCGACCAAGGCGGGCTTCGAAAACCTGCTCGAAACCTATGCCGCCGAGGTCGAGCGCCTGAGCCCCTTGCGCGTCGCGATCATCGATCCGGGCGCGACCCGCACCGAAATGCGCGCCCGCGCCTATCCGGGCGAGGACCCCGCGACGCTCAAGGGGCCCGAGGTCGTTGCCGACCGGCTGACCGCCCTGATCTGCGAAGGCTTTGACACCTTGCACCGCGAGCGTATCGGCTGAGGGGCTAAAGCGCCGTTTACCACGGTTTGAAGGGCTTGCTTAGGGAACAGGGTGCAAACCCTTGTGCGGACCAAACCGCCACCAGTGAGACCGCAGGCTTCGATACAAGGTAGACGGCAATGCCGCCCCATTCCGATCCCTATCACACCGCTTCGCAGGAAGACCGTTGCAGCCCGCGGACGCGGCTGACGATCCCGGCCACCTTGCGTGCGTCAGGCGGCCGCGCGTTCCAGAGCGTGGTCCACGATCTCTCGATCTCCGGCTTCTCGGCCGCTTCGATCAACCGGATGCACAAAGGCCAGATGTGCTGGCTGACCCTGCCCGGCCTCGAATCCCTTCAGGCCGAGGTCGTGTGGTGGGACAACTGCGTGGTCGGCTGCGCGTTCAACGAGCTGCTCAGCCCGATTGTCCACGACAACATCCTGCAACGCTACAGCAATGCCGGGGCCTACCGCCAGACGATCTGAGCGCGCGCCACAGGCCAGGCGATGTTTCACGTGAAACCCCCTCGCAGACCGGGGTCTGGAGGGGGTCTAACTGGCGTCTAACCGGGGTCTAGGCGCAGGCAAGCCGCAGCAAAGGCCCCCGCAAGCAAGTTCACCGCACCTCGGCGGCAACCTTGCGAGCGAGATCGAGGAACTGTCCGCGCTCCGGCCCGCCGCTCGCTGTCGCCCAGTTTCCGATATAGGCGAACACCACCTGCTTGTCCGGGAACAGCGTGATCCCCTGACCGAAGATGCCCTGCGCGCCATAGGTGCCTTGCGGATAGGTCCACCACTGGTAGCCATAGCCGAAGCCGCTCTCTCCGAAATCGACCGCAGAGCCGGTCGCCTCGGCAAACCAGCCGTCGGGCACCACGCCCCGGCCATCTGCAACGCCGCCTTCCAGCGCGAACTGGCCCATGCGGGCATAATCGGCGAGCCGGATCGACAGGCAGCACCCGCCGATATTCCCGCCGCGCGGATCGACCATCCAGAACAATCCGCCCTCGAAGCCCGCCGGATCGATGATCTTCGCCTTGGCATATTCGGCCAGCGGCTTGCCCACGGCATTTTCCACCAACACGCCGATCAGGTTGGTCTCGCCGGTCTTGTAGACCCACTTGGCCCCTGGCTCCGCCTCGCGGGGGAGCTGCTTCATCTGCGCAACGATCGCCTCGGGGCCATATTCGACGACGAAGCGGTTCATCTGCGCCACATCGCTGTTGGGGTCGGTATAATCCTCGTTCCACTTGACCCCGCTGGTCATGGTGGCGAGCTGGCGGACGCTGACGCCCTCGTAGGCGCTGCCCGCAAGGCCGAGGATATACTTCGTCACCGGATCATCGAGGCTGGCGATATGCCCGTCCTTCACCGCCGCACCCAGCAGGGTCGAGGTGAAGCTCTTGGCGACCGAGAAGCTGGTCCAGCGTTCCTGCGGCCCCATGCCGAGGCCGTATTCCTCGTGCACCACCTTGCCATCGACCAGCACCATCACCCCGGCGGTTGCGGTCGCCTTCATCAAGGCGGTGATTTCCGATTGCAAGGCGGGGCTGAGCGCCGCGCCCTTGGGCAAAGCGCGCGCGGTGGATGCGGCGGGGACTTCGTGTCCGGCGAACCACTGCTCCATCGCGCGGAACCGCTCGGCGCGCTGGGCGTCGCTCCAGAACAGCACCTGAAGCTCGGACTGGTCGCGCGCCGGCGGCTGGACGAGGCGCGCGGCGGGCTTTTCCGGATATTGCGGCGGCACCGCCAGCGCGGGCGCCTGCCGTTCCGCCTGCGCGTGGAGCGGCGCGAGGCCGCCGAGCGCCATTGCAAAAGCCGCACCCGCCAGCATGCCGTGTTTCAAGCCCATGATATCACCCTCTCGTCTTGTGTCGTTGCGGGTGCATAGGCCCGCGCAAGGCTCCGGAGCAAGCCTTGGCGAGGCGGCTTTGCTTCTCAGCCCTGCTTGATCGTCTTGAGCGCCGCCAGCGCCCGTTCGCGCGCCTGCTTGTGCGGCACGATCTTGCGGGGATAGCCCGCCGGGCGCCGCCCGAACTCCTCGGGGTCGTGGACGTAGGGCTCGTCGATGCCCTTCAGCTCGGGCACGTAGGTGCGGATGTAGTGCGCCGCGTCGAACTTCTCCGACTGGCTGAGCGGCGCCATGATCCGGCTGAACATGTTGCTGTCCACCCCCGTCCCGGCCGTCCACTGCCAATTGGTGGCGTTGGAGGCATAGTCGGCATCGCAGAGCGTATCCCAGAACCACTTCTCGCCCTCGCGCCAGTCGATCAGCAGGTGCTTGATGAGGAAGCTTGCCGTGATCATCCGCACCCGGTTGTGCATCCACCCGGTCTGCCACAGCTGGCGCATCCCGGCATCGACGATGGGATAGCCGGTGCGGCCCTGCTGCCACGCCTTGAGGTCACGCGCGGCCGCCGGGTCAGTGGCGGGATCGCGCCAGGGGAAGCGGTCGAAATCCGCGCGGTAATTCTGCGTCGCGTATTTCGGGAATTGCAGGATCGCGTTCTGCGAATAGTCCCGCCAGATCAGCTCGCCCTCGAAGGTCTGCCATCCGGCGGAGGTGCGGTCTTTGAACCGGTTCCAGATTTGCACGGGTGAAATCTCGCCGAAATGCAGATGCGGCGAGAGGCGCGAAACCTTGTCGACGCTGGGCAGATTGCGCTTGTCGTCATAATCGTCGACGTCGGCTTCCCATGCGGCGAGGCGCAGTCGCGCGGCCTCCTCGCCGACTTGCCAGAAGTCGCGCATCCCGCCCGCCCAGTCAGGCTTGGTCGGGAGCAGGTTCCATGCGGCAAGATCGTCGGAGGCGGGCCATGTAGCGGGCGCTACAAGCCGCCCGAGAGCGGGCAGTTCCGAGCGCGGTGGAAATTCGGCCCGCACGGCGCGAGAGAACGGCGTGTAGATCTTGTATTGCCCG
>JAIEOM010000122.1 GCA_019750455.1 Sphingomonadales bacterium | reverse complement strand
TAGCGCCATTCGCTTAACGAATATGCGCTAAGGACCGGGCAAAATACAAGCAGGGCTCTGCTTTTGGGAGGCAATATGGGTGGTTTCGGGATCTTTCTCGCTCTCGTGTTCGTGATCGTGCTGGTGGTGGTGATTGCCATCTACAACCGGCTGGTGGGCCTGAGGCAGGGCGTGCGGCAGGGTGTTGCCGATATCGATGCCCAGCTGCGCCAGCGCCACGACCTTATCCCCAATCTGGTCGAGACGGTGAAAGGCTATGCCGCCCACGAATCCTCCACGTTCGAAGCAGTGATCGCCGCGCGCAACGCCGCGGCGGGCGGGGCGCCTTCGCCAGCGAGCGAGCAGCAGCTGAAGTCCGCGCTTGGCAATCTGCTGGCGCTGGGCGAGGCCTATCCCGATCTCAAGGCGTCGGCGAACTTCCAGTCGCTTCAGGGCGAACTCGCCGATGTCGAGGACAAGCTGGCCGCAGCGCGCCGTGCGCTCAACGCCGCTGTGGCCCGTTTCAACGCCGCGCGCGAATCCTTCCCGGCTGTGATGTTTGCCAATATGCTCGGATTCGCCGAGGCCGATTTCCACCGGCTCGACGCAAGCGAGCAGGGGACGGTCGACCAGGTGCCCAAAATCGGCTTCTGAGACAGGCGCGCTGGCGGGGTAAAAGCCTGCAAATCCAGTCGCATTCCGGTCACCTTTGCGGAGGTGTCTTGGAAAAGTAACATTGACCCCCGGCAGGGGCCATTTTTCGTTTGCATTTCCCCCCCCAAGCCCTATCTGCGCGCTTCCGCTGCCCCAAGGGGACTTCCAAACCGCAAGGCAGCTTGTCGTTTTATGGTTTTTTCAAAAAGCCGTTTTGGGGGTCCCTTGAGTTGCACATCTATCCCGACGCACTGGCTGTAGTCCGCGACCTCCGTCCGGACGAACCCGTCATCCTCAACCGCCCGCACGCCGCGCGGCGCGCCGCCCGTTTCTTCGTCGAGAAGTTTCCGGGCAAGGTGCTCTATGCGGTGAAGGCCAACCCCGCGCCTGATCTCATTCAGGTGCTGTGGGACGCCGGCGTGACCCATTTCGATGTCGCCTCGATCACCGAGGTGCGGCTGGTGCGCGGCATCCTGCCTGATGCGGTGCTGTGCTTCATGCACCCGGTGAAGACCCCGGCGGCGATCCGCGAAGCCTATTTCGATCACGGCGTGCGCACCTTCAGCCTCGACACGGTCGAAGAGCTGGAAAAGATCATCGACGCCTGCCGCGGCGAAGATGGCGAGGCCCCGCGCGATCTGCGCCTGTGCGTGCGTCTGCGCGTGTCGAGCGAATATTCGGAGCTGAGCCTCGCCTCGAAGTTCGGGTGCGATCTCGTCGAAGCGCCGCAGCTACTCCAGCAGGCCCGCCAGCATTGCGACTGGCTGGGCGTGTGCTTCCACGTCGGAAGCCAGGCGATGACCCCGTTTGCCTTCGTGCAGGCATTGGACCGCACCCGTGCGGCGATTGCCGAGGCTTCGGTGGTGGTCGACATGATCGATGTCGGCGGGGGCTTCCCGAGCGCCTATCCCGGCCTCGAACCGCCGCCGATGGAAGATTACTTCGCGATCATCGCCAAGCACTTCGAAGCGCTGCCCGTCGCTTACAACGCCGAGCTGTGGTGCGAGCCCGGCCGTGCGCTGTCGGCGGAATACAGCTCGATGATCGTGCAGGTGAACAAGCGCCGCGGGGAAGAGCTCTACATCAACGATGGTGCCTACGGCGCCCTCTACGATGCCGCCCACGTTGCATGGCGTTTCCCGGTGCGCGCGCTGGAAGACGACCTGATCGAGGAGGACGAGGATTTCGCCTTCTACGGTCCGACCTGCGACGATGCCGATTACATGAAGGGGCCGTTTGCGCTCCCCGCCGACATCCAGGCCGGTGACTATATCGAGATCGGAATGCTCGGCGCTTACGGTGCGGCGATGAAGACCGGCTTCAACGGCTATGGCAACGCGGTCGCAGTGACCGTGCAGGACGAGCCGATGATGAGCCTGTTCAACGGCACCCGCAAGCGCGAGGCGACCGATAACGTGGTGAGCCTGCGCTGAAGCCAGAGGATAGGGGGCCGGTCCGATAGGGGGCGGCCCCCTGATCCGGCCTTGCGCTAAAGCCTTTGCATTTCATCAATACCTCCCGGTTATCCTGCAAACCGTGCCGCGTTGCATGGAGGGAATAGGGATGTTCCAGAGAAAGCCGTTCGGTCGCAAGATTACCGAACCTCCGGCGCGGCCCGCGCCTGCGCCTGCGCCCATGCCGCGGCCCGTGGTCGAAGATGATGGCAAACTGCGCGTCATCCCCAAGGCGGTGTTTGAAGGGCCTCAGGGCAAGTTCCTGAAGGATCTCGGCTTTACACCGGACGATCCCCATAACATCATACCCCAGGCGGGCGACTTCGACAGGATGATCAAGCAGTCGCTCGCCCGGCAGGAGGAGCGCCGCTGCCGGCTCGAAGCCGAACTGCTGGAGAAATACGGCCACAACAGCTTGCGCCCCTACTTCATCTGCGGGGAGGGCGTTCTCAACACGCAGCTCGGGGACTGGATGATCCGCTCGATGCAGCTGATGCCCTATGACGAGTGGAACACCATCTACCTGCCCACCGATGCGCCGACTGCGGCGGTGATGCGCCTGCCGCAACACCCGCTGGCGAGCCTTACGGCGCTGGACGAGGTCATTCACAAGAACCTCGCCCCGGTGCGCGACAAGGTGCTGGTCGCCCGCGCGACGACAATGGAGGCGATGGAGCAGGCCGAAGGTGGCTATGATCCCGATCTTGCCGCGCGCTTCCTTGCCTATGTCGACAAGGAGCGGGAGGGCATCGTCGCCTATGTCGAACGCATCAAGCCGCTGGTGATCGATCTGCTCGCCGATGTGCAGGGCAACCGTCCGTAGGCCGCCCGTGCACGGCAACGGGTCCTACAGCGGCACCTCGGCGACCTTGTCCTTGTAATCCTGCTTGGGATCGATCCCGAGCAGCATCTTGATCCCCGCCACCAGCGAGGAGGCGTCGATCCAGATCTCGGCGTCTTCGGGATCGAGCCGGATCAAGGCGATCTTGGGATCGTCCTTGCCATCGTACCAGACGGCCACAAACCGGTTCCAGAGCCGGTCGATGGTCGCGCGGTCACGGGTGGTCGAAAGGCTGCCATGGACTGTGGCCCACACATCATGCCCCTTGGAGGCAAAGTGCGCCATCGCGCGCGGCGGACCGCTGGCCAGTTCGCCCTGCTGGATCATCTGGTAGAGATTGTTGTCGGTGGCGGTGAAGAACCACAGCGGGCCGTGGTATTGGCCGTCAGAATACAGCTCGTCCTCGAGCTGCGCGGTCATCGGACGGGCGTGGCCGTCCTCACCCTCGGCCAGGCCGAGGAACATCGTCATGTCGCTTTTCAGCGCCTTCCAGAATTTCGAACGGATCTCCGCGTCGGTCGCCATGCCTGTCTCCTTTGCTTGGGACAGGCGCTAGCGCCGACGCGGAGCAATTGTTCCGCTTAGAAGACCTCGAAGAGACCAGCCGCGCCCATGCCGCCACCAACGCACATGGTGACGACCACATACTTGGCACCGCGGCGCTTGCCTTCGATCAGTGCGTGGCCGGTGCAGCGCGCGCCGGTCATGCCGTAGGGGTGGCCGATCGAGATCGAGCCGCCGCTGACGTTGAGGATGTCGTTGGGGATGCCGAGCTGGTCGCGGCAGTAAAGCACCTGCACCGCGAAGGCCTCGTTCAGCTCCCACAGGCCGATGTCGTCCATCTTGAGCCCGGTCTGCTTCAGCAGCTTGGGGATCGCGAAGACCGGGCCGATGCCCATCTCGTCAGGCTCGGTGCCCGCGACCGCCATGCCGACATAACGGCCGAGCGGCTGGAGCCCGCGCTGTTCGGCAAGCTTGGCTTCCATCAGCACTGCGGCCGAGGAACCGTCCGACAGCTGCGAGGCGTTGCCCGCGGTGATGTTCATGCCCGGGCCCATCACCGGATTGAGGCTCTGGAGGCCTTCAAGGGTGGTTTCGGGACGGTTGCCTTCGTCCTTGGAGAGGGTGATCTCCTTCTGCGAGACTTCCTTCGTCTCCTTGTCGACCACGTTCATGGTGACGGTGACGGGGACGATTTCCGCATCCAGACGGCCCTCGGCCTGCGCGGCTGCGGTGCGCATCTGCGACTGGTAGGCGTATTCGTCCTGCGCTTCGCGGCTGATGTTGTAACGCTTGGCGACCGTCTCGGCGGTGCCGAGCATCGGCATGTAGACGTCCTTGTGCATAGCGATCAGCGAACGGTCGGGCGATACGCGCATCTCGGGGGTCTGGACCATCGAGATCGAATCCTGACCGCCGCCGACAACGATATCCATGTTGTCGACGATGATCTGCTTCGCAGCGGTCGCGATCGCCATGAGGCCCGAGGAGCACTGGCGGTCGATGGTCTGGGCCGAAACGCCCACCGGGCAACCGGCCCGCAGCGCGACCTGACGGCCGATATTGCCGGCCTGGGTGCCCTGGGTGAGGACCGCGCCCCATACCACATCGTCGATCTGGCCGGCTTCGATGCCGGCACGCTCGATGGCGGGCGCAAGGCTGAGCGCGCCGAGGGTGGCGCCGGGGGTGGCGTTGAAGGCGCCCTTGTAAGCACGGCCAATCGGCGTGCGGGCGGTGGAGACGATTACGGCGTCACGTGCCATGATGGGGGTATCCTTGTCAGAGGTGTGAGCCCCCGCGCGGCGGCGGGGGCCATGTCATTGCGGGGACGGGGCGGGCATGGTTGCCCGCGCAGCCTCACACGAAGAACTGCGTGATCCACTCGCAGATCAGGGCGGGCTTTTCCTCGCCTTCGATCTCCATGGTGATTTCGCAGGTCTGCTGCCACTGGCCAGGGCGCTTCTCGACCATTTCGATGAGCTTCCAGTGGCCGCGGATGCGCTTGCCGGCGCGCACGGGGGCGATGAAGCGGGTCTTGTTGCCGCCGTAGTTGACGCCCATCTTCACGCCATCCACGCGCGGGGCACCGCCCTGCGCGCCGAGATAGGGGATCATCGACAGCGTCAGGAAGCCGTGGGCAATCGTGCCGCCGAACGGCGTCATCTTGGCCATTTCCTCGTTGACGTGAATGAACTGGTGGTCACCGGTGGCTTCGGCGAACTGGTTGATGCGCTCCTGGCTCATCTCCACCCATTCGCTGGTGCCGATCACTTCGCCGACTTTCGCGGCCAAATCCTGAGCGTTCATCGGGCTCCTCCTTGTGTTGTCGCAGGCGACCCGATCCGGAGCCGCCAGCCTGTCTAGCGCCGCGTGTCATGGCGCAACACAAGGGGGAGCGCAACGTCCCCGGTCGCAGGCGCTTCTATGCCGCTACGGCACCGCGCATCTGCCTGGCGGCGACCGCCTTGCGCGATGCGCTGCGATCCAGCTTTGCGCGCGCCGAATCGATTCTCAGGCAATAGGTGTTGAGCCCGATTTGCAGGCCGACCAGCATCAGCATCACCGGCTGATAGGCGATCCCCTGGAAGGTTGCGCCCACCAGGTAGATGATCGCGCCCATCTGCAAGGCCCCGGCGAGCGGCCCGATCCACCGTTCCGCCTCGTTACCGGCGCGCTTCCAGCGGCGCTGGATGCGTTCCATCTGCCACAGCCCCAGCGCGTGGAGCAGCAGCCATATGCCGAGCCCCGGCCAGCCCTGTTCGCCCAGCATCTCGAAGATCGAGGAGTGATAGGCGCGGGCCTTGTCCTCGACCTCCTGATAGGTGACCGTGGTGGTGGCGCCTTCGGTCTTCTTGACCGGCATGGTGTAGGTAAAGCGGTTCGACCGATAGGCATCGAACCCGCCGCCCAGCGGCTTGCTCTCGACGTAATCGAGCGTCCATTTCCAAACCGCGACGCGGGTCGAGGCGCTCTCGTCGCCACCCGGCTGGGCGATGGTCGCCATGCGATCGTAATAGGACTGCGGCAGGAAGGGCAGGGCGACCAGACCGAGCATCCCGGCCCCGGCGATAAACAGGAAGCGCCGCTTGGTATGGCGCAGCATCAGCACGGCAAGCGCGGCGATGCACAGCAGGCCGGTGCGCGCCTCGGTGCCGATCGGCACCAGCAGGCAGGCGAAGGTCAGGCAGACGGCAAAGGCGGTCACCGTCCAGTGAGGTCGGAAGATCGTGCCATGCTTCACAAACCACCACAGTAGCGGGATCAGACCGATTGCGACCGTGGCGAGAGTGGAGCTTTCGTAGATGCCGCTGTTGTCATCGACGAAGAAGTTCAATTCGCCATAGCCGCCGCCGCCCAGCACGACCTTCAGGCCCGTGGCGATCACGATGGTCGCCACCGACAACAGCAGCACCAGCGCCAGCCCTTCGATCCGCGCGCGGGTGGTGAGGGTGAGCGGCAGGAAGATCGCGAACAGCAGCGCCTTCCACACCCAGTCCCACTTGGTCAGCGCATCTTCGGGGAAATCGGCACGGCCCGTCGTCCACCAGCAATAGACGAGCAGCGCCAGCATCAAACCTTGCCGGAGGGTGAAGCGGGCGCCTTCCTTGCGGTCCAGCGCAAACCACCCCCCGAAGGCCGCGGCAAAGGCGATTAGTGACAGGGGCAGGGTGGTGATGATCGAATAGCCGATGCGCTGCGGCGCGAGGATATCGATGTAGACATAAAGCAGCACCCACAGGAACGGGCGTCTGAGGCCGAGCAGCAGCACGAAGGCGATGAAGGCGAGGAAGAAAAGGTCCTTCATTCCGCGGCCTCGCCTGGCGCGTCGTGCCCGGTGCCGTTCCCGCCGCCGGTGTCCCGTGCCCTCCGTGCGGCGTTGCGGCCCGAGGCGCTCGCGGATTTGCGGTTGCTGTCTGTCTCGGCGGTCATGGCGCCGATCAGCGGGTCATCGTCCAGCCCGGCGCGCAGCATCAGGCGCACCATCGCGATGGCCATGAGGCCATGTCCAAGTGCGAGCGCAAGTGTATCGATCATGGGCCGGTCAGGATCCGCGAGGGGGCAATGCGCCGCTTTACCGCCATCGGGTTGACGCGGCGTTAAGCACACCTGCGATAGAGCCTCGCCCCATGACACGCGTTCTCCATGTCCTCGACCATTCGCTGCCGCTGCACAGCGGCTATACGTTCCGCACCCGCGCGATCCTCAAGGCGCAGGAGGGGCACGGGCTGGAGGTGCGCGGCATCACCGGGCAGCGGCACAATCTGGAGGCGGCTGTCACAGCCCCGCAGGAAGAGGCCGACGGTCTTGTCTTCCACCGCACCCCCGGCACCCCCGTCGGCCCGGCGCCGTTTCGCGAGATGGGCGAGATCGAGGCGCTGGCCAACGCGATCATCGCCCTGGCCGAGGAATGGCGGCCCGACATCATTCACGCCCATTCCCCCGCCCTGTGCGGCGCCGCGGCCGAACGCGCCGCGCGGTTGCTGGGTGTGCCATTTGTCTATGAGATCCGGGCCTTCTGGGAGGATGCGGCGGTCGGCAATCTTTCGGGGACCGAGGGCAATCTCAAATATCGCCTGACCCGCGCGCTGGAGACCCGCGTCGCGCGCGCGGCGGATGCGCTGTTCACGATCTGCCACGGTCTGAAAGACGATCTGGCCGCGCGCGGCATCCCGGAGGGCCGCATCAATGTCATGCCCAACGGGGTCGATCTTACGCTGTTCGGCGATCCGCCGCCGCGTGACGAGGCGCTGGCCGCGCAGCTCGGCATCGCGCCCGGCGCGCCGGTGATCGGCTATATCGGCAGCTTCTATGCCTATGAGGGGGTCGACGACCTTATCGCCGCCATGCCCTTGCTGCGGCAGACGCACCCGCAGGCGCGGCTGCTGCTGGTGGGCGCCGGCCCGATGGATGCCAGCTGGCGCGCCGCTGCTGCCGCCTTGCCGGAGCCGGAAGCGGTGATCTTCACCGGCCGCGTGCCCCATGACGCGGTCGAACGCTATTACTCGCTGGTCGATGTGCTCGCCTATCCGCGCAAGGCGCAGCGGCTCACCGATCTGGTCACGCCGCTCAAGCCTCTGGAAGCGATGGCGCAGCGCCGGCTGGTGGCCGCATCCAGCGTGGGCGGACACCGCGAGCTCATCACCGATGGCGAGACGGGCACCCTGTTCGCGCCGGATGATCCCGCCGCCTGCGCCGCGTCCATCGCCCGGCTGCTGGACGCGCCCGCGGGCTGGGAGGCGATGAAGGACCGCGCCGTGACCCATGTCCGCACCCGCCATGACTGGGCCGAAAATGCGCGAAATTATCTCTCTGTTTACCATCTCTTGCTAGCCCCTCGGCTCAACGGCGGCGCGCAGCGCGCAGTCGCAGCAACGGGGTGATTGTCGCATGAAGCGGGGGCAGAAGGTTCGGTCGGGTCAGCGCCGGCGCAAACAGGGCCGCACCACGGCTCCGCAGTCGCTCGCCGGACACAAGGCCTTCGTGCCCTTGCTGGGCGTGTGGGGCGCTCTGCTCGGCGGGTTGGTGGTGCTTGTCCTGCCCGGGGCGATGGTGTCCGATGTGCTCGCGGGCACACTGATCGGCACCTGGGGCGATGCCGCGCAGCCCGCTCTGGCAGCCGTGACCGCAGCGACGCTGGGCCTCGCACTGCTTGCTGTGGCCGCCTATCGCCATGCCGGGGCCCGCGTCAGCACGGGGCCGTCTGTTGCCGAATACGCATTGCGCAAGGTCACGCCGATCGATCCGGCGCGCGATCTGGGAGCGCGGCGACTTGACGATCCGGTCGAAGTGATGCCCTTCAGCACCGCCGCGTGGCGCGACGCCGATCTGGCCGAGACCCGTGCGGATGCACCCGCACCCTCGGCGCAGCCCGAGCCTGAGGCCGAGCCCGGGCTTGCCCCCGCGCCGGTCGCGCTTGATCTGTCCGAATTTGCCGAACTGACCGGTCGCAACGCCGTGTGGGTCGAAGAGGTGCCGCCTGCGGCTGCACCCCCTTCCGCATCGCAGCAGGAGGTGCCTGCCGATGATCGGGCTACGCCGTCCGATCCGGTCGCCGATATCCGCGCCCGCCGTCTGCGCGCCGTTACCGCACTTCCGCCCGTGCCGGGCGCAGCCGCTTTGAACCGTCTGCGTGCCATGCCGACCGAGGCACTGAGCCTTGCCGAAATGGTCGAACGCTTTGCGGGGGCTCTGCACGAACACCGCGAGACGCAACCCGTCCGCGCCCTTGGCGCGTCTGATCTCGCTGCCCGGGAAGCGGCTCTGGCAGAGGCGCTCAAGGCGCTGGCCGCGCTGAGCGGGGGCACGACTGCGCCAGCCGTGCAGCCTTCGCGGGACGAACCGCTGCGCGATGCTCTGGCCCAGCTCCAGCCGCGGCGCGGCGCGGCCTGATCCGTTCCGCGCGCGCAAAAGCTGCAACCGACCGGGGCGGCCCGTGCAACCCGCGCAATCAACCTAAAGTTTGAATAGGTCTGCGAGAAATATTCCTTCACGCGGGACCCTTGCCAAATCCTCTTCCTGTCGGCATGAGGGCCGCGAAAACGGGCAAGCGCGGACCTCTGCCGGGTCCAAACGCGCCCGCGTGACCTGCCATCAGGCGTGTTCTCCCGCATGAGCGATCATGCCACGGGGTTCGCGCCTGTCGGCATCTGACAGAACGGACTTGATGCATGGGATACCCCTCCTCCCAGGGTCTCTATGACCCCGCCAACGAACATGACGCCTGCGGCGTCGGCATGGTTGCGCATATCAAGGGAGAGAAAAGCCACGCGATTATCGCGCAGGCGCTGGAGATCCTCGAAAAGCTCGACCATCGCGGTGCGGTGGGCGCTGATCCGCTGCTGGGCGATGGCGCGGGGATTCTGATCCAGATTCCCGATCCGCTGATTCGCCGCTGGGCCGAAGCGAGCGGCCACGATCTGCCGCAGCCGGGCGAATATGCCGTCGGCATGTGCTTCCTGCCGCAGGATGCTGCGGCGCGCGCTTTCGTCAAAGAGCGGATGGAAGCCTTCACCGCCAAGGAAGGCCAGAACTTCATCGGCTGGCGCGAAGTGCCGACCACGATGGACGGCCTCGGCGCGGCGGTGATCGCCTCAATGCCGGTGATCGAGATGGCGGTGATCGGGCGCGGTGCGAATTGCGCCGATCAGGATGCGTTCGAACGCAAGCTGCTCACCATCCGCAAGCAGGTGCAGAACCCGCTTGCGCAGCTGGCCGAAAAGCACGGCCTGCCGGGGGTGACCGAGACCTACATCCCGTCCTTCTCGACCCGCACCCTTGTCTACAAGGGGCTGTTGCTGGCGACGCAGGTTGGCAGCTTCTATGACGATCTGCGCGATCCGTCCTGCGTTTCGGCGCTGGGCCTCGTCCACCAGCGGTTCTCGACCAACACCTTCCCCAGCTGGCGGCTCGCCCACCCGTTCCGCTTCATCGCCCACAATGGCGAGATCAACACGGTGCGCGGCAACGTCAACTGGATGAACGCCCGCCGCCGCACTATGGAAAGCGAGCTGCTGGGGCCGGATCTCGACAAGATGTGGCCGATCATCCCGCACGGGCAATCGGACACGGCGTGCCTCGACAATGCGCTCGAATTGCTGATCGCGGGCGGATACAGCCTTGCCCATGCGATGATGATCCTCATCCCCGAAGCCTGGGCCGGCAATGCATTGATGAGCCCCGAACGGCGCGCTTTCTACGAATATCATGCCGCGCTGATGGAGCCATGGGACGGCCCGGCTTCGGTATGTTTCACCGATGGCCGCCAGATCGGCGCGACGCTGGACCGCAACGGGCTGCGCCCTGCGCGCTTCTGCGTCACCAAGGATGATATCGTCTGCCTCGCCTCGGAAAGCGGCGTGCTGCCGTTCCGCGAGGAAGATATCGTCCGCAAGTGGCGCCTGCAGCCCGGCAAGATGCTGCTGATCGATCTCGAACAGGGCCGCATCATCGAGGATGACGAGCTCAAGGCTGATCTCGCCAATGCCGAGCCCTATGCCGAGTGGCTGCATCAGGCGCAGTACAAGCTGGCCGACATCACCGACATCGTGCCCGAACTCGCCGCGATCCCGGCGGAAGAGGGCACGCTGCTTCAGCGCCAGCAGGCCTTCGGCTACACGCAGGAAGATGTGACCCGCTTCCTCGAGCCGATGGCGGTGGAGGCTGACGATCCGATCGGCTCGATGGGCACCGATACGCCGATTGCCGTGCTGTCGGACCGTGCGCGGCTGCTCTACGATTACTTCAAGCAGAACTTCGCGCAGGTCACCAATCCGCCTATCGACCCGATCCGCGAGGAACTGGTGATGAGCCTAACCAGCATGATCGGCCCGCGCCCGAACCTGCTGGGCCGCGATGCGGGGACGCACAAGCGCCTCGAAGTCGATCAGCCGATCCTGACCAACGAAGATCTCGCCAAGATCCGCTCGGTGGAAGAGGCATTGGACGGCGCATTCCGCTGTGCCACCATCGACATCACCTGGGATGCGAGCACCGGTGCGGAAGGGCTTGAAATGGCCCTGAAAGAAATGTGCTGGGCTGCGACCGAGGCGGTGCTTCAGGACCACAACATCCTCGTCCTCAGCGACCGTGGCCAGAGCGAGAGCCGCGTGCCGATGCCGGCCCTGCTGGCGACCGCGGCGGTGCACCACCACCTCGTCCGCCAAGGCCTGCGCATGCAGACCGGCCTCGTGGTCGAAACCGGCGAAGCGCGCGAGGTGCATCACTTCTGCGTGCTCGCAGGCTACGGCGCGGAGGCGATCAACCCCTATCTGGCCTTCGAGACATTGGAAGCCCTGCGCGCCAAGCGCCACCCCGATCTGCCCGCCACCAAGGTGCAGCAGAACTTCATCAAGGCCATCGGCAAGGGCATCCGCAAGGTCATGTCCAAGATGGGCATTTCGACCTACCAGTCGTACTGCGGTGCGCAGATTTTCGACGCGGTGGGGCTGTCGAGCGCCTTCGTCGAGAAGTATTTCACCGGCACCGCCACAACCATCGAAGGCATCGGCCTTGCCGAAGTCGCCGAGGAAGCGCTGCGCCGCCACGGGCAGGCTTACGGCGACAACCCGCTCTATGACGGGATGCTCGATGTCGGCGGCATCTACCAGTACCGCCTGCGCGGCGAGGAGCATGCCTGGACGCCGCAGAACGTCGCCCA
>JAIEOM010000162.1 GCA_019750455.1 Sphingomonadales bacterium | reverse complement strand
TCCAGCTCGATCTTCTTCTTGGGCGCGGCGTAGTAATAGGCGTCCTGATAGTCGATCGGCGGATAGCCGATCTTGGCCCAATCGGGCTCCTCCATGGTCTGCCACAGGCGGAAGGCCTTGAGGCGCCATTCGAGCATCCATTCGGGTTCGTTCTTCTTTGCGGAAATGAAGCGGACGGTGTCCTCGTTCAGGCCCTTGGGGGCGAATTCGGTCTCGATATCTGACGACCAGCCATGCTCGTAATCGGCGACCTTGGCCGCGGCTTCGCGGGCCTCGATATCCGTTTCGGGTTTGGCCTGGATGTCGATCTCTTCGCTCATGCCGGAAGGTCCTCGGAAACAGTGGTGGGCGCTGCCACCGGTCCTCGCAGCTGGGCGAGGGTGATCCCCGCCAGCGCGCCGCGCAGCGCATTGTTGATGATCGGCCAGTGGGGCTTCATGTTGCACCCGCTCTCGAAGTCGCAGGGGGTGTGATCGATGCAGGCGGTGAGCGCGATGCGGCCCTCGATCGCCTCGACAATGTCCGCGACTGTGATCGCCGCCGCCGGGCGCCCGAGCTGCAAGCCGCCATGCGCGCCGCGCACAGAGCGCAGCAGGCCCGCCGCCGTCAGCTTCGAGACCAGCTTCTGCACCGTCGGCACCGGCAGCCCGGTCTCGGTCGCAAGCTCCGCCGCGCTGACGCGTCCGTTGCCGCAATGGAGCGCGGCCTGGCACATCGTGATGACGGCATAATCGGCAAGGTTGGACAGGCGCATTTGCGATCGGTTCTCAATTCAGACGGAATCAGTCCGAATTAGCAATTAGGAGCAGTTCGTTCGCATTACAACCACGAACTGGCCGTGAAGCAGGGCGCGAAGCTCTCAGTCGGCGGCGGACTTCAGCGGCGTGCCGGCGTCGCCGTGCCCCGCCGGGTCGAGCAGTTCGGCGGCGAGCGAACCGCGCCGGAACTGGGTCGGCGTCCGGCCGGTGTAACGACGGATATCGCGGATCAGGTGCGCCTGATCGAAATAGGTCGCCATCAACTGGTCGTGCAGCTCCTCGCTGACCGCAGGCTGGGCGAGCAGCATTGCCGCACGCAGCGCCCGGACCCGTTTGAGCACCTGTGCGGGGGGCACACCGAAGAAGCGGCGGCAGATGCGCTGGACCTGACGCGGAGAGACGCTGATACTCGCGTATAGATCGCTGATCGCCGGGTCGAAACCGCTCGCCAACCATTGCAGGATCGCCTCGACCACCGCGACATGATCCTCGCGCAGCGCGAAAGGTGCGGCCGCGATTGCCTCTGTAAGGTGGGCGCACAAGGCCTCGGGCGTGATGCGCCCTTCGCGGCATGCATCGACCGCCGCCTCAAGCGCGGCGATCTGCCCGGCCCCCAGCACCGCCTCGACCGGGATCAGACGGTCATGCACTTCGTCGGCGGGGAGATTGGAAAGCCTTTGCCAGGCCGTATGGGTCAGCGAGGCGCCGACCTGAAGGACCGGACCTTCCAGCACACAGCGCGCGCTGCGCAGTTGGGGGGCGTTGATGAAGATGGTCGAAGACTGGCCCGTGTTCCCCTCGGAAAAGGTGAAGCTTACCTGCCCACGCACCATAACCAGCAGCTGCGCCGAGTACGCGGGAACCGCCTCATCGATCCGCGGCTCATCGGTCTCGATGATATAGAAGGTGTGGACTAACCCGGCAGCTTCGACTGGCGGCGGAATCATTCGCGTGCGAAATGGCAACCAACCTTCCCCCGCAAAGCGAGGGCCCCCTGTATCGGCATGGCGCGACCCATGAGGCTTTCGCGCCCCTGATGCGTCTTCATGCGCAACCTAATGCGGCTTGTCGAGTCGCAACCTTGCGCGAAAGCGGGCGCAAAAAAGGGCGGCACTCCGGAAAGGAACGCCGCCCATTAAGTTGAGGAACTCTTTGCATCACTGCTCCGAGCCCTTCGGGTCGCAGGAAATGGGATACTCCCGAACGGCTTTGCTGGATTGTATGCAAACGACACTTGCCGCGCCTGAAGCACGTTTGGACTTGTAAGTTCGCGTCAATCTGCACTGGGATGAGGGTTGCGCGCCGAGGCTCGACAGGCAGGCCGACCTCGCATAGGCGCTTGGTCCCATGCTGTTCCGCCTCATCCGCCCCGCGATCTTCGCGCTCGATTCCGAAACCGGCCACCGCCTCGCCCTGCGCGCGCTGGCTGCTTTGCCATCCCGCCCGTCTGCCCCCGCCGGGGCAATGGCTGTGGAGGTAGCGGGGCTGACCTTCCCCAATCCTGTCGGAGTCGCAGCCGGTTTCGACAAGGATGCCGAAGTGCCCGATGCGCTGCTCGGGCTGGGCTTCGGCTTTACCGAAGTCGGCTCGATCACCCCGCTCCCGCAGGCGGGCAATCCCAAGCCGCGGCTGTTCCGGCTGGTGGAGGATGGAGCGGTGATCAACCGCATGGGGTTCAACAATGGCGGGGCCGATGCGGCGCTGGCGCGGCTCAAGGCGCGCGCCGGTCGTCCGGGTATCGTAGGCGTCAACATTGGGGCCAACAAGGATTCGGCGGACCGCATCGCCGATTACGCGGTGATGGCGCGGATGATGGCTCCATTTTCGAGCTATCTCTGCGTCAACATCTCCAGCCCTAACACCCCGGGCCTGCGCGCATTACAGGATGAAAGCGCGCTGACCGGCCTGCTCGATGCCGTGATCGCCGCGCGCGACGAGGCCGGCGGCACGGCCCCGATCTTCCTCAAGGTCGCGCCCGATCTCGAACCCGCCGACATCGACGCCATCGCCCGCATCGCGATCGACAAGGCCTTGGGCGCGCTGGTGGTATCGAACACCACTATCAGTCGCCCGGCGCTGCGCTCGCACCATGCGGGGGAGACCGGAGGCCTCTCGGGCGCTCCTTTGCGTCAGCTTGCCACCCAGCGACTGCGCGATTTCCGCAAGGCGACCGGCGGTGCGATCCCGTTGGTCGGCGTGGGCGGCATCGCGACGGCGGAGCACGCGTGGGAGCGTATCCGCGCGGGCGCTTCGCTGGTGCAGCTCTATTCGGCGATGGTCTACGAAGGCCCGGGCCTCGGCGCGCGGATCGCGCGCGGGCTGGAAGGGCTGATGCGGCGCGACGGGTTCGCCAGCATTGCCGAAGCCGTGGGAAGCGAATAGCACCCTTCGCATGCGTTTTGTTTTTGCTCTGATCGCCCCGCTGGCGCTTGCCCTTTCGGGCTGCGCTACCCCCCGGACACTTGCGACGGTCGACGCCGCCCCGGCCCCTGCCGGCGCGGTCAGCAGCGCCGATCCCCGCGCGACGGCGGCGGGCGAGGCGATCCTCGCGGCTGGCGGGTCGGCCACCGATGCGGCGATTGCGGTGATGCTGGCGCTGACTGTCGTCGAGCCGCAGAGCTCGGGCATCGGCGGCGGCGGCTTCATGGTGCGTGCCGAGGCCGGCACCGGCAAGCTGGTCACCTATGACGGGCGCGAGACGGCTCCGGCAGCCGCCACGCCGACGCGGTTTCTTGACGCATCGGGCAAGGTGCTGGGGCGCGAGAGCCGCGTGTTTTCGGGCCTGAGCGTCGGGGTGCCCGGGAATATCGCGCTCGCCGCCAAGGCGCATGCCGCGCATGGCAAGCTGCCCTGGGCCAAGCTGTTCGAACCTGCCATCACGCTCGCGGAAGGCGGCTTCGTGATGAACAAGCGGCTCTACGAATCGCTCAAGGGCAACAAGGGCCGCGCCGACAAGTCGGACGAGGCCCGCGCGATCTTCTTCGGCGCCGACGGCGAGCCGCTGCCGCTGGGGGCCACGGTCAAGGTTCCGGCACTCGCCGAGACCTTCCGCACGCTCGCAGCCGAGGGGCCCGCGGCAATGTACGGCAGTGCCGCCGCCGCCCGGCTGGCCGCCTATGTCGCCGGCGAAACCCCGCAGGACGGGCGCATGACCCCCGCCGATGTCACCGGCTACACCGCCAAGGAACGCGCGCCGGTCTGCATCCGCTACCGTGTCTACAAGGTGTGCGGGATGGGCCCGCCGTCATCGGGGGGGATTGCGGTCGCCCAGATGCTCGGTCAACTTGAACGCTTCGATCTTGGCGCGCTGGGGCCGGATAGCCCGCAGTTCTGGCACCTGTTCATCGAAAGCCAGCGACTCGCCTATGCCGACCGCGAGCTTTATGCGGGCGATGCCGATTTCGTTGCCGTTCCGGTCGCTGGCCTTGTCGATCCCGGCTACATTGCGAGCCGTTCGGCCCTGATCGATCCCGCCACGACCATCGCCAGGCCCGAGGCCGGCGTGCCCCCGGGCGCGCCGCTGGCACGGGGCGACGGGCCGGAAGAGCCGGAAGAGGGCACCACCCACTTCTCGGTCGTGGACAGCGCCGGCAACGCGGTCAGCTACACCTCGACCATCGAAGGCGCATTCGGATCGGGGCTGTTCTTCGACGGGTTCTATCTCAACAACGAACTCACCGACTTTACGCTGACGCCCGAAGTCGATGGCAAGCCGGTCGCCAACCGGGTTGAAGGCGGCAAGCGCCCGCGTTCCTCGATGGCGCCGACGATTGTCTATGATGCCGAGGGCAAGGTGGTGCTGGTGATCGGCGCCGCCGGTGGCCCGACCATCCCTGTGACGGTGGCGCGCGGGATCATCGGTGTGCTGGACTTCAGGCTGGGCGCGCAAGAGGCACTGGCACTGCCCTTTGCCATGGCCTTTGGCGATACGCTGCTGATCGAGGAAGGCACCGCACTGGTCGCCATGCAGGACGAACTCGCCGCACTCGGGCACAAGGGGCTGCGCGCTGGTGTTGCGCCGATCAAGGCCAACGCGCTGGGGCGGCGGGCCGACGGCAGCTGGGAGGTGGCGACCGAGCCGCGCCTCGTCAGCGTCGTCACGCCCTGACCATTTCTTGCAGTGGGCACCGCATCGCCGGTGCTTGCCGCTACGGCCCACACCTTCTAATCATTGCCGCGAACGGGGTCGCACCTGAACCCCGAGACAAAAGCCCGAAGGGATCAGGAGCCTTTGCCAGTGCATTCCCCCACGCTGCCCCATTCTGCCCGTACGGTTGTAAACCCTGCGGACCACCAGCTGTTGCAGGACATCGATGGCGCGCAGAACCTTGTCGCACTGTTCCTCAAGCGTGCCGATGAAAAGGGCGATGCGCCCTTCCTCGGCCACAAGGCGGGCGGCCAGTGGGTGACGCAGTCCTGGCGTTCGGCGGCGGAGCAGGTGTGCCTGCTGGCCGAGGCACTGCGGCGCATGGGGCTGGAGGACGGCGACCGCGTCGCACTGGTGAGCGAGAACCGCCCCGAATGGTGCATCGCCGATCTCGCGATCATGGCCGCGGGTTGCATCACGGTGCCGACCTACACCACCAATACCCGCCGCGATCACGCGCATATCCTCGACAATTCGGGCGCGCGCGCGGTGTTCGTCTCGAACGAGAAGCTGCTTGCCCCGCTGGTTGGCGCAATCGGGCAGACCGGCCTTGTCGAGCACGTGATCGGCATCGACGATCTCAAACGCCATCAGTCCGGCAGCTTCGAATATCACGACTGGACGACGCTCATCGCCGGCGATGCGGCAGCCGCGCGATCAGCCGTCAATGATCGCATCGCGCACATCGAGCGCAACGAGACTGCCTGCCTCATCTACACCAGCGGCACCGGCGGCGCCCCGCGCGGCGTGATGCAGCACCACGGATCGATCCTGTGCAACGTGGCTGGCGCAGCCGAAGTGCTGATCGAGGATTTCGGGATCAAGGACGAACGCTTCCTGTCCTTCCTCCCTCTCTCCCACGCCTACGAGCACTCTGGCGGGCAGTATCTGCCGATCGGGGTGGGCGCGGAGATCTTCTATTCGGAGGGCCTCGAAAAGCTCGCCAGCAATATCGAGGAAACGCGCCCCACCATCATGGTCGTCGTCCCCCGACTGTTCGAAGTGCTGCGCACGCGCATCATGAAGCAGATCGAGAAGCAGGGCAAAGTCGCGAACATCATGATGGATGCCGCGCTCAAGATCGCCGGCAACAGCAAGGAGGGCAGGAAGCGCCTGCGCGACCGGCCGATGGACTTCCTCGTCGAAAAGACGCTCCGCCCCAAGATCCGCCAGAAGTTCGGCGGACGGATCAAGGCGATGGTTTCGGGCGGGGCGCCGCTCAACCCCGAGGTCGGCAACTTCTTCGACGCGATGGGCCTCACCATGCTGCAAGGCTACGGCCAGACCGAAGCCGGGCCGGTGATCAGCTGCAACCGCCCCAAGGTCGGCCTCAAGATGGACACTGTCGGCCCGCCCCTGCGCGGCGTGGAAGTGAAGATCGCCGAGGATGGCGAGATTCTCGTGCGCGGCGAGCTGGTGATGCACGGCTACTGGCGCAACGACGCCGAGACTGCGCGCACGCTGCAGGACGGCTGGCTCCACACTGGCGACATCGGCCACATCGATCCCAAGGGCCGGATCAAGATCACCGATCGCAAGAAGGACATGATCGTCAACGACAAGGGCGATAACATCGCCCCGCAGAAGGTCGAGGGCATGCTGACGCTCCAGCCCGAAATCGCGCAGGCGATGGTGAGCGGGGACAAGCGGCCCTATGTGGTCGGCCTGATCGTGCCCGATGCCGAATGGGCATTGGAATGGGCGCGGGCGAATGGCGAGAAGTTCGATCTCGCCGCGCTCCAGCAGCTCCCCGCCTTCAAGAATGCGGTGCGCGCCGCGGTCGACCGGACCAATGCGGACCTGTCGGTGATCGAGAAGGTGCGGCAATTCGCCTTCGCCGACGAGGCCTTCACCATCGAGAACGAGGAAATGACCCCCTCGATGAAGATCCGCCGCCACAAGATCCGCGACCGCTATCAGGACCGGATCGACGGGCTTTACAGGGGTTAGGTCTTTCGTAGCTGCTCGATGATGCTCTTGTCATCGAGCAGGTTGCGTACCTGATCATGAATCGAACGCCCGTCATTAGAGGCGACCCGCAGCACTTCGAGGCTTTCCTCATTTGACCAGACACGGTCGGGTGTCACGTCATCTTCGTCTCGCGGCAGATGACGTGTCACGATGACGGGCTTCCGGTTCTCGTCAAGAAGCACCCGAACCGTTGCATGGGCAAGCACATGGCGCACCGGGCGTAACGATTGCCAACGCTCAATGCGTTTTTCGAGGTTTTGGCATCGGCGTTCGTTCGTTCGCTTTAAGCGATTGCGGAGTTCGTTGACGCTCCCAAGCGGACCATTCTTGATTGGTAGGTTGACCCCCAAGCAAAGGCGACCGATCGCCTGTTCTGCCTTGGCAAAATTCGTCAGAACCTGTGCGAGCCATTGATGTGCGACTGCCAGATCATCGGGGGCGCTGGCTTTGTGGACTGGGAGACTTTCACTCATGGTACCCAGATTACGCGACGGTCCCTTAACTCTTTGTCACTGCTGATCTTAATCGCCAGCGCCCCGCCTACCCCCGAAAAATTCGGGGTGGCCGGTCGCCCCGGCGCATCCTAGACCCGTGGCATGACCACCGGCCCGGATGCCCTGACCGACAAGGAAAAGGACGCGCTGCGGCTGCTGTTGCGCGGGCATGATGCCAAGTCCTCCGCCCGCGAACTCGGCCTCTCGGTTCACACCGTCAACGAGCGGCTGCGCGATGCGCGGCGCAAGCTCGGCACGACCAGCAGTCGCGAGGCGGCGCGGGTGCTGGCCGCCTCGGAAGGCCAGACCCCCCAAACGCTGGGGGACGAGGATTTGGGGGATGCCACCGGGGGCGATCAGGAGGCAGACCGCACGGCATCCGCCACCCGGCGGTGGGCAGGGTCTCGCCCTGCTCTCATCCTTGTCGGAGTGACCGCCATGTCGCTTGTTCTTGCCGCCCTGTTCCTGCCCGCCTCGCCCATCGCGCTGACCGCCTCCGGCCCTGCCGCGCAGGCCCCCGCTGCCGAAAGTGCAGCTGTAGGAGCCGCCCGCGCCGCCGAAGATTTCCTCACGCTGATCGACGAGAGCCGCTGGGCCGAAAGTTACGCCGCCACGGGTGCCGAATTCCGGCGGCTCAACACCCTTGCCGTGTGGAGCGAGGTCTCCGCCCGCATCCGCCCGCCGCTCGGCAAGGTGCTGACCCGCGAGATCACCGGCAACGAATATGTCCCCGCCCCGCCCGCCGGTTACCGGCTGGTCAAGTTCCGCTCGACCTACGCCAATGGCACCGCGCAGACCGAGAGCGTCAGCCTCGCCTGGGAGGACGATGCGTGGAAGGTCGCGGGGATCACCTTCGACTAAGGGACTCAGGCCAGGGTGTGCCCTGCCCGCCATTGCCGGGCGAGCAGGGTGCCCACCGCCAGTTCAGTGAGCGCGAGGGCGAACGCCATGGGAAGCGCCGCACTTTCCGGCGCTGCCAGCCCCGCTGCCCCGCCCGCGATGAAAGTCGCCCCCAGCCCCGCGAACACCAGCCCGCCATACATCACCGGAAAGGCGAGGTAGCGCAGGCCCACCGCGATGGCGACGATCGGGACGGCGGCGAAGGGCGCCTCCCCCATGCCGCGCCAGGCGATGTAGAAGCCCGCAAGCAGCACCGGCACGGTCGCAATTGCGATGATTTCCAGACGCTTGCCGAGGGTGGTCGGAGGCGCCCTGAAGACGAACTTCGTTACCAGTTGTGCGACCGGCGCGATGGCGAGCCCGCAGATGAACAGGGTGATGAATGCGGGTTTCGGTCCCGCTGCGAGGAAGGCGATTGCGGCGGTGAGCCATGCGATGCCGGACACCAGCACGCCCGCGCCGCCGTTGGCGTGGGCGCGGCGCACGTCGGTTTGCGCTTGGGATAGTGCCATCGGTTCGCCCCCTTGTTTGTGGGGAACTTAGCGGAAGGGAGGGCCTGCGGCAAAGCCGCAGGCTGACGTCGGACGGGTTCGGCTTCGCCGCCCCGCCGGCCGCTCGTCCGGGTGCCGCCTTGCGGCACCGGCGCGCAGCGATGCTGCGCGCCTCCCGGCCTCAATACATATGCTGCCCGCCGTTGATGCTCATGGTCGAGCCGGTCATGAAGCCGCCGTTCTCGGAGGTCAGGAACGCCACCCCGCGGGCGATTTCCTCGGCCATGCCGAGGCGGCCCACCGGGATCTTGGCGACGATCTTTTCCAGCACCGCAGGTGGCACGGCGGCGACCATGTCGGTGTCGATATAGCCCGGCGCGATCGCGTTCACCGTCACCCCGAACTTCGCGCCTTCCTGCGCCAAGGCCTTGGTAAAGCCGTGAATTCCGCTCTTGGCTGCGGCGTAGTTGACCTGGCCGTATTGCCCCGCCTGCCCGTTGATCGAGCCGATGTTGACGATCCGCCCCCACCCGCGTTCGCGCATGCCGGGGAAGGTCGCCTTGGCCATGTTGAAGCACCCGCCGAGGTTGATGCGCAGCACCTCGTTCCAGTCCTCGAAGCTCATCTTGTGGAGCGTGCCGTCACGGGTGATCCCGGCGTTGTTGACCACGATATCGACCGGGCCGTGATCGGCTGCGACCCGCGCGCAGCCTTCCAGCGTCGCCTCGTGATCGCCCACGTCCCAGCGATAGGCCGGGATGCCCGTCGCCTCGGTAAAGGCCCGCGCCTTTTCCTCGTTCCCGGCGTAATTGGCGATGACCGTGTGGCCCTGGCGTTGGAGACGCTTGCAGATCGCCTCCCCGATTCCGCGCGTTCCTCCGGTGACGATGGCTACCCGGCCCATGACAATTCTCCCCTTATTCGCGGCACTTGGATGGCAGCCAACCTAACGGTGACGTAGGGGAAGGGGAAGCTGCGAATAGCTATGCCGTCCGACACCGCCAAAAAGCCTGCGCAGAGGGGGGTCTGGAAGGGGGGTAGAGGGGGGGCAAGCCGGGGTCTGGACGGGGGCAAGGCGCGGCTAGGCGCGGGCAAAAGCCCCCTTAACTCTCCCAACATTATGTAGGAAATCTTGCAAAATCATGCAAATAGCATGAAATCAAAACTTGATCTGCGTTCCCACGTAGACCGCCTGGCTATCCTGCACCGAATTGGTCAGCGGATCGAGCCGTTCGCGTTCCTGCGAATAGCGCACCCCGGCGGTGACGTTCATGTTCGGCGAGAGACGGAAGCTCCCGCCCACGCCCACCGTCTGCTGGGCGGTGGAATCGAGGGTATTGGGTGAACGGCCCGCAATCTCGCGGTCCACGAACTCGATGCGCGGTTGCAGGCGCGAAGGCTTGCTGTCGGCCTTGGGGCGCGAAGGTTCGAACTGCGCGAGATCGGGCAGGCCGAGGTTCTGCACGCTCGAGGAAAGATCGACCGTGCGCGTGAAGCTCTTGTAGCCGCGCGCCGAGCCAAGCTGGAACTTGCTGGTATCGAGGCCGGCAAGGCCGACACCACGACCCGGCACCGCTTCGAGCGCCTTGCGCACCGAAATCGCCCGCGCCGTATCGTCATCGACCCGCACGGCAACGGTGACCGTGCGCTTGCCGGTGACCGGCGGCGCCCCGGCGGGCGTGAAGTGGATGCCGCGTTTGCGCGCCTTGCCCGCGACGCGCGCGGCCAGATCGGGATCGACCGAGGCGGGGGTGAACCTGCCGAGGCCCAGCGCATTCAGCGAAGCGGCGGTGCGTTCCGGGGCGACCTTTCCGGCCAGCGCCAGACCCGCGCTCGGCAAGGCCAGCGCCAGTGCGCCGGACAGCACGAGCAGCGGCAGCTTGCGCTGCCCCTTCGCCATCCTGTTCGCCGTGCGCGCCATTGCCGTTCGTGTTCCCTGTTTACCGCCGTGGATTGCCGCCCAGAGCAGCTGTCACCTTAACCCTGGCTGAGTCGCTGGTGCTTCAACATATATCAGTAGGCCCGGCCCGGTCGCTTGCAACAATATTGCCCGGCGTGGCCCGGATTCCTTGCCTACCTGTGGCACCATGCACACAGAAACCCTTGCGACTCGGCGAAATTCAGCTCCGGTAAAGCCCCGGGGCGTTCTTGCATGACCATGCAGATGTGCAGGCAGGGGCGCGAAAGCGTGCTTGCCGCAGGGGGCCTTGCCACTATAGAGCGGGGCCGAGACCTATGATTGAGGATGATCCGGCAGTGACACGCGCCAATTCCGCCCTTTTCCGCCGCACTGTGGGCTTCGCGCTGCTCGGCGCCTCGCTGGTCGGTCTTTCGGCTTGCGGCGGCGGGGCGCGTCCGCGCACGGAGCTGGCCGCAGCGCAGCTCAACACCATCGGGGTCAACGCCTATCTGTGGCGCGCCGCGCTCGATACGGTCAGCTTCGCGCCGCTGCTTCAGGCGGACAGCGCGGGCGGCGTGATCGTCACCGACTGGTATGCCAACCCCTCCAACCCGGGCGAGCGGGTGAAGCTGACCGTGACGATCCTCGATCAGGACCTGCGCGCCGATGCGCTGCGGGTGGCCGCGAGCCGTCAGGTCAACGAGAACGGCAGCTGGGTGGAGGCCCCGGTGCAGGCGGCAACCGTGCAGAAGCTCGAGGACATCATCCTCACCAAGGCGCGCGATCTGCGCCGCCAAGCCCTCGCGTCGTAACACCAGAACCGCCCTTCCACGGATAGGCTCACATGACCGAAACACGTTTCGATCCGTCGCAGGCTGACGGACGCTGGCAGCGTGCCTGGACCGAGGCCGGCACCTTCACGGCGGATTCGGACAGCCCCAAGCCGAAAAGCTACATCCTCGAGATGTTCCCCTATCCTTCGGGGCGCATCCACATGGGCCACGTGCGCAACTACACGATGGGCGATGTGCTGGCGCGCTACCAGAAGATGCGCGGGTTCGAGGTGCTGCACCCGATGGGCTGGGACGCCTTCGGGATGCCGGCGGAAAACGCCGCAATGGAAAAGGGCGTCCACCCCGGCGGCTGGACGCGCCAGAACATCGCGCAGATGAAGGCGCAGTTGCAGCGCATCGGCTTCGCGCTCGACTGGACGCGCGAATTCGCCACCTGCGATCCCGAGTATTACGGCCACGAACAGGCGCTGTTCCTCGACCTTTACGAGGCGGGGCTGGTCTATCGCAAAGAATCGACCGTCAACTGGGACCCGGTCGACATGACCGTGCTCGCCAACGAGCAGGTGATCGACGGCAAGGGCTGGCG
>JAIEOM010000272.1 GCA_019750455.1 Sphingomonadales bacterium | reverse complement strand
CTAATTGGTTTTGCGCTCGCCCGTCCGGGCGAGCGTCCTCGGTGCGTTTCGATCCCTGCGGGACCGAGCACTTGCGGGCGGGCGGTCGCCCTTGCGGCCCTTTCAGGGTCGATCAGCGCCAAACGCGAAAGGCGAAGGGAGCAGTGGTACGGTCGCGCGGCGGCCGCGAGAGCACGCGCGTGAGCCGCAGGCGATCAGGCGCGCAGCGCCTGAGACTCGCCGAGGAGGGGGCGCGGAAGCGCCCCCTTATTTATTAAGGCGCTCGCGGATTTCCTTGCCGGCCTTGAAATAGGGCACGCGCTTTTCCGGCACGTCCACCGTTTCGCCGGTGCGCGGGTTGCGACCGCTGCGGGCCTCCCGCTCGCGGGTCGAGAATGCGCCGAAACCGCGCAGTTCCACCCGGCCGCCTTCGGCCAGCCGCTGGGCGATTTCATCGAAGAAAATGTCCACCACCTGCTCGACTTCGTCAGCGCGCAGGTCTGGGTTGTCCTTGTGCAGTTCCTGCAACAGTTCGGATCTGATCATGCCGATCTCCCGACAGCCAGCACGGCCCGACCGCACTGACGCCGCTATGCGGGTTCCCCCGTCGTTATTGACAAGCCTCCGACCCGTGAGGCGCCCCCTTTAATCGCAGGGCGGGCGCAGATGCAATCCCGACCTGTCGATTGCATACAAAAGTGCCACAAAGCGGGGCCTTGGGCAACCTACATAGATGTAAGTTGCGAAATTTTCAGGGAACGGGCGCGAGGTCCGCCGGGTCGAGACCCAGACGCGCCATGCGGCTGCGGATTTCCGGCCATTCTTCGCGCAGAAAAGCCTCGCGCTCTGCGCTGCGCAGACGCTCGGCCGCGCCGCGCACAACATACATGCCGACGCCGCGCTGCACCTCGACCAGCCCGTCGTTCTGGAACTGCTGGTAGGCCTTGGCGACCGTCAGCGGGTTGGCCCCCTGCTCCGCCGCGAGCGCGCGCACCGACGGCAGCATCGCTCCTTCGGGATAGACCCCGTCGATGATCGCGGCGGCGATCTGGTCACGCAGCTTGAGATAGACGGGACGGTTGGGGCTCATGGGTGCGTCAGTGCCATAATACAGCCATGCGGTCAAGAAGTGGAGGATGCGGATGCAATCAGGTTTCATCCGCAACAAAAGCTTCACATGCGCGAGGCAGGCGCTAGGGTGCCCTGCCATGGGACCGCGCCCGGGAGGGGCGCACTTCAGGGATTTTATCTTACATGGCCACAGCTGAGCTTCCGCACGGAGACAGCGCCGGGACTTTCCTCGGCCACCCCAAGGGTCTGTTCGTCCTGTTCTTCGCCGAGATGTGGGAGCGTTTCTCCTACTACGGCATGCGGGCGCTGCTGATCTTCTACCTCACCAAGCACTGGCTGTTCAGTGACGCACAGGCCGGCGTGATCTACGGCGCGTACACGGCGCTGGTCTACATCACCCCGGTGCTCGGCGGCTATCTCGCCGACAAGTATCTCGGACAGCGCAAGGCCGTGACCTATGGCGCGGTGCTGCTGACCTTCGGGCACTTCCTGATGGGCTTTGAAGGCAATGGAGGGCAGGACCCGGCGGCGCTCAACCTGTTCTGGCTGGCGCTGGCCTTCATCATCGTTGGCTCGGGTTTCCTCAAGGCGAACATCTCGGTGATCGTCGGGCAGCTCTACCCGCGCACCGACGTGCGGCGCGACGGGGCCTACACGATCTTCTACATGGGGATTAACCTCGGCGCGTTCCTCGGATCGCTGCTGTGCGGCTATCTCGGCGAGACCTATGGCTGGGCCTACGGCTTCGGCGCGGCGGGCGTGGGGATGCTGCTTGGCCTGATCGTCTTCATCGGCTTCAAGCCGCTGCTGCTGGGCCGGGGCGAGCCCCCCGCGCCGCTCGAGAAGGGCACCGAATGGGGCCTTTATGCTGTTGGCCTTGCCGCCGTGATTGCAGCTTGGTGGATGGTTCAGAATCAGGCTGTCGTGGGCACCCTGCTTGGAACCTTCGGCATCGCGCTGGTGAGTTACGTGCTCTACATCGCAGCGTACCAAATTCCCTACGGCTCGCTCGCCAACGCTCCCAAGCCGTCGCTCGGTTTCTTCGGACTGTCGTCAGTGGTTGCTATTGCCGCCATGCTGATGGTCGGCCTGGGCAATTCCGGCATGGCTAAAGTGGCTGCGGCAGGTGGCATCGGAATGTTGCTTGCGATGGTGTACGAGGCGGCCACCCGCAAGAATGAAGACCGCGACCGCATTTTTGCGGCGATGTTCCTGATCCTCGGCTCGATCCTGTTCTGGGCACTGTTCGAACAGGCTGGCTCTTCTCTCAACCTCTACACTGACCGCTATGTGGACCGCGAATTCCTCGGCATCGTGTGGCCCGCATCAACCTTCCAGTCGATCAACGCTGCCTACATCGTGCTGCTCGCCCCGTTGTTCGCGACGCTGTGGACGTGGCTGGGCCGCAAGGGGCTGGAGCCCTCGGCCCCGGCCAAGTTCGGCCTTGCGCTGGTGCAGCTGGGCGGGGGCTTCCTCGTGTTGGTCGCAGGCGCAGCGACGGGGGACATGACCCCCGTTCTGTTCATTTTCCTGATCTACCTGCTCCACACCACCGGCGAGCTGTGCCTCAGCCCCGTGGGCCTTTCGGCAATGAACCGTCTGGCCCCGGCGCACATGGCATCGCTGATCATGGGCACCTGGTTCTTCGCCTCGGCCACCGGCAACTTCGCCGCCGGCCTGATCGCGGCGGCGACTGGCTCGGAGAAGGCCTCGGGCGAGGGCGCGGGCAAGCAGGTCGTGCTCGACGTCTACAGCCAGATCGGCTGGATCGCGATCGCGGTCGGTGTCGGCGTGCTGGTGATCAGCCCGCTGATCAAGAAGCTGATGCACCTCGACACGCTTCAGGACGATACGCCCGCCACCGAGGCCGAGCGCGTGTTCGGCGATGCCGAGGCACAGCAGGCCGGCATCCGCCCGGCACAGTAAACAGCCGAGGACACCAATTTCGTCCAACGGCATGGACAAACCTCGCGTTTTCCGTTCCAACACGCAGAAACGGAACAACGCGAGGTTTGAATGTTTGCAGATGGAAGCGCACGCGGGCGGATTGCCCTGGCTGCCACACTTGCCAGCGCGCTGGCGCTAGCAGCCTGCTCGACAACCGGGGATTCGGCCAAGCCCGCCAGCGCCTCGTCGAAATCGGAACAATCCGACAAGAAATTCGTCGCCACCCCGGCGGGCGAGCCGGTGTTCGCTTCGACCTACAAGCCCTTCCCCAATGTCGCCACCGCGATCCGCGGCGCGACGGTCTATGATGGCAAGGGCGGCAAGATCGAGAACGGCGTCGTGTTCATGTCGGGCGGCAAGATCACCGCGGTCGGCGGCCCCGACACGCCGATCCCCGCCGACATCGCGGTGTTCGACGGGGCGGGCAAGTTCGTCACCCCCGGCATCATCGACATCCACTCGCACCTCGGCGACTATCCCTCGCCCGGCGTTGACGCCCATTCGGATGGGAACGAGGCGACCAGCCCGACCACGCCCGAGGTATGGGCCGAACATTCGGTCTGGCCGCAGGACCCCGGTTTCAGCCGCGCGCTCGCCAATGGCGGGGTGACGGCGCTGCAAATCCTCCCCGGTTCGGCCAACCTGATGGGCGGGCGTTCGGTCACGCTCAAGAATGTGCCCGCGCGCACCATGCAGGGGATGAAGTTCCCCGGTGCGCCCTACAGCATGAAGATGGCCTGCGGTGAAAACCCCAAGCGCGTCTATGGCAACCGCGGGCGGATGCCTTCGACCCGCATGGGCAACATCGCCGTGAACCGCGAAACGTGGCTCGCCGCGATCGACTATGCCAACGACCCCAAGGCCAAGCGCGATCTTGCCAAGGAAACGCTGGTGGGCGTTCTGAAGGGCGAGATCCTGATCCAGAACCACTGCTACCGCGCCGATGAAATGGCGCTGGTGCTCGATATGGCCAAGGAGATGGGCTACAAGGTCGCCGCCTTCCACCATGCGGTCGAAGCCTACAAGATCGGCGATCTCCTGCGCGAGAACGACGTGTGCAGCGCGATCTGGGCCGACTGGTACGGCTTCAAGATGGAAAGCTACGACGGGATCCTCGAAAACGCCGCCTTCCTCCAGCGCGAGGGCGCCTGCGTGGTGATCCACTCGGACGACCAGAACGATATCCAGCGGCTCAACCAGGAGGCGCGCAAGGCGCAGATGGCGGGGCTGCGCATGGGGATGGACATTCCCGATGCGACCGTAATCCAGTGGATCACCTACAATGCCGCCAAGGCCATGGGCATCGCCGACAAGACCGGCAGCCTCGAGACCGGGAAGATGGCTGATGTGGTGCTGTGGAACGGCGATCCGCTGAGCGTCTATTCCCGCCCCGAGAAGGTGTGGATCGACGGCGCGCTGATGTTCGATGCGATGAACCCCAAGACGAGGCCCGTCAGCGATTTCGAGCTTGGCCAGCCCGGTGAAGGAGATGTGAAGTGAAGACGCTCCTCACGCTTGCCGCAAGCGCGCTGGCGCTGTCCGCCCCTGCCGTGGCGCAGGATGTGACCATCACCAACGCCCGTGTCGTCATCGGCGACGGCAGCGAGCCGATCAGCGGCGGCACCGTGGTCGTGCAGGGCGGCAGGGTCGTCTATGCCGGTCCGGCCAGCGGTGCGCCTGCGGGCGGCACGGCGGTGGATGCCAAGGGCGCATGGGTCACTCCGGGCATCTTCGCCACGGTCACGACGCTCGGCCTTGCCGATGTTTCGGCGGTCAGCGAAACCAACGACATCACCGCCAGCGGCACCCCGTTCAGCGCGGCGCTGGACGCATCGACCGCGATCAATCCGACTTCGCAGCACATCCTTGTCCACAAGGCCGCGGGCATCACCCGCGCGGCAACCTCGCTGCGGCCCTCGGGCTCGATCTTCGGCGGGCAGGGCGCGATCATCGATCTGGATGGCGATGCCAACCCTGTCGTGCAGCCCCGCGCCTTCCAGATGATCAGCCTTGGCGAAGGCGGTGCGGCGCAGGCCGGTGGCAGCCGTCCGGCGGCCCATGCCCTGCTGCGCGCAGCCCTGCGCGAGGCGCAGGCGATTGCCGGCGGCAAGAGCGGCATTCCCGAAACGACCGAGATCGCCAAGGATGACGAGGTGTTCCTCAGCCGCTTCGATGCGGAAGCGCTGGTGCCGGTGGTGACGGGCAAGCAGAAGCTCTACGTCGATGCCGAACGCATGGCCGATATCCGCGCCGTGCTGGCGCTGAAGAACGAGTATCCGAAGCTCGATCTGGTGCTGGTCGGTGCCACGGAAGGCTGGCTGGTGGCGCAGGACATCGCCGCCGCGGGCGTGCCGGTGATCGCCAACGGGCTCATTGATCTGCCCGAAACCTTCGAACAGCTGGGCGCGACCCAGTCCAACGCCGGGCGGCTTGCGCGGGCCGGGGTGAAGGTCGCGATCAACGCCGCGACCTTGCAGGACCCGCGCCGCCTGCAACAGGTGGCGGGCAACCTCGTCGCGCTGACCAAGATGCCCGGCGCAACCGGCATGAGCTGGGGTCAGGCTTTCGCTGCGATCAGCTCTGTCCCGGCCGAGATCAGCGGAATGGGCGGCAAGGCGGGCGTGCTGAAGCCCGGCGCGTTGGGCGATTTGGTGATGTGGACGGACGATCCGCTCGAACTCGGCTCGGTGCCGACGCAGGTGTGGATCGGCGGGGTGCGGCAGGACCTCACCAACCACCAGACCCGCCTGCGCGACCGCTACAAGGACCTTGACGAGAGCGACCGTCCCAAGGCTTACGACTGGTGATGCAAACGCCTTCGAAGACCTTCGCCCCGGCGCTCGCCGTCGCCCTGCTGCTCGCCCCTGCCGCCGCGCTGGCGCAGGACAGCGAGCCTGCGCCCGATCCGCGCGCGCAGAGCCTCGCCTGGCTCAGCCAGCAGCAAGCCTACCTCCTCGGCCTGACGCCGCAGGATGGCTGGCACTTCATCGAGGGCGGGGTGCGCTGGCGCTGGGTGAAGTATCTCGCCGCGCAGGAGAAGCCCAAGGTCTCCGACGTCGTCACCGTCCATTACGAGGGCAAGCTGACCGACGGGACGGTGTTCGACAGCTCCTATGCCCGCGGCCAGCCCGCGACCTTCCCGCTCGGGCGGCTGGTCAAGGGCTGGCAGCTCGCCATCCCGCAGATGGGCGTGGGCGAGACGATCGAAATCGCGATCCCCGCCGACCTCGCCTACGGGCCAATCGGGCGCGGGCCGATCCCCGCCAATGCGACGCTGGTTTTCAAGGTGGAACTGATCGGCATCGGCGGCTAGTCTCCCGCCAACCGGGGGAGACACCATGGATTGGGATCTGATCATTCTGCTGGAGGCGAATGTCGCCTTCGTGGGCTCGCACTTCATCATGTCGCATCCGCTGCGCGGGCCGATGGTCCGGGCCTTGGGCGAAAAGGGCTTCAGCCTCGCCTATACCGCGGTCAGCTTTGCCACGCTGGCGTGGGTCTATTTCGCCTTCACCGCCGCGCCGCCCGCCGACTTGCCCGGCTCGGGCGAGGCCGGATGGATCATCGCCACGGCGCTGACATGGGTGGCGATGGTGCTGCTGGCGGGGTCCTTCATGGGCAACCCGGCGCTGCCCACCCCGATGGCCGAAGCGCAGGCCCGCAGCCAGCCCAGGGGCGTGTTCCGCGTCACCCGTCACCCGATGATGTGGGCCATCGGGCTGTGGGCGATCTCGCACATGGTGCTGTTCTGGAGCATCCGGACGATGATCACCGCCGCTGCCATGGGAATCCTCGCGCTGGTGGGCGCGCGGTTGCAGGATGGCAAGAAGGCCAAGCAGATGGGCGAGGCTTGGGCCGAATGGTCGAGCCGCACTTCTTACTGGCCACGCTTCGGGCAGCTGCTGCGCGTCGGCGCGGTGCCGCTGGTGGCGGGCACCGTGCTGTGGCTGGCGGGCCAATGGCTCCACCTGTGGCGCGCCGGCATCCCGGCAGGCGTGTGGCAGTGGATCGGCTGACTACTCGCCCCTGAAAACGCCCGCGCGCTTTTCCAGCAGGGCGGCGATGCCTTCTGCATGGTCGGCGGTGGTGTGCATCATCGCCTGCGTGTTGGCGGCGAGTTCCAGCGCGGTGTCGTAGCTGGTCTGCTGGCCCTGCCGCAGCAGGTTCTTGGTGTGACGCAGCGAATGCGGGGGGAGCAGCGCGATCTTGCCTGCCAGCGCGCGGGCTTCGTCCATCAGGGCTTCGGCGGGCACCACGCGGCTGACGAGACCCCAGTCCTTCGCCGTGGCCGCGTCGATCACGTCGCCGGTGTAGAACAGCTCCGCCGCACGGCTCATCCCGATCACGCGAGGGAGGATCCACGTCCCGCCATCGCCGGGGATGATGCCGAGCTTGAGGAAGGTCACCCCGAACTTGGCGCTTTCCGAAGCGATGCGGATATCGGCAAGGCAGGCGACATCGCAGCCGAGGCCGATGGCGGGCCCGTTGACCGCCGCGATCACGGGGACGCGCAGGCCATACAACGCGCGCAGCATCTGGTGGATGTTGTCGCGGTAGCCATCGGAGATCGCCGGAGTGCTGCCGCCGAAAGTTCCGGTCTTGTCGCGCATCGCCTTCACATCGCCGCCCGCGCTGAACGCCCGGCCTGCGCCGGTCAGGATCACCACGCGGCATTCCAGGTCACGGTTGATGGCGTTGGCGACTGCCACGAATTCGTCCCCGTCGCCCGGTGCGCCCAGCGGGTTCATGGTCTCCGCCCGGTCGAGCGTGAGGATGGTGACGGGGCCTTCCTTGGCGATTCGGATCAGCGGCGTTGCAGACATGGGGAACCTTGTATCAATCGGGTGGGTTATTAAGCGTGCGTATAGGGGGGGCATGACAAGGGCAAGCAAGCCCTTTCGGCCAGTGCGCTAATGATAGGGGCTGAGCGGAGAACGAATTTTGCCGAGCCTGTCGCTTCTAGCCACATCCCAACCCCTGCTGAGCGCCGCTCTGGCTGCCGTGCCGCTGCCGCCTGTTCCGCTTGCCCCGACGGCCGCTCCGTCTCCCGCCGCTGTCGAACTGCTGCCGCTCGCCTGGAACCTCGCCGCGGTGCAGGACGCCGCGCCCCCCGAAGGCGCCCCCGCACCCCCGCCCGAGGGCGAGGAGGCGGCCAATGAAATCGTCGTCGAAGGGCAGGTCGGCCCGCCCAAGAGCGATCCGGTTGAGGCGATCAACGAGGAGAGTTACCGCGTCACCCAGGCGGTCGATCAGGCGCTGGTTGAACCGGTCGCCTATGCCTATCGCGATGGCCTGCCGGAACCGATCCGGGACGGGCTGGGCAATGTGGTGAGGAATCTTGGCGAGCCGAGCGTCGCGCTCAATTTCCTGTTGCAGGGCAAGGTCGGCAAGGCGTTCGAAACGCTGGGCCGGCTGGCGATCAACACCACCGTCGGTGTGGGCGGGCTGTTCGATGTGGCGGAAAAGCGCGCCGGCTTGCCTTATCGCCGCAACGGTTTTGCCAACACGCTGGGCTATTACGGGGTGGGGCCGGGGCCATATCTCTACCTGCCGGTGACGGGCGCGACCAGCGTGCGCGATCTGGCGGGGAGCACCCTCGATCAGCTGTTGCTGCCGGTCGCCGTGGGCAAGCCCTTCAACCGCCCCGCCTATGCGGCGACCTATTTCGTGGTCAACGGCCTCGATCAGCGGCTGGAGTTCGACGAGGAAATCGCCAGCATCCGCAACTCCGACGATCCCTACCGCCTGCGCCGCGAAACCTACCTCGCCCAGCGGCGGCGGGACATCGCCCAGCTGAAGGGCGAGCCGATCTCGGAACGCGACCGGATGTGGCTGGAAGAGCTGGAATTGCTCAAGGCCGAAGCAGCTGCGGCTGGTATTGCGGCCCCTGCGGAAGAAGCGGTGGCCCCGGTCGAACCGCCCGCCAATCCTGAAAGCCTGCTGATCACCCGGCCGCGCTGACCCCAGCGAACAGTCCTCCATGCCCGCGTCGCCCCCGCCTGTGCGGGGATGACGAAAGGGTCGAGGTTTACGCCCGCGCCTCTTCGCCCGCCTCGATCCCCGCCGAGTTGTGCTTCAGCGCCTTCAGCACCGTGTCGACGATCTGCGGCGCGTTCAGCCCGGCCTCGTCATACTGCTTCATCGGATCGTCGTGATCGATGAAGGTATCGGGCAGGCGCAGGGTGCGGACCTTGAGGCCGTTGTCGGTGAGGCCGGTGTCGCTCGCGAAGGTCAGCACATGCGCGCCGAGGCCGCCGATGGCGCCTTCCTCCACCGTCACGATCACTTCGTGGCTGCGCATCAGTTTGGCGATCAGGTCTTCATCCAGAGGCTTGGCGAAGCGCAGGTCGGCGACGGTGGTGGAAAGCCCCTTGGCTTCCAGCGTGTCGGCCGCCTTCAGCGCTTCGGTCAGGCGCGCGCCCAGCGAAAGGATCGCCACCTTGGAGCCTTCGCGCACCAGACGGCCCTTGCCGATTTCGAGCTTTACCGGAACCTCGGGCATGGGAACGCCGGTGCCGTTGCCGCGCGGGTAGCGGAAGGCGATCGGGCCTTCGTCATACTCGGCGGCGGTGTAGGTCATGTGGACCAGCTCGGCCTCGTCGGCGGCGGCCATGACGACCATGTTGGGCAGGGTGGCGAGATAGGTGATGTCGAACGAGCCAGCGTGCGTGGCCCCGTCTGCACCCACCAGCCCTGCGCGGTCGATGGCGAAGCGCACCGGCAGGTTCTGGATGCACACATCGTGTACCACCTGATCGTAAGCGCGCTGGAGGAAGGTGGAGTAGATCGCGGCAAATGGTCGCATCCCCTCGGCAGCCAAGCCTGCCGCGAAGGTCACCGCGTGCTGTTCGGCAATGCCGACATCGAAGGTGCGCGTGGGATGCGCCTTGGCGAACTTGTCGACGCCCGTGCCCGAAGGCATGGCGGCGGTGATCGCGCAGATGCGCTCGTCCGTCTCGGCGAGCTTCGCCAGCGTCAGGCCGAACACGTCCTGATAGGCGGGCGCGGTGGGGTTGCTCTTGGCCTTCTCGCCGGTGACGACGTTGAACTTGGGCACGCCGTGGTACTTGTCAGCCGAGTTCTCGGCGGGGGCATAGCCCTTGCCCTTCTCGGTCACGACATGGATCAGCACCGGGCCTTCGCTGGTGTCGCGCACGTTCTCCAGCACGGGCAGCAGGTGATCGAGATTGTGCCCGTCGATGGGCCCGACATAGTAGAAGCCCAGTTCCTCGAACAGGGTCCCGCCGGTCACCATGCCGCGGGTGAATTCCTCGGCCTTGCCGATGGCACCGTGGAGACGGCGGCTCATCTTCTGGATCGTCCGGCTCGCAAGGCTGCGGATGCCGAGATATTCGGATGAGGACACCATCCGCGCGAGATAGGCCGAGAGGCCCCCCACCGGCGGCGCGATTGACATGTCGTTATCGTTGAGGATCACGATCAGCCGGTTGCCCGCCTGCGCGGCGTTGTTCATCGCTTCGTAGGCCATGCCCGCGCTCATCGAGCCGTCACCGATCACTGCGATGCCGCGCCCCGCCTTGCCCTGAAGCTTGTTGGCGATGGCAAAGCCCAGCGCCGCCGAGATCGAGGTCGAGGAGTGCGCCGCGCCGAAGGGATCGTATTCGCTCTCCGACCGCTTGGTGAAGCCCGACAGGCCCCCGCCCTGGCGCAGCGTGCGAATCCGGTCGCGCCGCCCGGTGATGATCTTGTGCGGGTAGCACTGGTGCCCCACGTCCCAGACCAGCTTGTCCTCGGGCGTGTTGAAAACATAGTGGATCGCGACGGTCAGTTCGACCACGCCGAGGCCGGAGCCAAGGTGCCCGCCGCTGACGCTCACCGCGTCGATCATTTCGGCGCGCAGTTCGTCGGCAAGCTGGCGGAGCTGGTCAGGCTTGAGGCGGCGCAGATCGTCGGGAGTGTCAACCTGATCGAGCAGCGGAGTGTAAGGCGGTTGTGTCATGACCTCCAGCCTTACACCCGTAATTCGGGTGTGTCGATCAAGGGTTGAGGCAGATCAAACGCGGAAAGTTACCCCGCCCGGGTACCCCGCTCCCTTTTGCAAGGACGCAAGCTTCAAAAGAAAGCCGGGTCCCAGATCAGGTCCGGGGCGGGTGGCAAAGGTTACGCACACCCCTTGCAAAGCCCGCGGATCTCAAGCACCGGACGCTCCGCCTTGAAGCCGCGGCCTGCGGCGATGGCGCGCACGGCGCGGCTCACGTCCTCGTCATCGACATGGGCGGCTTCCCCGCATTCGTCGCAGACCAGGAAGATGCAATCATGCGCGCAGCCCGGGTGGGTGTTGGCGAGATAGGCGTTGGCGCTTTCCACGCGCATGGCGAGATTGCTCGCCACGAACACGTCGAGGATGCGGTATACCGAGTTGGGCGCGACCCGCTTGCCGCGTGCCGCCGAGAGATTGTCGGCGATGTCGTAGGCCGAAACCGGGCGGTCGTGCCGCGCCAGCTCCGCGAATACCGCCTCGCGCATCGAGGTCCATTGTTCTCCGGAGGCGACCAGTGCGCGCGCTGCCTCGGCCACGAGTTCTGCACCGGCAAGTTCGCTATGGCTGTGTGCGTGCTGTCCCATGTCTTCCAATATAATAAGGCAAGTCGGCAAGCGCCAGTGCCACGAGCCACTGCGGACGGGACTATCGCTTACCCGCCGTCCTTGAGGAAGCTGGCCCGGTAATGCGCCGGGAACATCGTCTTCAGCACCGCAACCTTGGGTGCGTCCCAGCGGCGGATATAACCGTGCTTTGGGTTCTTCAGCATGAAGTCCTGGTGATAGTTCTCCGCCGGATAGAACGCCTTGTAGCTTTCGATTCCGGTGACGATCGGTTTCTTCCACACGCCGGACCTGGCCATCTGGGCGAGATAGGCCTTGGCGACCGCGCCCTGCTCCGCATTCATCGGCACGATCGCGGCGCGGTACTGCGTGCCCACGTCCGGCCCCTGCCGGTTCTTCAGCGTCGGATCGGCGACCACCGAGAAGAAGATGCGCAGCAACTGGTCGTAACGGACCACGGCGGGATCATAGGTGA
>JAIEOM010000021.1 GCA_019750455.1 Sphingomonadales bacterium | reverse complement strand
CACGAGAACGACACGTGGTGGGATCGCAACATGGCGGGGCGGTCTGCGGATGTGATCGTCACCATGGACACGCCGCCGTTCTTCCTGCGGCTCGCCTATGGCAATGCGCTGATCCATCGCTGGAAGAAGCAGGTGCTCGGCTTTGCGGGGTTCAAGCCAGTGCGCATCCTGCCGCTCGGTCAGGTCAAGTTCGGCGGGGCCGAGCGCAAGGGCGCGAAGTGGGAAGCGAAGGTGCGCGCGCTCGCACAAAGCGTGCGCCAGGCCGATCCGTCACGCAAGGAGCCGAGGCTGGAGCGATTCCTCGCCGGCAAGCAGGCCTAGGCGCGGATCCGGTCCCACTCGCCGAACTCGTAGGCGATCGAGCCTTCCACAAGCCGTTCCCAGATATCGGCAACGACATCGCCCGGGATGCCCTGCGACTCCGCCTCGGCCACGGCTGCGGCGATGACGCTGGCCTTGCGCCCCTCATCGCGCACGGCATCGCGCGACGGCTTGATCCGGGCGGCGGCGCGCATGTAGCCGAACCGCTTCGCCAGCAGCGCCACCAGCTCGCGGTCGAGCGCATCGACGCCTTCGCGCACCTCGACCATGGTCTGGCAGAGTTCAGGGTCTTTGGGGGCATGCTCGGGCATCAAACGGAACTTCCAAGGTAATCGCGCCGGAATGTGGCGGCGAAATCGGCAAAGCGCCCGCCCGCAATGGCATCCCGCATCCCCTGCATCAAGGCCTGATAGAAGCTGAGATTGTGCTCGGTCACCAGCATCGCGCCGAGCATTTCGCCCGACTTCACGAGGTGGTGGATATAGGCGCGCGAATAGGTGGTGCAGACGGGGCACTGGCACCGTTCGTCCAGTGGCCCGGTGTCCTCGGCGAAGCGGGCGTTCCTCAGATTGAGCGGCCCGTTCCAGGTGAAGGCCTGCCCGTTGCGGCCTGAGCGGGTCGGCAGCACGCAATCGAACATGTCGATCCCGCGCTCCACCGCGCCGACGAGGTCATCGGGTTTGCCCACACCCATCAGGTAACGGGGGCGGTCAACGGGGAGCATGTCGGGGGCATAATCGAGCACGCCGAACATGGCCTCCTGCCCCTCGCCCACGGCAAGCCCGCCGACCGCATAGCCATCGAAGCCGATATCGGTGAGCTTGTCGGCGCTGATCCGGCGCAGGTCTTCATGCAGCGCGCCCTGCTGGATGCCGAACAGCGCGGCGCGAGCGGCGTGTTCCTCGCCGACGTCAAAGCCCTCGCGGCTGCGTCTTGCCCAGCGCATCGAGAGGTCCATCGAAGCGGCGATCTCGTCTCGCGGGCGATCGGCGCGGGGGCATTCGTCGAAGGCCATGACGATGTCAGAGCCGAGCAGCCGCTGGATTTCCATGCTCCGTTCGGGGGTGAGCATATGCTTGCTGCCATCGAGGTGGCTGCGGAATTCCACTCCCTGTTCGGTCAGCTTGCGCAGTTCGGAAAGGCTCATCACCTGATAGCCGCCGCTGTCGGTCAGGATCGGGCGTTGCCAGTTCATGAACTTGTGCAGGCCGCCAAGCCGCGCGACGCGTTCGGCGCCGGGGCGCAGCATCAGGTGATAGGTATTGCCGAGGATGATGTCGGCGCCCGTCTGACGCACGGCCTCGGGCTTCATCGCCTTGACCGTGGCGGCGGTGCCCACGGGCATGAAGGCGGGCGTGCGGATTTCCCCGCGCTGCATGGCAATCGTGCCGGTGCGCGCCTTGCCGCTGGTGGCATGAAGGGTGAATTGGAAGCGGGGAGCGGTCATTGCGGGGCCGCCCTAGCGCCCCCTCGCGGCGCTGTCACGCCCATGCAAAAGGGGCAGGGAAACGTGCCTCGTATCCCCTGCCCCTTCGCAAGTCAGCCTAAGCGGAAAGCTTAGAACTTGTAGAGCACACCCACGGTTGCGCGGGTCGAATCGAAGGCGATGGTGTCGATCCCGGCGCGGAACGCGATCGGGCTGTCACCGAGACCGAATTCGACGCCGGCACCCACGAGGTAATCGCCGTCGGTGTCGTCAAGACCGACCACGGCGGGGGTCACGAAGCGGCTCAGGTTGAAATCAACCTCCTGGAAACCGCCGCGGACATAGACCTTGGCGCTGTCGCCAACGCGCACACCGGCGCGGGCGGCGATGCCGTATTCGCTGTCGATCGCGCCGTCGCCGATGTTGTAGTTACCTTCGGCACCGACGAAGAGCGTGTTGCCGACCGGCACATCGACACCGGCGACCACGCCGTAGATGCCGCCATCATCATCGGGCAGGCCGATGCCGAGATCGTGGATACCCGCGGTCACACCGACATAGGTTTCGACCTTCGGGTCGTTGTTCTGCGCCTGAGCGGCGGCGGGGAGAGCCATCGCGCCGATCGCTGCGAGCGTGGTGAATGCGATCTTGTTCATGAGGATTTTTCCTTTGCTTGACCCTGCCGCAGGGGGTGCGGCGGGATGGGAAGCAATTAGGAATCCGTCACTTGCTGCGCAATGAATGAACAGACAAGTTTTCGTTCATGTCCGTTCATCGGCATAATCACGCCGACCAACGACCAGCCCGCATCGACCGGGGAAGATGGCCGGAGGGCCGGTTATGGGCCCTCCGGCGTATTGGTGTGCGTCAGAACTTGAAGCCGACGCCCACGGTTCCGCGCAGGGTATCGAAGGCGATGGTGTCAACGTTGGCGCGCAGCACCACCGAACTCACCGGCACTTCCACGCCCAGACCGAGCAGGTAATCGCCACCCACATCCTTCACGTCGATGTCGTTTTCATCGAGGAAATCCTCGCTGACACCGGTCAGGTCTTCCAGATCGAGGTCGACCCACTGGTAGCCGCCGCGCGCATAGATCTTGGTGCCGCCCTCGGTCTTGACGCCAAGGCGGGCCGCAGCACCATATTCGGATTCGATCGGGCCGCTACCGAAGTGGAAGTTGCCCTCGACGCCTGCGAACAGGCTCTCGCCGAGCGGGAAATCCGCCGCGACGAAGCCGCCGTAGATTTCGGCGCTGTCATCGATGTTGAAATCATCGAACTCGCCATCGTCGGCGTCCAGATCGCCGAGATCGACGCCGAGATCGTGCATGCCGACCGAGGCACCGATGGTGATGTCGGGCTTGGTGGTGTCCTGCGCCTGGGCAGCGGCGGGGAGCGCAAGCGCACCGGCTGCCGCAAGCGAAGTGAAGACGAGCCTTTTCATAGTTTTTCCGTCCTTATTGAACCGCCGCGGGAGGTGCGACGTCGGACAGGGGGCTAGGAAGCAGCGCTTGTCTGCGAAATGAACAAAGCTAAGCGTGTGCGTTAATGTCGGATTGGCGGTGCAAAAGGTTTGCCGAACGACATATGGTTACAAACATGGATTACTCCCGGAGCCGCCATCCGGTCCGGAAAATCACGGCAATGATGATTGTGCAGACCGTCAGGAACCCCAGGGTCAGGCCCAGCGACACGCCGATGGGCACATCCGACACGCCGTAGAAGGAATAGCGCAGCCCGCTCACCAGAAAGGCAATGGGGTTGGCAAGCGCGATCGCGTCCCACGGGGCGGGCAGATCGCGGATCGAATAGAAGGTGCCGCCCAGAAAGGTCAGCGGGGTCAGGATCAGCATCGGGATGATGCCGAGCTTCTCGAAGGAATCCGCCCAGATGCCGAGGATGAAGCCGAACAGCGCAAAGCTCGATGCCACCAGCATGATGTAGACTGCGGCCAGCAGCGGATGGGCGATCTCGTAATCGACGAAAAGCCGCGCCGTGCCGAGGATGATTGCGGCAAGGATCAGACCCTTGGTGGCCGCCGCTCCGACGAAGCCCGCAAGCGTCTCGGCCACGCCCACGGGGGCCGAGAGCAGTTCGTAGATCGTGCCGGTAAAGCGCGGCATGTAGATGCCGAAGCTGGCATTGCTGGTGGTCTCGCCCAGCAGGGTGAGCATCAGCAGACCGGGGATGATGAAGGCGCCGTAGGGCACGCCGTCCACCGGCTCCATCCGCGCCCCGATCACCGATCCGAACACCACGAAATAGAGCGAGGTGGTCAGCACCGGCGACAGGATCGACTGGAAGGCGGTGCGGAAGGCGCGGGCCATCTCGCGCTTGTAGATGGCGTAGGCACTGCGGAGATTGAAATGCATCACGCGGCCTCCTTCTCGCCCAGCAGGCCGACGAAGATGTCCTCCAGCGAGCTGTCGTGAATGTCGAGGCTGGTGAAGGCGATCCCGGCGCGGGTCAGCGCCTGCGTGAGCTGCGCCACCTCGGCACGCCCCCGCCCTTCCCCGTTCCCGCCGCGATAGGTGAGCCGCGTGCCGCCCTCCGAGAGTTCCAGCGCGAAGGCTGCCAGCGCAGCCGGGACTTCCGCCAGCGGCGCGGCGAGGTCGATCACCGCTTCGGTGGTGCCGAGGCGCTCCATCATCGCGCGCTTTTCATCGACCATGCGGATGCGCCCGCGCTGGATGATGCCGACGCGGTCGGCCATTTCCTCGGCCTCTTCGATATAGTGGGTGGTGAGGATGATGGTGACGCCGCGCTGCTTCAGGGCGGCGATTTGCTGCCACATATCCTTGCGCAGTTCCACGTCCACGCCCGCCGTGGGCTCATCGAGAAACAGCAGTTCCGGCTCGTGTGCCAGCGCCTTGGCGATCAGCACGCGGCGCTTCATGCCGCCTGACAGGGCCCGGATCTGGGCGTCCTTCTTGTCCCACAGGGAGAGGCTGCGCAGGATCTCTTCCAGACGCGCGGGATCATAGGGTTTGCCGAACAGCCCTTGCGAATAGGCGACCGCGCGCCACACCGTCTCGAACATGTCGGTGGCAAGTTCCTGTGGCACCAGCCCGATGCGCGCGCGGGCCTTGCGCCAATCTTTCGCGAGGTCCTGCCCGAAGGCGGTGATCGTCCCGCCCGAAGGCCGGACCAGCCCGCACACCGCGCCGATCAGCGTGGTCTTGCCCGCGCCGTTGGGCCCGAGCAGCGCGAAAATCTCGCCCTTGCGGATATCCAGATCCACATTGTCGAGCGCGCGCGGGCCGCCCCGATAGGTCTTGGTGAGCCCGCGGATCGAGAGGATGGGTTCTTGCATGCCTCCGGGTTACGGAAGCAGCAGCGAGGAGTCACCATAGGAATAGAAGCGGTACTCATTGGCAATGGCATGTTCGTACGCCGCCATCATCCGCTCGCGCCCCATCAGCGCGCTGACCAGCATCATCAGGGTCGATTTGGGCAGGTGGAAATTTGTCATCAACCCGTCCACCGCCTTCAGCTTGTAGCCGGGTGTGATGAAGATCGCGGTGTCTCCGGCGAAGGGCTGGATCACGCCGTTTTCATCCACCGCGCTTTCGAGCAGGCGCAGCACCGTGGTGCCGACTGCGATGATCCGGCCTCCCGCCGCGCGCGCCGCGTTCAGCCGGTCGGCGGTCTCCTGCGGAATGCGGCCGAATTCGGCATGCATCTGGTGATCGTCGGTATCCTCGGCCTTCACGGGCAGGAAGGTCCCCGCCCCGACATGCAGCGTCAGCGTGGCGCGGCCAATGCCCGCGGCGTCGATCGCGTCGACCAGGCGCTGCGTGAAATGCAGCGAGGCGGTGGGCGCGGCAACCGCCCCTTCCTCGCGCGCGAACATCGTCTGATAGTCTTCGAGGTCCTGCGCATCCACGCCCCGCTTGCTGGCGATGTAGGGCGGCAGGGGCATGGTGCCGGCACGGTCGAGCAGGACTTCGACAGGCTCTTCACCTTCGAAGAACAGGGTGAGAGAACCGTCCGCGTGGCGCTCTTCGGCCAGCGCGGTGACACCGCCGCCGAACACCAGCTGGTCGCCGATCTTCACCCGCTTGGCGTTCTTCAGGAACGCCTGCCAGCGGCGCAGGTCGATCCGCTTGTGGAGCGTCGCCCCGATCCTGGCCTCTCCATCCGCGCGGCGGCCTTCGAGCTGTGCGGGGATCACGCGGGTATCGTTGAAAACGAGCACGTCGCCCGCCTTCAACAACCGCGGTAGATCGCGCACACCGGCATCCTCGAACGGGGCATCATCCCCGCGCACCACCAGCATCCGCGCTGCATCGCGCGGGCGCACGGGACGAAGCGCAATGCGCTCGGGCGGAAGCTCGAAATCGAAGAGGTCAACTTTCATCGCGCGCGCCCCTAGCGGCAACGCGGCTGCGATGAAAGGGACTTAGGTGCCCGGAAGCGGGGCGCTCAGCATGTCGGCCGTCACTGCCGTATCATCGGCCGCAGCAGGCGGCGGCGGCGGGGCCTTGTTGTCTGCCGCGATCGAGGCCTGGACAATATAGGTCGGGCTCTGCGGCGGCTCGCCGCGGGTGATCGCGTCGACACCTTCCATGTTCTCGATCACGCGGCCGAAGTTGGTGTACTTCTTGTCGAGGCTGAAGCGCGGATAGAAGACGATGAAGAACTGGCTGTTGGCGCTGTCATCATCGGCGGCGCGGGCCATTGACAGGGTGCCGCGCACATGCGGCATCGGGTTGAATTCGGCCTTGAGATCGGGAAGCTCGCTGCCGCCCTGCCCCGTGCCGGTCGGATCGCCGCCCTGCGCCATGAAGCCGTCGATCACGCGGTGGAACACCACGCCATCGTAGAACCCGGCGCGGGTCAGGGTCTTGACGCGTTCGACATGGCCCGGGGCCCATTCGGCCATCAGCCGGATCTTGACGCGCTGGCCGTTCGACAGATCGAGCACCCAGATATTCTCAGGGTCGACGGTGGTATCGTAATTGATCGGCGCGTAAGTCTTGGGGGCGGCGGGTGCTGCCTCCTCGTCCTTCTCAGGCTTCTCGGCATTGTCGCCGAAAGCCACGGGCGGGGTGTCGTCCTTCTGCTTCTGGGCAAAGGCGGCGCCGGGGGCGGCCAGCAGAGCGAGAGCGGCGAAGGCAGTGGCAAACTTGGCTGTGATCATGGTTCCATCCGGATTTGGAAAGGGCGTGTAGCCCCGCCGGTCTGACACTGCAATGAATGAAGCGGCACGGTTAAGGAGAGCGCGCCTCAGCCGCCGCCCTTGCGGCCCTGCTGGCGCACCCGATCGACCACGTCCGCGCACACCGCCGGGCTGACGAACTTGGCGATATCGCCGCCATAGAGCGCGATCTCCTTTACCAACCGGCTGGCAATCGGCTGCAGGCTGACATCGGCCATCAGGAAGAGCGTCTCGACCTTGTCATTGAGTTGCCGGTTCATGCCCGTGAGCTGATACTCGTATTCGAAGTCGGTCACGCCGCGGATGCCGCGGATCACCACCGAGGCCCCTTGCGCGTCGGCAAAATCGACCAGCAGCGCGTTGAAGCCGACCACCTCGACATTTGACAGGCCGAGGCTGGCGACCTCGCGCTCGACCATGGCGATGCGTTCGGGGTCCGAGAACATCGGGCTCTTGGCGATGTTGGTGGTCACGCCGATGATCAGGTGATCGACCAGCTTGGAGCCGCGCCGGATGATATCGGCATGGCCAAGCGTGATGGGATCGAAGGTGCCGGGATAGATCCCGATTCGGCGGGTCATGGCTGGTATCCTCTCCTGCGCCGCGATTCTCAGTGGTCGCGTTCGACGATGTAGCGGGCGAGCGCGCGCAGCACATCGGCCTCGGGCCCATGCGAGGCGAGCCGCTGGATTGCCTGATCCACCAGCGCACGCGCCTGTTCGCGGGCACGATCGACGCCGAGCAACGTGACGAAGGTCTGCTTGCCCTGTTCGTTGTCCTTGCGCAGCGCCTTGCCGGCCTTTTCGATATCGCCTTCGACATCGAGCAGGTCATCGGCGATCTGGAAGGCGAGGCCGATGTCGCGGGCATAGGCACGCAGGTGCGTGCGGCCCTGCGGCGGCACCTTGCCGAGGATCGCCCCCATCTCGACCGCGGCGGCGAGCAGCGCGCCGGTCTTCAATTGCTGGAGCTTGGTGATCGCCTGAAGATCGTAGACCACGCCTTCCTCGTCCGCGACCATGTCCATCATCTGGCCGCCGGCCATGCCGCTCATGCCCGAGGCCTGCCCGAGGGTCAGGATCAGCTCCGAACGGGTGAAAGGGTCTTCGGAGGTGGCATCATCGGCGAGTATCTCGAATGCCAGCGCGTGGAGCGCGTCGCCCGCCAGCACCGCGGTCGCCTCGTCATAGGCCTTGTGCAGCGTGGGCTTGCCGTGGCGCAGATCGTCATTGTCCATGCACGGCAGATCATCATGGATAAGCGAATAGACATGGATCGCCTCGATCGCCGCGCCTGCGCGCAGCGCTGCATCGCGCGACACGCCGAACAGCGCGGCGGTGCTGCACACCAGCAGCGGCCGCACCCGCTTGCCGCCCCCGATCGTGGCGTAACGCATCGCCTCGACCAGACGGGCGCTGGTATCGTCGGGAACGGGGAGCAGCGCATCGAAGACCGAGTCGATCTCTGTCTGGATGTTCCGGATCGCCTCGCCCAGCAAGGTGCCATGCGTTTCGGCCAGCATCGCGCTCAACCTTCCGTATCGAAGGGGCGCGTGCCGGTGGCACGGCCATCGGCGGCGGTAACGATCCGCTCGATCCGCGCCTGCGCCGCATCGAGCCGCTGCTGGCATGCCGCACGCAGGGCCTCGCCGCGTTCGTAAAGGCTGATCGACTGGTCAAGCGGCACATCGCCGCGTTCCAGCTGTTGCACGATGGCCTCAAGCGCCGCCAGCGACTGTTCGAAGCTCATGCCTGCGATATCTTGCCCCGCCGCAGCGGGTGATGAAGTGCCCTCGTCCATGCCCACGAGCATTGACGGGGCGCAGCGGTGCGGTCAAGGCTGCACGGCCAAGGGCGGGTTCAACCAACACAGGATAATCGCAATCATGCTGCTCAAGTGGATCATCGCCTATGGCGTGGCCGCCGTGTCGTTCCTCGCGCTTGACGTGGTGTGGCTGCGCTGGGCCTCGGTCAATCTCTACAAGCCGGTGATCGGCGAGATCATGGCTGCGAAGTTCAATGCCGGTGCGGCCGTGGCCTTTTACCTCATCTACATCGCCGGCATCTGCTGGTTCGCGATCAAGCCCGGCCTGACCGGCGGCGGCGTGCAGGCAGCGATGCTCAACGGCATCCTGCTGGGCGCACTGTGCTATGCGACGTTCGATCTCACCAGCCAGGCGGTGTTGAAGGTGTGGGCGACACATGTTTCCGTGCTCGATATCCTGTGGGGCGCCTTCGTGACCGGCGCGGCAAGCTCCATCGCCTGCTGGGCGGTGCTCAAGTTCGCGCCCGCCACCCCGCCCGTCGCCGGCTGATCCCGAGAGCGCCGCGGCAGCCATGTTCATCGGACACTTCGCACCTGCCTTCATCGCCGCAGCCGTCACGCCCGAACGGCCGCGACTGGGCGCGATGTTCGTGGCAGCACAGCTGGTCGACTGGGGGTTCTTCACCCTCGCCCTGTTCGGGGCGGAAGCGATGCGCATCGACCCGGCGGCTAGCGTTATGGTGCCCTTCGATCTCTACCACATGCCCTACACCCACAGCCTGTTGGGTGCCGCGATCTGGGCAGTCGCCTTTTTCGGTGTGGTCGCCGTCTACGAGCGCAGTCTGAGAATGGGCGCGCTGGCCGGGTTGGTGGTGCTGTCGCACTGGCTGCTCGATTTCCTCGTCCATGTCCCTGATCTGACGCTGGACGGCACCCCGCCCAAGCTGGGCCTTGGCCTGTGGAACCTGCCGTGGCTGGCGATCCCACTGGAGCTGGGGCTGATCGGGGCCGCGCTCGCCTTCTACCTGCGCCGCACACGCGGACCGGCAGGACCGCCGCTGGTGCTGGCGGGCGTGATGCTGATGTTCCAGCTGGTCAACTGGTTCGGCCCGCATCCCGAAACCGCGGGCCCCTTCCTCTACGTGCAGGCGCTGGTCGCTTTCGCGATCCTGACCGCGCTGGCAGCGTGGGTCGGGGAGAATCGCTGGTTCAGGAAACGCGGCGGCTTGGCCTCGCGGGGCATGTGATCTAGGGGCCTCGCGCAAGGAGTCCCTCTTATGACCACCATCACCCCCGAAATCGTCGAACAGCACGGCCTTTCTCCCGAGGAATACGAGCGCGTTCTTGCCGCGCTGGGCCGCGAGCCGAACCTTGTGGAGCTTGGCATCTTCTCGGTGATGTGGTCGGAGCATTGCAGCTACAAGTCCTCGCGCATCCACCTCAAGAAGCTGCCGACCGAGGCTCCGTGGGTGATCTGCGGCCCGGGCGAGAATGCGGGCGTGATCGATATCGGTGACGGGCAGGCGGCGATCTTCAAGATGGAGAGCCACAACCACCCCTCCTACATCGAGCCCTATCAGGGCGCGGCGACGGGCGTGGGCGGCATCCTGCGCGATGTGTTCACGATGGGTGCGCGTCCGATGGCGAATGCCAACGCGTTGCGTTTCGGGCGGCCCGAGCACCCCAAGATGAAGCACCTCGTGCAGGGCGTGGTCGCAGGGATCGGCGGCTACGGCAACTGCGTGGGCGTGCCGACGGTTGCGGGCGAAACGAATTTCCACCCGGCCTATGATGGCAACATCCTCGTCAACGCTATGACTGTGGGCGTCGCCGATCAGGACAAGATTTTCTACAGCGCCGCCACCGGCCTCGGGAACCCGATCGTTTATGTCGGGAGCAAGACCGGGCGTGACGGCATCCACGGCGCCACGATGGCGAGCGCCGATTTCGGCGAGGATGCCGAAGCCAAGCGCCCCACCGTGCAGGTCGGCGATCCCTTCACCGAAAAGCTGCTGATCGAAGCCTGTCTCGAACTGATGGCGACCGATGCGATTGTCGCCATTCAGGACATGGGCGCGGCAGGTTTGACCTCGTCGTCGGTGGAAATGGCGTCCAAGGGCGGAGCAGGCATCCGGCTCGACATGAACAAGGTTCCCTGCCGCGAGACCGGCATGACCCCCTACGAGATGATGCTCTCGGAAAGCCAGGAGCGGATGCTCATGGTGCTCAAGCCCGGCAAGGAAGCGATGGCCGAGGCGATCTTCCGCAAGTGGGAGCTCGATTTCGCGGTGATCGGCGAAGTCACCGACACCGGCCACATGGTGCTCGAATTCAATGGCGAAGTGGTGTGCGACATCCCCCTCGCCCCGCTTGCCGACGAAGCCCCCCTCTATGACCGCCCCTACCTCTCCAAGGAGGAATATGCGGCATGGGCGGGCGTGAAGCCCTTGGGCGAAGTGCCGTCGACGGATGATGTGGCGGGAGACCTCGTCAAGCTGATGTCATCCCCCGACCTTGCCTCGCGCCGCTGGATTGCCGAGCAGTATGATTCGCAGGTCGGTGCCGACACGCTCCAGACCGGCGGCGATGCCGGCGTGGTGCGGGTCCACGGCACGGGCAAGGCGCTCGCCATCACCACCGATTGCACCCCGCGCTATGTCTTCGCCGACCCCTATGAGGGCGGCAAGCAGGCGATTGCCGAGGCCTATCGCAACCTGTGCGCAGTAGGTGCGCGGCCGCTGGCGGTGACCAATTGCCTCAACTTCGCCAACCCGCAGCGCCCCGAGATCATGGCGCAGATCGTCCACGCGCTGGACGGCATGGGCGACGCCTGCCGGGCGCTCGATTTCCCGATCGTGTCGGGGAACGTCAGCCTTTACAATGAAAGCAAGGCGACCGGCGGCGGCTCGGCGATCCTCCCCACCCCGGCCATCGGCGGCGTGGGCATCATCACCGACCTGTCGAAGATGATGACCATGCACTTCAAGAACGAAGGCGATGCGATCTACCTCGTCGGCCCCGAGTTCTGGGCCAAACCCGATCCGACCCGTTCGCACCTTGGCCAGTCGCTGTGGCTGCGCGTGGTCAAGGGCGTCGAAGGTGGCCGCACCCCGCCGACCGACCTGACGGTGGAGCGCAATGCGGGCGA
>JAIEOM010000037.1 GCA_019750455.1 Sphingomonadales bacterium | reverse complement strand
AGGCTGCCGCGCGCCGGTTCCGGCAGGCGTTCGGGGCGGGCAGGCGGCGCGATGTCGGGGCGGGCTTCGAGCAGTTCCGCCAGCCGGCTCGCCGCGCCAGCCCCGCGCAGCAGATCGCCATAGACTTCGGTCAACGCGCCGAATGCGCCCGCCACAAGGCCGCCGACCAGCACGAAGGCGGCAATGGTGCCGCCTGTGATCTCGCCCGCCGCCACGGCCAGCGCGCCGCGCCACATCACCAGCGTCATCGCCCCGAAGATCAGCACGATCACCACCGATGTCATCACCGCACGCAGCAGAATGCGGCGCTTGGCGGTGTCGAAGGTGTTTTCCACCACGCCCGCAAACCGCTCGCTCTCGCGGCGTTCCTGCCCGAAGCTCTGGACGATCTTCATCGCCGAGAGAACCTCGGTCACATAGGCGCCCACATCGGCGATGCGATCCTGGCTGGAGCGCGAGACCGCGCGGATACGGCGGCCGAACACCACGATCGGCACCACCACCAGCGGGATCGCCACCAGCAGCCCCAGCGTCAGCGTGGGCGCGAGGTAGAACAGCATGGCGATGCCGCCGATGCCGGTCAGCGTGTTGCGCAGGGCAACCGAGACGGTGGTGCCGACCACGTTCTCGATCACCGCGGTGTCGCTGGTCATGCGGCCGGAGATTTCCTTGGGGCTGTTGACCTCGTAGAACCCCGGCGAAAGGCGCAGCAGGTTTTCCTGCACCCGCAGGCGGATATCGGCGACCACGCGCTCCCCCAGCCAGCTGACGAAATAGAAGCGGAAGGCGGTGCCGATACCGAGCACCACGACGATCATCAGCAGATACTGGAAGGCGTGACCGATGTCGCTGGCGCTGGATGCGCCCGAAAAGCCCTCGTCGACGATCACTTTGAAGCGGTAGGGAATGGCCAGCGTCGCCAGCGAGGTGACGACCAGCGCGGTCAGGGCATAGGCGATCTGGCGGGGGTATTGCAGTGCCGTGCGGAACACCATCCGCAAGGGCGCGAGCGAGCGCGATTTGGGCGCAGCCTCTTCCGCCTCCGCAACGGAGGTTTCCTCGACATTGGGCGTGGCGGAAGGATCGCGCGGCTGGGTTTCGGCGTGCATGGTCGCTGGCCTCTAGCCCGATGGCGCGCGGATTTCACGTGCAAAAAGCGGCGCGCGCCCGGCCGCGGGCACTCCGCTGTATACAATTGTGCATTGCACAATGGCGTTCAAAGGCGCATTTGTGGCCGCAAGGTGCCGAGGGGATAAGGCGCCAGACCGTTCGTCGCATGAAGGAAATCGATGCTTTATCATGCCTATGAGCTCCAGCGCAGCTGGATGAACAGCGCCAGCGCGCTGGCCTCGATCAGCGCCGGGATGCTGGCCAACCCCGCCAATCCGATGCGCTACACCGGCCTCGGCCCGCTGGCGGCGAGCGCGCTCGATGTCTTCGCCCATGCCACCGCGCATTACGGCAAGCCCGAATTCGGGATCACCGAAGTCCCCATCGACGGCAAGCCCCATGCCGTGGTGCAATCGACAGTGTTGAAGCGCCCCTTCGGCGATCTCCTCCGCTTCCGCGTCGAGGGCACGCCTGCCGACCGTCCGCGCCTGCTGATCGTCGCCCCGATGAGCGGCCATTACGCCACGCTGCTGCGCGGCACGGTGGAGCGGATGCTGGAATCGGCGGAGGTGTTCATCACCGACTGGGCCGACGCCAAGATGGTCCCGGCCAGCGCGGGCAACTTCGATCTCGATGAATATATCGACTACCTGATCGAATTCGCCGAACACGTGCATTCCGAGGCCGGTGGCCAACGCATCCACATGATGGCGGTGTGCCAGCCTTCAGTGCCCGCTTTCGCGGCGACCGCGCTGATGAACCTCCACAGATCGCCCGCCACCCCGGCCACGCTGACCATGATGGGCGGGCCGATCGACACGCGCGAATGCCCCACGGTCGTCAACAACATGGCGATGCAGCGCCCGATCGAATGGTTCCGCCAGTCCGTGATCGCGACCGTGCCGGGCAAGTATCCGGGCGCGGGCCGCCGGGTCTATCCGGGCTTCATGCAGCTTTCCGCGTTCATGAGCATGAACCTGTCGAGCCACATGATGAGCCATTACGAGATGTTCAAGCACCTCACCGTCGGTGACGAGGCATCCGCGCAGGCGACCAAGACCTTCTACGACGAATACCGCGCCGTGTGCGACATGACCGCCGAGTTCTACCTCCAGACGGTAGAGGAGGTGTTCCAGAAGCACTCGATCCCCAAGGGCGAGTTCCGCCACAAGGGCGAACTGGTCGATATCACGCAGATCACAGACACCGCCCTGCTGGCGATCGAGGGCGAGCGGGACGATATCTCGGGCCTCGGCCAGACCCGGGCGGCGCTGAAGCTGACCCCGAACCTGCCGGACGCGAAGAAGCGGTATTACATGGCCGAGGGCGCGGGCCACTACGGCATCTTCAACGGCAGCCGCTGGCGCACCAAGGTCGCGCCGGTGGTGGAAGAATGGATGGCCGCCCACGCGGGGTGAGGCGGCGGCCTCATTCGAAGGCGGTCACCACCTGCGCCCCGAGCAGCCCCTTGGCTGTTGTCAGGCTCACGCTGCGGGGACGGCGGCTGTTCCAGTCCTGGTAGATGCCCTCGGGAATGAAGTAGCGCCCGGCCCCCACGGGTGCATCGGCGTTCTGTGGTGCGAGGTGGGCCCAGTGGTTGAGCCCGTTGCTGCGGCTGACGGTCGTGGTTTCGGTCCGTTCGAGCACCATGGACACGGTCTGCGGCTCGCCGAGGACGGACCCGTTTATGCTCGGCAGCACGCCGACGCTCCACACCGGCCAGCCCATCAGCCCGGTCAGCCCGCATAGCAGCGCCGCGACCTTGCGCACGCGGATGTCGGCAAGCTTTCGGGTGGCGATGCGCCACACGAGGAGCCCCGTTAGCGCGGTCACGAAGAAACCCGCCAGTTTGAGCCCGGACCCGGGCGGGATGTTGCGCGGCCAGCCTTCGCCCACGGTGAAGACCAGCGCGAGCGTCACCAGCGCCGGGATCGCGAAGGGCAGCGCCACGGTCACGAAAAAGCGCGGCGGCACGATCGGGCGGGGGGCACGAACCTGTGTCATCGGCCCCAGCCTAGCGCGGGCATCTTTCGAAATTGCTGATGGCGGGCGCGGCAGCCTCAGCCCTGCCCTCTCCCGCGTTCCTGCACAGCGGCGCGGCGGGCCTCGACCTCCTCGGGAGCGACGGCGCTGTTCGCGGCGGAGGAACGCTCGGCCTCCAGCGCCAACCCCTCGCCGAAGCTCGCCGCATAGCCATCGTCGATCAGGCGCTTGTAATTCGCGAGGAAGGCGGGATCGATCCCCGCCATGTCGGCGGCGAGCTTGCGGGCGAGGGGGAGCAGGGCGTCGGGCGCCACCACATGATTGACGAGGCCCCATGCATGGGCCGTCGCCGCATCGAGGAAATTGCCGGTGAAGGCGAGTTCCTTGGCGCGGGAAATCCCGATCATCCGCGACAACTTCTGCGACAGGCCCCAGCCGGGCACGATCCCGACCCGCGCATGGGTGTCAGCGAAGCGGGCGTTGGTGCTGGCGACCAGCACGTCGCAGGCGAGCGCGACCTCGAAGCCGCCGGTGATCGCCACGCCGTTGATCGCGCCGATCACGGGCTTGCGGCAGAGTTCGATGGCCTTGACCGGATTGTCTGCCGGGTCGGTGGCGTTGGCGCTGCCCAATGCGCCCGCCTCGCTGCCCAGTTCCTTGAGGTCGAGCCCGGCGGTAAAGGCCCGCTCGCCCGCGCCTGTCAGGATCACCGCGCGCACTTTGTCATCCGCATCGACCGCGCGCATCACCTCGGCGAGGCGCTTGCGCAGCGCGCGATTGAGCGCGTTCATCGCCTGCGGGCGGTTGAGGGTGACGGTGGCGATGCCATCGGCGACATCGAGCAGGACAACATCGTCGGACATTATACTCTCCAGTCTATGGTTCCGCGCCCGTGCGCTTCCAGAAAGGCGTTGGCCTGGCTGAACGGGCGCGAGCCGAAGAAGCCGTTGTGGGCTGACAGCGGGCTGGGATGGGCGGAGGCCAGCACCAGGTGGTGAGACGCGCGGCCCAGCGTCGGGACGCGGCTCGCCTTCTTTTTCGCGTGGCTGCCCCACAGGATGAACACTGTTGGCGACGCGCTCTCCGCCACCGCCGCGACGGCTGCATCGGTGATCGCGTCCCATCCGCGCCCGGCATGGCTCCCCGCCAGCCCCGCCTCAACCGTCAGCGTGTTGTTGAGCAGCAGCACACCCTGCTTTGCCCACTTGGTCAGATCGCCGGTCACCGCGCGGGGCAGGCCAAGATCGGCCTCCAGCTCCTTGTAGATGTTCACGAGGCTCGGCGGGGGCCGCACGCCGTCCTGCACCGAAAAGGCGAGGCCATGCGCCTGTCCGGGCCCGTGATAGGGGTCCTGCCCGAGGATCACGCAGCGCACCTGATCGAGCGGGGTCAGCGCCAGCGCGGCCAGCCGCGTGCCGCGCGGGGGGTAGACCTGCTTGCCCGCGGCTTCCTCCGCCTTCAGCCATCCGCCAAGCTTGCGGGCCTCGGGCGTGGCGAGGGCAGGCTCCAGAACGGGGCGCCAGCTTTCGGGTATGGTTTCAGACATCCCGCCGAGGCTAGGCCACCCGCAGCCCCCGCGCCACTCGGCCCTTCCCCTCTTTCCCCAATGCGCGTAGGGCGACGGGTATGGCTGTGCATTTTCACGAAGAAGACCTCCCCGCCGGCGTGCTGACCGGCAGCGCCGCGCTCGCGATCGATACCGAGACCATGGGCCTCGTCACCCACCGTGACCGGCTGTGCGTGGTGCAGATTTCCGACGGGAGCGGCGACGAGCATCTGGTGCGCTTCAATCCGGGCAGCAGCTATGATGCGCCCAACCTCAAGGCGATCCTTGCCGATCCCTCGCGCCAGAAAATCTATCACTTCGCCCGCTTCGATCTCGCCGCGATCCATTACTACCTCGGCGTGATGGCAGGGCCGGTGTTCTGCACCAAGATCGCCAGCAAGCTGACGCGCACCTATACCGACCGCCACGGCCTCAAGAACCTCGTCGAGGAACTGCTGGGGGAGAGCATCTCCAAGCAGCAGCAATCCTCCGACTGGGGCGGGCCGGTGCTGTCCGATCCGCAGCGCGATTACGCGGCTTCCGATGTGCGCTACCTCCACCGCCTGCGTGACGAGCTGACCGTGCGGCTGGAGCGCGAGGGGCGCACCGCCATCGCGCAGGCGTGCTTCGATTTCCTGCCCACCCGCGCGCTGCTCGACATCGCCGGCTGGGCCGAGAACGACATCTTCAGCCACATGTAAGGTTGCAGGCGGCACAGAACCACCATGGCCCCCGAGCAGAGCATCGAAACCAGTGAAGCCCGTGCGCTTCGCAGCCGGCGGCAGCATTTCGCCGCGCCGGGGGGCTCGCATGACAGGCTGGTGCGCTTCCTTGCCCGGGCCTTGCCAATGGGCGTGGGGGTGATGGCCGCGCTGATGGTGATTACCCCGCTGTCACCGCGCGGCGAGGTGAGCTTCCTGCTCGATCGCAACAAGGTCGCCCTGATCGATGAACGCCTGTCGGTCGACAATGCCATGTATCGCGGGCGCGACAACCAGGGGCGCCCCTTCTCGCTGCTGGCGGGCGAGGCGGTGCAGCGGTCCAGCGCCGAAGGCCTGGTGCGGATGCAGGACCTTGTCGCCCAAATCCTGCTGTCCGACGGCCCGGCCCGCCTCAGTGCCGAGGGCGGGACCTATGATATCGACCGCGAGACCGTGGCGGTGGACGGCACGGTGCGCCTTTCCGCCTCGGATGGCTATGCGATGACGGCCAGCGGCGTGACGGTGGACCTGAAGTCGCGCACCATGCGCGGCGATGCGGGGGTAAGCGGTGCGGTTCCGGCGGGGACCTTCTCCGCCGACAGCCTGCAAGCCGATCTCGCCGCGCGCACCCTGACACTTGAGGGCAATGCCCGCTTCACGATGATTCCCGGCCAGATGAGGATGCCGCGATGACCAACACCCGCACGCCTTTCGCCCGCCTTGCCCTCGTCTGGGGGATCGGCGGCTTCGCGTTGACCGCGGCGCTGGCCGGAGGGATGAACCTCGCCGCGCAGGGCATCGCCCGCCACGATACCAATGCGCCGGTCAGCTATGACGCGGGCAAGTTCGTGTTCGATGATCGCGGCAATCAGGCAATCGCTAGCGGCGGGGTGATCGTCACCCAGGCGGGGCTGCGCGTCCAGTCCGACCGGATGCTGGTGAATTTCACCGACGCCGGTGGCCAGCTCGAAATCCAGCGCATCACCGCCACCGGCGGCGTGGTCATCACCCGCGGTGACGAACGCGCCAGCGGCGACAATGCTATCTATGATTTCAACCGCCGGATCATCACCATGGCCGGCAATGTCGCGCTGCGCCGGGGGAGCGATACGCTCAACGGCGGGCGGCTGGTGATCGATCTGGAGAGCGGGCTTTCCACCGTCGATGGTGCTGCGGCGGGCACCAGCAGCGCGCCGGGCGCACCGGCAGGCAGGGGCCGCGTGACCGGCACCTTCAACGTGCCCCAGCGCGACAAGCCGAACTAGCTACAACATGCGCGGAATGCCGCGGCGAGAGCCGATGGCCTAGAACGCGTTGCGGTGGGTCAGCACCCGCACCGTGCGCAGGACGATACCGATATCGCGCCGCAGCGACCAGCCCGCGATATATTCGAGATCGGACTGCAACCGGTCGGTCAGGTCCTTCTCGTGCTCGGTCGCGCCGCGATGGCCGCGCACCTGCGCCAGCCCGGTCAGGCCCGGCTTCAGGCAGTGGCGCTGCCAGTACTGCCGGTCGATATCCCAGAAATACTTGTTGTTCGCCCGGCTGCCCAGCGCGTGAGGACGCGGGCCGACGAACGACATGTCGCCCTTCAGCACGTTCACGATCTGCGGCAGTTCATCGATGCTGGTGCGGCGGATGAAAGCTCCGATCCGGGTTACACGGTCATCGTCACGCGCGGCGGAACGGTTGCCTTCGGGATCGAGCTTGTCATGCCGCATCGAGCGGAACTTGATCATGTCGAAGAACTGGTTCCCCCGGCCCAGACGGCGCTGCACGAACAGCACCGGCCCGCCATCTTCCAGCTTGATGAGCAGCGCCACCACCAGCAGCAGCGGCGAAAGCGCCAGCAGGGAAAGGGCCGCCACCGCGACATCGAACATGCGCTTCAGGATGCGCGCGCGCAGGCCCAGCGGCCCGGTAGAGACCACCAGCGTCGTCCGGTCGAGCTCGTCATAACGGTGCACCCCGACCGCGCCGAGGCTGTGCGCCGGCTCGCTCACGATCTCGCCATAAACGCCCGCGCACTTGAGCAGGAAGGCCCAGTCCTCGCGGCGTTCACGCGGGCAGCTCACCACCACCTGATCCTGGTTGCGCAGCAGCTTGCCCAGCCGGTCGAGCATGAAGGGATCGTGGCTGGTCGGATCGAGGTTGTAATCCGCGGCGGCAATGCTGTCGGCCCCGTCGAAGAGGAAATCCGATCCGCCATCGTCGATCACCAGCCGGTTGGTCACCCGCCCCTGCCAGCGCCGGTCGACAAGCATCCCGATCATGCGCCGGCTGACCGTCAGCAGCAGCGCGGTCAGCAACAGCCCGAGCGTCACCACCCCGCGCGAGAAATCCTCGTTCGACTTGGTGTAGAAGGCGACGAAGTTGACGAGGCCCGCAGACAGGGCCAGCGCGATCAGCGCCTTGCGCGCGGCGAAGACCCAGTTCCCCAGGGCATGCACGCCGTAGGTCTCGTTATAGAGCGCGAGCGTGAAATAAATCGGCAGCATCGCCTGCGCGGTGATCATCGCGCGGCTTTCAGCCCATTCGCCTTCCCAGATCGCACCCGCGAGCGCAAAGCTGATGTTGAACAGCGCCGCATCGACCAGCAGCATCAGGATATAGGCGCGCAAACGCCGCCGCTCCAGCGACGGCACGATACGGCTTTCCACGGATTCGTGGCGAACTGCCTGAAGCAGTCTAGGCGTAGCGCGGTTCATTAAAGATCATCCCCGAACGGCGCGACCGACCGGTATTTCACGTAGGGGCTATTACATGCAAAAGCGCCACCTGTGCGAGCCGCAAATTCGACTTGTCACAATTTGAGAACGGTTCATCGCCGCCGCGGAACAATTTGGCTTATCGCCGCGCGGCAAAACGGCCGATTTCGGCGAGTTCCTGTGCCAGCAGCAGTTCGGCCGCCTGACTGTTGAAGATGAGGTTGCGGTGCAGCGCCGTCAGCCGCGGAATGAGACGGTCCAGCCGGGTCTCCGCCCCCTTCCCGCGGGCAGCGGGCTGGGTCCACCGCTTGTACTGCGCCTCGATATGGCGGCGTTCCTTGAAGAAGATGCCGAGCCGCATTTCCGCGCCCTTGTCGATCTGCTCGAATGTCCCGCGCGGGCCGAGATAGGCGGCGATCTGGGCAAGCTGCGCCGCGCGCCGCTCCATCGCCAGCGCCACGCCGACCGGGTTCAGCCCCAGCTCCCGCATCCGCCGCACCTCGCCGCCGATCTTCGCTGTCTCCCCGCCCAGCACCGCGTTGACCAGCGGGGCGAAGCCGTCCTCCTCGGTCGCCGCGCCGATGGCGGCGTGATCTTCGGGCGTGGCCGGGCGCGGGGCCTGCGGGTCGGCATCGACATAGAGCGCAAGCTTGTCGATCTCCGACTGGGCGAGCCGCACGTCGAGCCCGGCGGCGCGGGCGATACGCTCGGCAAGGTCTCCGCCCAATCTCAGCCCCGCCGCATCGGCCATGCCGCGCACGGCCTGCGCCACGGCGGCCAGATCGGGCGGATGGAACATCGCAACCAGCGCGTCCTTGCGCTTTTCGAGCAGCTTGGCGGTGCGCGACTTGTCGGTGGCCGATGTGGCGACGACGATCACGGGTGCCGCCTCGCCCGCGCCGGCCTCGCTCGTCTCGATCAGGATCTGGAGCGCGTCATGCGCGTCATCGCCGCTGGCGCGCACCCAGATATGGCGGCTGCCCCCGAACAACGAGGTGGAGCGCGCCTCGTCACCCAGCAGGGCGGGGTCGCGGCGCAGGTCCGCTCCGGCCAGCTCGATCCGCTCGCCCGGATCGGGCAGCGCGGCGGCGATGCGGGCGGCGGCAGCGCTGGCGCCAGCCTCGTCCGGGCCGCAGAAGAAGAAGATGCGGGCATCGCGCGCGGCGGGCGGCGCCCCGCGCAGGAAATCTCTCTGGGTCGCCTTCACTGGCCCTGCGCGGCCTGTGCGGCCTGCGCCCTGAGCGTCACCGCGATCTGGGTCGCCATGCGGTCGGCAACTTCGAGCGCGAGGTTTTCCAGCGCCTTCTGCTCGGCGGCGATGGTGGCATATTCGCTGGAGACCACATCGATCCCCGCGTCCGAACCGGCGGTCGCATCCAGAAGGATCGCGCCGGTGGCCAGTTCGACCAGCTGGTAACGCGCGCGCAGGATGCGGCGTTCACGGCTGATGGTGTCATCGTTGAGCACGCCCAGTGCTTCCAGCGAATCGTCGAGCCGCACGTCGAGCCGGTAGCGCGGGACCGCCTGCCCGGCGGCACCCAACCGCGTATCGAGCGCGTTCTTGACCAGCCAGCCGCCCCGCCCCTCGATCGCCGGAATCTCGACCGCGGCCAGCCCCTGCGCGCTCGCCGCGCCCGTCCCGCCCGCATACATCGGCTGAAGGCCGCAGGCGGTGAGGGCCAGCGAGGCCGCAAGGGTCAGGAGAATCCGCATCAGGTGACGATATTCACCAATCGGTCGGGCACGACAATAACCTTGCGGATCGCGGCACCATCGACCGACCGTTGCAGGTTGGGCGAAGCGAGCGCCAGCGCTTCGAGGTCTTCCTTCGAAGCCCCCTTGGGCGCGGTGACGGTGTCGCGCAGCTTGCCCATATGCTGGATGGCGATGGTCACCTCGTCATCGACCAGCAGGGCCGGATCGACTTCGGGCCATGCGGCGTCGGCGATCAGGCCTTCACCGATGGCGGTCCACGCTTCTTCGGCGAGATGCGGCATCATCGGCGCGGCGAGGTGGACGAGCGCGCGGATCGCGGCGCTACGGCTCGCCGAGGGGGCTGCCTTCTCGACAGCGCCGGTCAGTTCATAGATGCGCGCCACGGCCTTGTTGAAGCCCAGCGTCTCGATGTCGGAAGCGACAGCGGCGATAGTCTGGTGGGTCTTGCGGTCGAGGGCCTTGTCCTCGCCGGTCGCCGAGGCGTCGTAAGCCGAGAACAGGCGCCACAGCCGCTGCACGAAGCGCGCACAGCCCTCGATCCCGGCGTCGGACCACGGCAGATCGCGCTCGGGCGGGCTGTCCGACAGCATGAACCAGCGCACCGCATCCGCGCCGTGGCGGGCGATGATCGCATCCGGGTCGACGACGTTCTTCTTCGACTTCGACATCTTGATGACGCGGCCGACGTCCACCGCAGCGCCATCGGCGAGCAGCGTCGCGCCATCGGAGGTGCGGTCGACTTCCTCGGGGCCGAAGAACACCGGCACGCCGCGTGCCTCGTCAATGCGGCTATAGGTCTCGTGCGTCACCATGCCCTGCGTGAACAGCGCCGCGAACGGCTCCTGCACGGTGATCTTGCCGATATGCGCCAGCGCCCGCGTCCAGAAGCGGGCGTAGAGCAGGTGCAGGATCGCGTGCTCGATGCCGCCGATATAGTGCTGCACCGGCATCCACTTGGCGACCTCTTCCGGGTCGAAGGGCCGGTCGGCAGGCTGGCTGGCGAAGCGCAGGAAATACCACGAGGAATCGACGAAGGTGTCAAGCGTATCGGTCTCGCGCCGCGCCGGTTTGCCGCACTTGGGGCAATCGACGTGCTTCCACGAGGAATGGCGCTCCAAGGGATTGCCGGGAACCTCGAAGCTGACATCCTCTGGCAGCGTCACGGGGAGCTGGTCCTTGGGCACCGGCACCACGCCGCAGGCATCGCAATGGATGAAGGGAATCGGCGTCCCCCAGTAACGCTGGCGGCTCACGCCCCAGTCGCGCAGGCGCCACACGGTGCGCCCCTCGCCCCAGCCGCCGCTTTCGGCGCGGGCGATCACTTCGGCCTTGGCGGCTTCGACGGTCATGCCGTCGAGGAAATCGGAGTTGACGATCACCCCGTCCCCCGCCTCGGCCTCGCCCTTGAAGGGTTCGTCGGCCTTGGCCGGATCGGCGGCGACGACACGCAGGATCGGCAGTTCGTATTTGGTGGCGAATTCGAAGTCGCGCTGGTCATGCCCTGGCACGCCCATCACCGCGCCGGTGCCGTATTCCATCAGCACGAAGTTGGCGATGAAGACCGGCAGGTCCGCGCCGGTGAACGGATGCTTCGCCGTGACCGGGGTGCGATACCCCAGCTTTTCCGCCGTTTCGAGCGCGGCGGCCGTGGTCGCGCCCTTTTTGCACTGGTCGATGAACGCGGCGACTTCCGGATCGCCCGCCAGCCCCTGGGCAATCGGGTGATCGGCGGCGATGGCGCAGAAGCTCGCCCCGAAGATCGTGTCGGGGCGCGTCGAATAGACCGCCAGCTTGCCGCCGTCCGACAGGTCGAAGCTGAACTCCAGACCTTGGCTCTTGCCGATCCAGTTCTCCTGCATCAGGCGAACCTTCTCGGGCCAGTCTTCCAGAGTGCCCAGCCCCGCCAGCAGATCATCGGCAAAGTCGGTGATCTTGAGGAACCACTGGTTCAGCTTGCGCTTCTCGACCTCCGCGCCCGAGCGCCAGCCCTTGCCGTCGATCACCTGCTCGTTGGCGAGCACGGTCATGTCGACCGGGTCCCAGTTGACGGTCGATTC
>JAIEOM010000121.1 GCA_019750455.1 Sphingomonadales bacterium | reverse complement strand
GGAAGCCTCACGGTCGGGGGTGAGATCAGCGGGAGCGGCGCGTTGGTCAAGCGTGGCTCCGGCACGCTCACCCTGAGCGGCACCAACGATTACTCGGGCCTCACCAGCATCGATGGTGGCACCCTTCTGGTGACCGGCTCGGTGGCGGGGGCGGTAAACGTCAACACGGGCGGCACGCTCGGCGGCACCGGGAGCATCGGCGGAGCGGTTCGAATAAATAACGACGGCACGCTGTCGGTAGGCCTCAGTCCGGGGACGATGACCTTCGCTTCGCTTGCTCTGGAAGCCGGTTCCACTTCGATTTTCGAACTGGGCGAGGCAGGCGTGGTCGGCGGGCCGACCAATGATCTCGTCAATGTCATGGGAGAACTGGCGCTCAACGGCGGCACGATCCGCATCCAGCGAGGGCCGGGCTTCAGCGGCGGGCAGTACACGCTGTTCACCTTCGGCTCGCTGACCGGCGCGCTCGGCAACATGACCTTCGATCCGATCGGCGGCGGCTTCATCGGCAACCTCGCGCTCGGCAACGGGACGGTGCTGCTGAACACCGCGTCGATCTCGGATCTGGTGTGGTGGAACGGCGCGACTGCCTCACCGACCGGCGTGGTCGAAGGTGGCGACGGGATCTGGAGCGTCGCAGGCGGCAACTTCACCAACGCGGCCAGCACGGTCAGCGGGCCGTGGGCTGGCAACGGCAGCATGGCGGTATTCGGCGGCACAGCGGGCACGGTGACGATCGCGGCGGGCGAGGTGCTCTCGCCAGCGGGGATCAACTTCCGGACCGATGGCTATGTCATCACCGGGGCAGACGCGGCTTCGGGGCTGGCGCTGGACGGGCCGACCGGGATCGATACCGCGGACGGCGTGGGGGCGACCATCGCCGCTGTCTTGTCGGGCAGCGGGTCGCTCACCAAGACCGGCGGCGGCACGCTGACGCTCACCGCCAACAACAGTTTCACTGGGCTGACCACGGTGCTGGGGGGCACCTTGGTCAACCAGGGCGGGATTGCCGGCGACATCGCCGTTGCATCCCGCCTAACCAATGCGGGCACGATCGCTGGCGCGCTTGAAGTGCTGGGCGGCGGGCAGGCTACCAACCTTGCCGGCGCCACGATCGGCGGCGGCGCAACCGTGCAGGCTGGCGGCACGCTGGTCTCCGCCGGCACGATCGCAGGCGGGCTGGAGAACAGCGGTAGCGCCGATGTCGCCGGAGTTCTGTCAGGGGACGTGCTGAACAACGGCACGATCCGCCTCACCGGCCTCACGACCAGCATCGCCGCCTTCACGCAGACCCCGCTCGGGCGGCTGGATCTGGCCGGGTTCGACACCACTCTCGGCAGCCTCGCCGGGAACGGAGTGGTGGTGCTTGGGGCCGGGCTGCTGACGCTTGGCGGGAACGACACGTCAACCGGTTTTGCCGGAGTGATCTCGGGCAGTGGCGGGTTGGTGAAGGTTGGCGCAGGCACCTTCACACTCGGCGGCGTCAACACATTCACCGGCGAAACCCGCGTCGATGCCGGTGCGCTGACTCTGTCCGCAGGCGGCGAACTTGCCGGCGCGGTGCGCAATAGCGGCACCTTTACCAATCAGGGCACGGTGCGCGGCGCGGTGGTCAACGGCGGCGCGCTGGTTTCGACCGGCACGATCGGTGGCGGGCTGACCAATCTGGCGGGCGCAACGGCCAGCCTCGCCGGGCAGGTGAACGGCGCGATCGACAATAGCGGTTCCGTGACGCTGACGGGCGCGACCTCCGGCATCACGGTGCTCGCGCAGGCCGCGAGCGGCACATTCAACCTTGGCGGGTTCGGCACGGCGGTCGGCAGACTGACGGGCGCGGGAAGGATCAACCTCGGATCGGCCTCGCTGACGACCGGGGGCGACAATGCCTCGGCCACTTTCGCAGGTGTGATCGCCGGGGCGGGCGGGCTGGTGAAGACGGGCACGGGCACTCTGACCCTGTCGGGGGCCAACACCTACACCGGCGCGACGCTCGTCAATTCCGGAGAGCTGGCGGTTGCCGCGGGCGGCGCCATTGGCGCGGTGCGCAATGTTGCGACCTTTACCAACGCCGGGACGGTCAGCGGCCAGTTGATGACCTTCGGCACGGCCACCAATTCCGGCACGATCAACGGCGTTGTAAGGGTGGAGGCGGGCAGCTTCGCCAACCAGTCCGGGGGGACCGTCAACGGAACCGGATTCAGCTTCGGAACCCTGACCAATGGCGGGACCTGGAACGGTGCTTTCCTGGTCAGCGCGGGCGGATCGATCATCAATAGCGGCGAATGGCGCAACACCTCTGAAAATGCCTCATCGGTAGGCGATGGCGTGTTCGACAACACCGGCACGCTGAGCGGCCTCGATGTGATCGTTGCCGGTGCCAATGCCTCGCTGATCAACCGCGCGGGCGGCATGATCGCGCTGGATGCAGGCCGCAGGATCTTTGCAACGGACGGCGGAGTGGTCACCAATCTGGGGACCGTCAGCGCGATAGGGGCAGCCAATCCGAACGGGATCATCGTCAACGGCAGCGGCGCCAGCTGGACCGGCGACCATGTCGTGCTGGCGACAGGCTCGCTGATCAACAACGGCACAATCACCGGCAATATCTCGAATTCGGGCCGCTTCACGTCGGGCGGGACTGTGAACGGCTCGCTTATCAACCGCGCCGGTGCTGCCGCGCAGCTGGCGGGGGCGATCAATGGCGATGTGTCGAACATCGGCGCGATTACGCTCACGGGCCGGACCACCGGAATCAACCTGCTTATCCAGAGCGATGCCGGCAGCTTCGATCTTGCCGGGTTCGATACCAATGTCGGGCTGCTGGTTGGCGGAGGCAGCGTCACGCTGGGCGGTGCGGCGATGACCACCGGGCGCACCGGCACGTCATCGGTGTTCAGCGGCGTGATCAGCGGCAATGGCAGCCTTGTGAAGGCCACCACCGGCACGCTCAGCCTGACAGGCACGAACACCTATACGGGCGGCACCACGATCAGCGGCGGCGTGCTGCGGCTGGGTGATGGCGGCGCGTCGGGTTCGATCGTCGGGCCGGTGGTCAACAACGCGACCTTCATGATCACCCGCTCGGACGCCTATACCTTCGGCGGCCCGATCTCGGGCAGCGGGATGGTCGTCCAGGACGGCACCGGCACCACCACGCTCACCGGAGCCAACACCTATGCGGGCGGCACGCTGGTGGCGCGCGGGCGGCTGGCGGGGAACACCACCTCGCTGCAAGGCCTGATCCAGGTGAATGCCGGCGCGGCGCTCGAATTTGGGCAAGCAAGCGCGGGCACCTTTGCCGGTTCGCTGACCGGCGCGGGCCTGTTCGAGAAGACCGGCGCAGGCCTGCTCACGCTCACCGGCAACAGCAACGGCTTTACCGGCGGCACCACCGTGCGCGGCGGCGAGTTGCGGGTGAACGGCGGGCTGGCAGGTTCGGTGGTCACGGTGCAATCGGGCGCGACGCTTTCGGGAAGCGGGGTGATCAGCGGGCTGATCGCGCAGAACGGCAGCACCATCGCGCCCGGCACCAGCCCCGGCACGCTCGGGGTCAATGGCAATGTCACCCTGCAAGCGGGCAGCACCACCCGCTTCGAAGTGACCGCGAGCGGGCCTTCGGACCTGATCCTTGCCACCGGTTCGGCGGCGCTGGGCGGCACCGCGGCCCTCACCAACCTAGGCGGCACCTATGCTTTCGGCAGCGAGATCGTGCTGATGCAGGCCGATGGTGGACGCACCGGGACCTTTGCAGGCACCACGGGCGCGGAAGGGTTCGGGATCCTCTACCGGCCCGAACTGGTCTACACCGGCACGCAGGTCCGGCTGCGCATGGCGGCCAACCTGATGGGCAATATCGCCGGCAACACGGCCCTCACCGCCAACCAGCGCGCGGTGCTCGGGGGTGTCGATGCCGCCGTTACAGCGGGTTACAACCCGCAGCCGCTGTTCGCGATCTACAGCCTGCCCACCGCGCAGCTCGCCAATGCCTTCGACCAGCTTTCGGGCGAGGTCTATGCGACGGCGGCCGGCGTGGGGATCGAGCAGGAGCGGATGGTGCGCGAGGCGGTGCTGGGCCGTCTCGGCAGCACGGCGATGGCGGCCCGGAACGCACCGGACACGGCAACGGGCCTGGGTGCCTGGGGCCAGTTGTTCGGCGGCTGGGGTGACGGCGAGGGTAACGGCAATGCCGCCGCCTTCGATGCCGACCGCATGGGCTTTGTCACCGGCCTCGATCATGGCCGTGCGAACGAGAGCGGCAGCTGGCGCGCGGGCGTGTTCGGCATGCGGATCCAGAGCGACGTAACGATTGCCGCGCGCGGTTCTGCCGCCGAGGTGATGCAGTCGGGCGGCGGCGCCTATGCCGCGTTCACCACCGGCAGGTTCGGAGCGGCACTCGGCGGCTATCTGGCCGAGACCGATCTGCGCGCCTTCCGGGACATCAGCCTGCCGGGCTTTGCCGAAAGCAATGTTGGCGTGACCGAGGGCAAGGCGCGTCAGGCCTTTGCCGAGGTGTCCTACACCATCGGCAGCGGGCAGGCGGAACTCCGGCCCTTCGTGTCCGGATCGGTCGGCAGCTTCCGGCTGGATGGTCTGACCGAACGCGGCGGCGCTGCGGCGCTGGCGATGGCCCGTCAACGCTATGACACGGCTACGCTGACCGGCGGGGTCGACGGGGCGGTGCAGGTCGGCAAAAATCTGAGGCTCGGCGGCACGCTGGCCGCTCGCCACCAGTTGGGCGATCGCGATCCGCTGGCCTCGCTCGCGCTGGCCGTGGCTCCGCAGCAGGCCTTCGCGGTCGAGGGCGTCCAGCTCGACAAGTGGGCGCTGGCTGCCCGCCTCGATGCGACGCTGGAGCTGGAGGAGAACCTCGCCATCAGCCTCGGCTATGCGGGTCTGCTCGGCGAAACGCGGACCGATCACAGCGCCCGCGCGACAGTGCAGGTGCACTTCTGAGCGGGACGACACAATCGCTGCGCTCACGGCTGAAAGGTCGGGGAGGGACGGGGCAAGGTCGCAGGCCGCAGGGTAGAGCGGTCTTGCATACGGCGCGGATTTGGGACAGCGCGGCTTTTCCGCGGAGCCCCCAACCATGCCTGATGCTAATCTCACCCCGCCCCCTGTCGCCGGCGAAACCGGCCATATCGCCATGCTCGAAGCGATCGAGCAGCGGCTGCGCTGGCTGTCTTCGTGGACGGTGCACAATGCCAACAACCTGCGCGAGAAGCGGGACGGGCTGAAGGTCGGCGGGCATCAGGCGTCCTGCGCCTCGATGACGGCGATCATGACCGCGCTTTACTTCCACGCGCTGGGGCCGAAGGACAAGGTGGCGGTCAAGCCGCATGCCGGGCCGGTGCTGCACGCGATCCACTATCTGCTGGGCGAACAGACCCGCGACAAGCTGGAGCGGTTCCGCGGGCTGGGCGGGGTGCAATCCTATCCCAGCCGCACCAAGGACACGATCCCGGTGGATTTCTCGACCGGCTCGGTGGGCCTCGGGGTGGCGGTGACGGCGTTCAGCAGCCTGGTGCAGGATTATCTCGTCGCTCACGGTCAGCTGGCGGAAGCCGACACGGGCCGGATGATTGCGCTGATGGGCGATGCCGAACTGGATGAGGGCAACATCTATGAATGCCTGATCGAAGGCTACAAGCACGACCTGCGCAATTGCTGGTGGATCGTCGACTACAATCGCCAGAGCCTCGATGCGACCACCGCAGACCGCATGTTCCGCCGCTTTGACGACATCTTCGAGACCTGCGGCTGGCGGGTGGTGACGCTGAAGCACGGACGGCTCCAGCGCGAGGCGTTCAAGCGGCCCGGTGGCAAGGCGCTGGAAGACTGGATCGAGAACTGCCCCAACGCCGATTTCGCGGTGCTGACCTATCTCGGCGGCGCCGCCTGGCGCGAGCGGCTGGAGCGCGATCTGGCCGGGGTGCGGGGCGTGGCCGGACTTCTCGCCGATCATGACGACGCCGCACTCGCCCGGCTGATGACCAACCTCGGCGGGCATTGCCTTGAAACCCTGACGCAGGCGTTCGACGGCGTCACCGACGACCGGCCGACGCTGTTCATCGCCTACACGGTGAAGGGCTACGGCCTGCCGCTGGCCGGGCACAAGGACAACCATTCCGGCATGATGAACACCGCCCAGATCGAAGGTCTGCGCGATGAACTCGGCATCGCGCCGGGCGAGGAATGGGACAAGTGGGCGGGGCTGGGCGACAATCTCGCCGCGCGGCTGGAGGCGCTGGTCAAGGACAGCCCGATCGCCCGCAAGGCCTCCGAACACCGCGCGCCTGCAGTGGCCGTGCCCGATCTGCCGGTGCCCGAAGGGGGCGTGCAGTCCACACAAGCCGCCTTCGGGCGCATCCTGTTCGATCTCGCCAAGTCCGATGCGGCCCTTGCCGACCGGATCGTCACCACCGCGCCGGATGTCACACAGACGACGAACCTCGGCGCGTTCGTCAACCAGCGCGGGCTGTTCCGGCGGCAGGAACTGGCGGACGTGTTCCAGAAGGCGCGCATCCCCTCCGCGCAGAAATGGTCTGCGCACACGGCGGGCCAGCATATCGAGCTGGGCATTGCCGAGAATAACTTCTTCCTCGCCATGACCGCGCTGGGCCTTGCCGCGCCGCATTTCGGCACGCGGCTGCTGCCGGTGGGAACGGTCTATGATCCCTTCATCGCCCGCGGATTGGATGCGCTGAATTACGGCTGCTATCAGGACGCGCGCTTCCTGCTGGTGGGCACGCCTTCGGGCATCACGCTGGCAGGCGAGGGGGGCGCGCACCAGTCGATCAACACGCCGCTGATCGGGATGGGCCAGCCTGGGCTCGAAAGCTTCGAGCCTGCCTTTGCCGACGAGGTCGCGTTGCTGATGCAGTGGGCCTTCGCGCATATGCAGGCGGACGCCGGCAGCTCGGTCTATCTGCGCCTTACCACCCGCCAGATCGAGCAGCAACCCCGCGCCGACAGCGCATGGCAGGCGGGCGCACTGGCCGGAGCCTACTGGCTGCGCGAACCTGCGCCGGGCGCCAAAGCGGCGATCGCCTATAGCGGCGCGGTCGCGCCCGAGGCACTGGCGGCGTGGGAGGCCCTGCAGGACGACTTGCCCGGCCTAGGCCTGCTCGCCGTGACCTCGCCCGACCGGTTGCACCGCGAATGGTCCGCAGCCCGTGCGGCGCGTTGGCAGAAGGGGGCGGGGAATGGCGGCGCGCGTCAGGCGAGCCACATCGAGAGCCTGCTCGGCCAGCTGGCACCCGATGCGGGCTTTGTCACCGTGCTCGATGGTTCGCCTGCCGCGCTGTCATGGCTCGGCGGGGTGCGCGGTCAGCGGGTCAGCCCGCTCGGCACGGACCGCTTCGGACAGACCGGCGACCTTGTCGATCTTTACCGCACCTACCGGCTCGATAGCGATGCGATCATCGATGCCATGGCGGAGCTGTTCCTCGGTTAGCCTCGCCCTTCGGCCAGCCGCACGATCAGCATGCCTGCGAGCATGGCGGCAACGAAAATCGCCGCCTCACCGGGGACGATTGCCAGCGCCGCAAAGCCGGGGCCGGGGCATAGACCCGCGATCCCCCAGCCGATCCCGAACAGCGCCGATCCGCCGACCAGTCGCGGCGTGATATCGTTGCGGTCGGGGAGCGAGAAGCCCTCGGCCAGAAAGGGGCGCAGCATCTTGCGCTGGAGCATCCATGCCAGCGCCATCACCAGCACCGCGCCGCCCATCACGAAGGCGAGGGTCGGGTCCCAGTTGCCGAACAGGTCGAGGAACCCGCGCACCCGCGCAGGATCGGTCATGCCGCCGATGGTCAGCCCCGCGCCGAAGATCGTGCCGGCGCCAAGCGGAACTAGAATGTCGCGCATCATCGCAGCCCTCCGATGCCGAACGCGTTCATCAGCGCGACCGTGGCAAAGCCGGTGAGCATGAAGGTGGCCGTGGCGACCAGCGAGCGTTGCGACAGGCGGCTCATGCCGCACACGCCGTGGCCGCTGGTGCAGCCCGAACCAAGACGGGTGCCGATGCCGACCACCAGTCCCGCTATCACCAGCGTCACGGGGCCGGCGAAGGCGGGGGCGGGCGCGGCGGTCTGGGTGGTCACGATCCATGCCCCGAGCGGCAGACCGATGACGAAGGCCCATGCACCGCCGCGCGGCATCGAGCTTTCGGCCAACCCGAAGGCGCGGGCGGCAATGCCGGAAACACCCGCGATCCGGCCTGCACCCAGCAGCATGATCGCCGCCGCCAGCCCGATCAGCACCCCGCCGATCAGCCCCGCGAGCGGCGCGGCTTCGGGGAAACCGGGCAGGCTCATACCGCGTTGACCGGAATCTTGAGGTAGGTGACGCCATTGTCCTCCGGCGGCGGCAGGTGGCCGGCGCGCATGTTCACCTGCACGCTCGGCAGGATCAGGCGCGGCATGTCGAGCGTCGCGTCGCGGGCCTCGCGCATCATCACGAATTCGTCTTCGGTGATGCCGTCATGGGCGTGGATGTTGCCTTCGCGCTCGGCGGCGACGGTGGTCTCCCAGACATAGGCGGTGCGGCCCTTGGGCAGATAGTCGTGGCACATGAACAGCCGCGTCTCCGGCGGCAGCGCGAGGATACGGCGCAGCGAGCGGAACAAAGTGCGCGCGTCCCCGCCGGGGAAATCGGCGCGGGCGGTGCCGTAATCGGGCATGAACATGGTATCGCCCACGAACACCGCATCGCCCACGACATAGGCAATGCAGGCCGGGGTGTGGCCGGGGACGTGCATCACGGTGACCGGCAGGGTGCCGATCGTGAAGGTGTCTCCGTCCCTGAACAGCGCATCGAACTGCGAACCATCGCGTTCGAACCCGGTGCCGGCGTTGAACAGTTTGCCGAACACCAGCTGCACGGCAGTGATCTCCGCCCCGATCGCGATTTTCCCGCCGAGCTTTTCCTGAAGATAGGGCGCGGCGGAGAAGTGATCGGCGTGGGCGTGGGTCTCCAGCAGCCAAGTCACTTTCAGATTATGCGAAGTGATATGATCGATCACCTTGTCCGCCGAGAGCGTCGCCGTGCGGCCGGAAGCCGGATCGAAGTCCAGCACCGAGTCGATGATCGCCGCCTCGCCGGTCGCGGGGTCGTGCACCACGTAGGTGACAGTAAAGGTCGCAGGGTCGAAGAAACTCGCGATTGCGGGGCGAAGTGCGGCATCGCCTCTCGCGCGGGTTACCTGCGCGGCGGCGATTTGCAGAACGGTATCGTGAGGGGGCACCCCATCTCTCCAATTCGTTTTCATAAATCGTGTATATGTATTGCAATTTGCAAGTCAAGGTCTATGCAGGCCGCATGGATCAGAACCCATCGCCCCTGCCCCCCTGCGCCGGGCTCAGGATCGGAGATTTCGCCCCCGATTTCGAGGCGCGCAGCACCCTCGGCCCGGTGCGCCTCTCGGCCCATCGCGGACGCTGGCTGGTGCTGTTCTCGCACCCCGCGGATTTCACCCCGGTCTGCACCACCGAATTCGTCGCGCTCGCGCGCGAAGCAGCCGCCTTCGAGGCGCGCGATTGCGCGCTGATGGCGCTGTCGGTCGATAGCCTGTTCTCGCATTTCGCATGGCTGCGGATGATCCGCGACCGTTTCGGCGTGGAAGTGCGCTTCCCGATCCTTGAAGATCCGACGCTGGTGATCGGCCGGGCCTTCGGGATGGTCTCCGCGCAGGACAATGACAGCGCGACCGTGCGCACCACCTTCTTCATCGACCCCAAAGGCGTGATCCGGGCGATGACCTGCTATCCCGCCAACCTCGGCCGTTCGGTGCCGGAGATGCTGCGCATTCTCGACGGGCTTCAGGCGATCGATGCCAGCGGCCAGCTGGCCCCCGCCAACTGGCAACCGGGCGATGCGATGCTCGCCGCGCCGAGCCATGATCTCGACGCGGTCTTCGCCGCAGAAGACCCGGCGGGCTGGTTCCTGCGCGATGGCGAGGCGCAGAGCTGATGGGCGACGATGACCTGATCGAGACGCTGAAGGCGCTGGCCCATCCGCTGCGCTGGCGCATTCTCGCCGCGCTGGCGAACGGGGAGCGCAATGTCGGCGATATCGAGACGGCGACCGGGATCGGCCAGCCGGCGCTTTCGCAGCAGCTCGGGGTGTTGCGGAACGCAGGGCTGGTGGTGACGCGCAAGGCGGCGAAGCTCGTGTTCTACGCCATCGCCCCCGATCAGGTCGAAGCGACGTTGGCGCGGATCGCGGAACTCGGCGGAAAAAGCGGCACGGCAGCCAGCAGGACCGCTGCGGCGGACACGCCTGCCCCCGGCGTCGCCAACTTCGCGCGGATGTTCTGACAGCCGATCCAAAGGCGCCGGTTATCATGGCATTAACCGGGCGGTGAATGTTTTGCGGCAAGGAGGGCGCCCGCTCCCGATCCACCGGAAACGCACGGCCATGCAAGAACTCAGGGTTTCCAGCGATACCTCCGCCTTCGAGGTGCCGGCCGTGCTGGATGCGCAGCGGCGGCTGACGGGCGATTGCACCGCGCGCGCGCTGGCGATGATGGACACACACGGGCTGGTGGTGCTGACCGGGTTGCTGTCCGAAGCAGAGGCCGATTTCGGGCTCGAACTGACCCGCCGGACCATCGAGGACCCTGACCGCAGCCATTCGACCTTCGCCAGCGAGACCGACAACAGCTACAAGCGCCGCGATTTCTGCTCGCTCCCTGCCAACGCTGAGGTGAACGGCTTTGCTGCGATGCTGGCGCAGCGGCTGGAGGGCATCTACCGCGAGTTCTGCGGGCTTTCGCGACCGGTGCTGGAGGTGGCGACCTTCACCAGCTACCTCGGTTCCTCGCACCAGTATATCCACCGCGATCCGGCGGGGGTGATCAGCCTGTTCGCGGCGCTGGAGGATGTCTCGCAGGCGCAGGGCGGGACCGTGTTCGTGCCCGGCACGCACCTGTATGGCGGGATGGAGAACACCCACGGCGGGCAGGCGCGCGCCCTGATGGAGCTGTTCCGCATCCTCTGCAATGCGCGCATCTTCCGGCACAATCTCACCAAGCTGCGGGCCATGCGGGGCAGCACCGCCACCCCTCTCGCACCCGGCGAATTCCGCGACCGGGTGTTCTCGACCAAGTGGGACCAGCACCAGCCCAATCTGCTGCGGTTCCTGACCGGCAAGAACGCGCAGTTCAGCCTGCGCAACCTCACCCCCGGCACGCTATGGAAGCTGTACCGCAACCGCGACGAGCTGACCCGGCTGTTTGCCCTCGTGCAGGCCGCACCTCGCAAGGGATCGGTGATCCTCTACCGCAGCGATCTGATGCATGCGGGGCCGGACAACCGCTCACCCCAGCCGCGGCGGTTTTTCGGCATGAGCATCGCGCGCGACATGATCGAGCGCAAATACTGGCACGACGGCTATTCCCCGCACCCGACCTTGCAGGCGAACCCGCTGACGCTGGGCGATCTGCTGGAGATGCCGCCCGCTCCGGTGCAGGCCGCGCCGCAGCAAGAGTGCGCACTCGCCGGTTGATCCTCCCGGTCAGGCTACCCCTATCAGGAACGCGCTTGGCGCGGGCCGCTCTCCTCGCATAGGGGAAGGGCATAGCTGCAAGGGATCAAGGGACATGACGATCAGCACCGAGGCGCTGGAAATGGCCGCACGCGTCGAGGCCTTCGTGCGCGAAC
>JAIEOM010000230.1 GCA_019750455.1 Sphingomonadales bacterium | reverse complement strand
CGTTACCCGCCACCCTTGTTTCGTGGAGCCCGGACTTTCCTCGCGCTTTCGCACGCGGCTGCCTCAGGCCCCCTGACGGGTCGGCCCATAGGCGTCATGCCGTCGAAATACTAGGTTGTGTCGACATTCAGATGATGAGGTGCCGAAAATGGTGCGTTTTCTGAACCCGGAGCGCAGCGGCCTTATGGGCCGTGAGCACCGGAAGTCTGGAAACGGGCCAATTGCAGGCCCTCAGCGCTGAATGCCGATACAGCCTAGCGCGTCCGCCCCTGATCGCGGTCTAGCAGCAATTGCCACAGGATCGCGGCGACCTCGCCATCGGGCACGCCGGTGATGCGTTCGGGCCGCCAGCGCCGCTCGAAGGCCTCCACGGCCTTGGCAGAATCGGTGATGTCGTAACCGAAGCGTTCCAGCGCGAGGAAGAAGCTGCCTTCGTTGTGGAAGGGATTGCCCGCCGCAAGGCACTCGGGCTTGGGCAGGCACAGCTTGTGGCGGGCGAGGCGGTCCCACGGGAACAGCTCGCCCGGATCGACCTTGCGCATCGGTGCAACGTCCGAGTGGCCCACCACATTGGCGCGCGGGATGTCATACTGCTTCACGATCCGCGCCAGCAGCGGGATCAGCGCATCGATCTGCGCCTCGGCAAAACCGCGATAGCCGAGCCCATGGCCGGGGTGGTCAAGCTCGATCCCGATGCTCGCCGAATTCACATCGGGAATGCCGCGCCAGAAGCTCGATCCGGCGTGCCAGGCGCGCTTGTCTTCGGGGACCAGACGGATCACGCCGCCTTCCTCGGTGATGAGGTAATGCGCGCTGACCTTGGCCTCGGGATCGGTGAGCCGTTCGAGTGCGGTGCCAACCGGCTTCATCTCGGTATAGTGCAGCACCACCATGCTGACCGGCAGCGAGCGTTCGTCGAAATTGGGCGAGAGACGTTCCTCGTGAACCAGCTCGTCGTCCCCCTCCATCACGCCCCCTAACGTATCAGCCGATCATGCCTTCAGGCTCGGGCAGCACCGCGCCGAGCACCAGCGCGCCATCGCCGAGCTTGTATTGCAGCCCGCCGTCCATCTCCTCGGCCAGCACGGCGATCATGTGCGCGGCGGCGGTGCGGCTGGTGATCTCGCTTTCGTCGAGATCGCCCTGCAAGGCGCGGCCGATGGTTTCATCGAAGGCGATGCGTTCGGCCCGCGCGCGGGCGACGATCTCGACCGCCCCGTCACGCCGTTCTGCGCCGATATCCAGCGTGCCGCCGCGCACCAGCGAATCCAGCGCGATCTGGGCGAGGTTCAAGAGCACCTTGACCGCGGGCTTGGGCAGGCTCGGCTCGGCAATCGCCCAGTGCACCTCGACCTTCTTGGCATCGCCCGCCAGCGCATCGACGACCGCCTTGGCCTCGTCCACTGGGATTGCCTCGCCAAAGCCGCCCGCCGCGCCGAACGCGAGGCGGAAGAACTTCAGCTTGTCGGTGCTGATCTTGGCCGACTGTTCGAGCAGCTCGACAACCTGCGCGCGCATGTTCGGGTCCTGCTCGTCAGCGAGCAGTTCCAGCCCGTTGGCAAGCGCGCCCACCGGCGAAAGCAGGTCATGGCACAGGCGCGAGCACAGCATCGCGGCAAGATCGGTCCGTGAAATCATGCGCCTTTCCTAACCATCGCAAACGGTAAAGGGAAGTGCGACAAACCCCTGTTCCCCGTCTCTCCAGAACGCAACGTCTTCCCCGGCGATGATCGCCCAGACCCGGCCATCCCCCGCAGCCGAGGCGCGGTCTGTGGCGGAGGGGGCGGCGGGGCCGCGAGGGTGGGAGTGGTAATAGCCGATCACCGCCGGCCCGCCCGCCCGCGCGGCGCGGTGCGCATCGATCAGCGCCTGCGGGTCGATCTCGAAATGGGTGGCGGGCGCGGGATGGATGTTGGCAGCGGCGCGGGCTTCGGTGATGCGGGCACCCCCGCCCAGCAGGATCCCGCAAGCCTCGAGCGGGAGCGCCGCGGCGGCATGGGCGCGCATCTGGCTGAGGGCTTTTCTTGTCACGTCGACTTGCATCGCGCATGGCCATAGCATGTCGACCAGCGAAATCATCACCGGCACGATCCCCGCCCCCGCCCGCCTCGACAAGGCGCTGGCCGAAGCCACCGGGCTAAGCCGTGCGCGGGTGCAGGGGTTGATTGACGAGAGGCGGGTCGATGTTGCCGGCAAGACCGCGACCAGCGCATCCGCCAAGGTCGGCGCCGGCGTGCCGTTCCGCATCATTCTCGCCGCCGCCATGCCGGCGGAGGCGCTGCCCGAGGATATCCCCCTCACCATCGCCTATGAGGACGCGCACCTGATCGTCATCGACAAGCCGGCGGGCATGGTCGTCCACCCGGCGGTGGGCAACATCACCGGCACGCTGGTCAATGCCCTGCTGCATCACTGCCGGGGGAACCTGTCGGGCATCAACGGCGTCGCGCGGCCCGGAATCGTCCACCGGATCGACAAGGACACCTCCGGGCTGCTGGTCGTCGCCAAGTCCGATGCCGCGCATGAAGGCCTTGCCGTGCAGTTCGCCGCGCACACCGTCCACCGCCGCTATATCGCCGTGTGCGCCGGGCACCCCTCGCCGCCGGAGGGCACGGTGAACGCCCGCATCGGCCGGTCGGACGCGGACCGAAAGAAAATGACGGTGCTCCCCAACAATTCCTCGCGCGGCAAGACCGCGATCACCCATTACAAGGTGCTCGAACGGCTCGATGAGGCCGCAGTGATCGAATGCCGGCTGGAAACCGGGCGCACCCACCAGGTGCGCGTTCACTGTGCGTCAATCGGCCATCCGCTATTGGGAGACCCTGCCTATGGCCGCACACCCAAACAGCTCCGCCCGGTCCTCGACCGACTCGGTTTCGCCCGGCAGGCGCTTCACGCCGCCGAGCTGGGCTTCGTCCACCCCGTCACCGGGGAAACCGTCCAATTCCGGAGCGATCTGCCGCCGGATATGGCGGAACTGATCGACCAACTGAGCCGTTCTGATCGATGAAAAGCGCATACATCTGACAGGTTTTCGCGTATATCCGTAACCCGTGGCCCAAGCTGCGGGATGCCCATCAGGGGTCCCGTGAACAGCGGTCGACGCTAGAAAGGTTAGGTAACCAAGTGACCAAGTCCAAATCCCCTTCGGTCCCGGCGCTTTCCGGTGAGCAGTCGCTCAACCGCTATCTCGCCGAGATCCGCAAGTTCCCGGTCCTCACTGCCGAGCAGGAATACATGCTCGCCAAGCGGTATCAGGAACACGAGGATCCCGAAGCCGCCGCCCAGCTCGTCTCCAGCCACCTGCGGCTCGTCGCGAAGATCGCGATGGGTTACCGCGGCTATGGCCTGCCCGTCTCCGACCTGATTTCGGAAGGCAACGTGGGCTTGATGCAGGGCGTCAAGAAGTTCGAACCCGATCGCGGTTTCCGCCTCGCGACCTACGCGATGTGGTGGATCAAGGCTTCGATGCAGGAATTCATCCTGCGCTCGTGGAGCCTCGTCAAGATGGGCACCACGGCGGCGCAGAAGAAGCTGTTCTTCAACCTTCGCCGGATGAAGAAGCAGCTCGAAGCCTATGAAGACAGCGACCTGTCGCCGGAAGACGTGACCAAGATCGCCACCGATCTCGGCGTGCCGGAACAGGAAGTGATCAACATGAACCGGCGCATGATGATGGGCGGCGATGCCTCGCTCAACGTCAGCTTGCGCGGGGCCGAGGAAGGCTCGGGCGAATGGCAGGACTGGCTGGCGGATGACCGCCCGCTCCAGGACGAAACCGTCGCCGAGGCCGAGGAATCGCAGATGCGCATGGAAATGCTCAGCGAGGCGATGAACAGCCTCAACGAGCGTGAGCGGCACATCCTCACCGAACGCCGCCTGACCGAAAAGCCCCAGACGCTCGAAGAGCTGTCGCAGGAATATGACGTCAGCCGCGAACGCATCCGCCAGATCGAGGTGCGCGCCTTCGAAAAGCTCCAGAAGGCGATGCAGCGGATCGCCGGTGAAAGGCTGCTGCCCGGTATCGCCTGACGCATGGCGCAGGCCGCCACCCGGTCATTGCATCTATCCAAAGCCCTCCGGTCGCCTTAGCAAGGCAGCCGGAGGGCTTTTTCATGTTCGCGACGTTCCGCCACCTTGCCGCCGCCATGCTGGCGATGATCCTTGCTGTCGCCGCAGTGGCTGCGCAGGCGCAAACCGACGTGACAAACGCCCCCGATCCCTATGTCCATTCGGCTGCGGGCGTGCGTTTCCCGGCAGCGGCCGGGGTGTTCCGGCGCGACCGGGTCGTCCACTATGACGCCAAAGGCTACGACGCGAGCGTCGGCTACCAGATCGACGGGATGGCGGGCGAAATGACGCTCTACGTCTACCCCGATGACGGCGAAACCTGCCGCGGCTGGTTCGACGGTGCCGATAATGCGGTGATGAAGCGCGGGACCTCCGTTCGCGAAGAAGGCGCCGCGCCGCTCAAGCTGTTTCCCGGCGTGGGGGTGGAACAATATTCGGCCCGCTACGCGATCCCTGCCAGCAGCCTCGATTACGACAATGCCGAAATCGCCTCATTCCTGTGGGTGGGCTGCCGCAAGGATGCGCGGGGGGATGGCTGGGTGATCAAATACCGCGGCTCCTTCCTCGCCGCCGATGCAGCGAAGTCCGAAGCGATGGTGAAGCAGCTCTTCGCCCTGATCGACTGGAGCCCGCTGCTCGGCGGGTGAGGGGCGGGATTGTTGGACGCGCATAACTGGCGCTTGCATCGGGCTTGATCCCTGCTTGACCCCGGTTAGACCCCCTCTAGCCCCGCTTTGCGGCAGGTTCGCCAAGGGGGGGAAGGCGGTTGGATGGCCGCAAATTCCACCATTCGCGCCGAGGCTGTCGAAGGGCTGGGCGTTGCGCGATGGCGATCAAACAAATACCTGAATAACAGCCATTATCCGGCAGATTCGGGACGACTGGGGCATGGAGCAGTGGCCTGCCCATTCCAACAAAAAGGGGTGCCGCGCGTTTTCCCGCAGCACCCCCTTTTGTCATGTCAGGCCGGACGATGTTTCACGTGAAACTCTCCGGGAACACCGTCGCCCGGATTACTTCTTCCCCGCCAGATCCATCACCGCTGCCACCATTGCGCGGGCGCCGAGCGTGACGCTTTCGCGCGGGGCGATCTGGAACAGCGGGGAGTGGTGCCCCGCAATCGGCGGCCCGCCCGCCTTGGCGGCGGCGATCCGCTCCGGCGTCGTCCCGCCGACCGCGAAATAGTACCCCGGCACGCCCGTGTCGGGGCCGACGAAATAGGTGAAGTCTTCCGCCCCCATGTTCTGCTGCTGGAACGGCACCACCGCGCCCGCACCCAGCGCCTTGCCGAGCGCCCCGTTGAGGCGGCGGGCAAGCGCGGGGTCGTTGATCGTGGTCGGCGTGCCCGATCCGCGCAGCACCTTGACCGGCAGGTTATCCGGCAGGCCGTGGGCCTTGCCGATGTTGACCGCGATCCGTTCAACCGTGGCGATCACCTGTTCGCGCGTCGCCTCGTCATTGGCGCGCACGGTGACTTGCAGGCGCGCCTCGTCCGAGATGATGTTGTGCTTGGACCCGGCATGGAAGCTGCCCACCGTCACCACCACCGGCTTCACCGGCGAAATTTCGCGGCTATCGATGGATTGCAGCGCGGTCACGATCTGCGAGGCGATGTAGACCGGATCACGCCCGAGATGCGGGGCGGCCCCGTGGGTGCCAATGCCGGGCACCATGATGTCGAGCGAATCCGAGGAGGAATACTGGATGCCTTCCGACGCGGAGACCTTGCCCGTCTCCAGATCGGCGGCGACATGGAAGGCCAGCGCGTAATCGGGCTTGCCGAAGCGCTGGTAGAGCCCGTCCTCCATCATCGCCTTGGCCCCGCGCACGCCTTCCTCGGCGGGCTGGACGACGAACATCAGCGTGCCGCTCCACTGGCCCTTGGTGGCGACCAGTCGCCGCGCGGTGGCGATCATCGCGGTGATGTGGGTGTCATGCCCGCAGGCGTGCATGGTCGGGTATTCCTTCCCGTCCTCGCCCACCTGCTTGGCCTTGGAGGCATAGGGGAGGCCGGACTTTTCCTCGACCGGCAGCCCGTCCATGTCGGCGCGGATCAGGATCGTCGGGCCCTTGCCGTTCTTCAGCATGCCGACCACGCCCGTGCCGCCGACGCCGGTGGTCACTTCAAGGCCTGCCCCCTTCAGCTCGGCGGCCATCTTTGCTGCGGTGCGGTTTTCGAGGAAGCCGAGTTCGGGGTTCTGGTGGAAATCGAGGAAGATCGGGGCGAGGTAGCTGTCATACTCCGCCTCGATCGCCTTGCGGGTGGCCTCGTCCTGCGCGAGAGCGGGCTGGGCGGCGGCGGCAAGCGCAAGCGCGCTGGCGGCGATGGCGAAAAGGCGCATGTCGGTGGTCTCCCCTCGTGTTGTGATCGCACGCTAGCCCTTCAACCGGCCCGGCCGCAAGCGTGCTGGCGCTTCCCTGCCCGCCGATGCTGCGCTAGAGCCGGGTCATGGTGCGCACCATCCTCCGCTACATCGCCAAGGCCTTTGCCGGTTTCGTGGGCCTGACGCTGGTGCTGGTGGTGGCCTTCAAATGGCTCCCCGTTCCCGTCACGGCGACCATGGTGATGGACGGCAACGGCATCACCAAGGACTGGGAATCGCTAGACAATATCGACCGCAACCTCGTCAGCGCGGTGATCGCTTCGGAGGACCAGCGGTTCTGCCAGCATTCGGGCTTCGACACCGAAGCGATCGAGCAGGCGATGCGCGAGAACCTCGAAGGCGGGAAAATCCGCGGGGGTTCCTCGATCAGCCAGCAGACCGCCAAGAACGTCTTCCTGTGGCAGGGCGGCGGCTATTTCCGCAAGGGTCTGGAAGCGTGGTTCACCTTCTGGATCGAGCTGGTCTGGGGCAAGCGCCGGATCATGGAAGTCTATCTGAACGTTGCGGAAACCGGGATCGGAACCTACGGCGCCGAGGCGGGATCGCAGCGCTATTTCGGCCACTCCGCCGCGCGCCTCAGCCGGGACGAGGCAAGCCGCATGGCCGCTGCCCTTCCCAGCCCCAAGAAGCGTTCGGTGAAAAGCCCCGGCGGCTGGCTCGCCCGGCACGGCAACCGCATCGAACGCCGCATCGGCATTGTCAGGCGTGACGGCCTCGATGCTTGCGTCTACAACTGACCGGCCATGCACGCGCACGCCCATCATAACGGTCACCATGACCACCACGGCCATGGGCATGGCCACGGGCATTCGCACGGGCATGGAGGGCACAGCCACGCCCCCGCCGATTTCGGTCGCGCCTTCCTGATCGGGATCGTCCTCAACACTGTCTTCGTGCTGATCGAGGCGGGCGCGGGACTGATCTACGGCTCGATGGCGCTGATTGCCGATGCGGGGCACAACCTGTCCGATGTGCTCGCCCTCGCCCTCGCATGGATCGCCGCCATCGCTGCCAAGCGTCCGCCGCAGGGGCGCTTCACCTATGGCTACAAGAGCTCCACGATCCTCGCCGCGCTCGCCAATGCGCTGCTGCTGGCGGTGGCGATCGGGGCGATTCTGTTCGAGACCGTGCACCGCATGATGAACCCCGTCGAGCCCCAGGGCACGGCGATGATGGTCGTCGCCGGGATCGGGATTGCGATCAACGCGTTCACCGCCATGCTGTTTGTGCGCGGTCAGAAGGACATCAACATTCGCGGGGCCTATCTCCACATGATGGCCGATGCGCTGGTTTCGGTGGGGGTCGTCGTCGCCGGACTGGCGATCCTGCTGACGGGCTTCGCTTGGATCGACGCAGCGGTGACCTTCGTGATCCTCGCGGTGATCGCGTGGGGCACCTGGGGCCTTGCGCGCGATTCCGTGGCGATGGGGCTGCTCGCGGCACCGGCCGGGATCGACCTTGCTGCCGTCCGGCAGCACTTGGCCTCCTTCGATGGCGTGGCCGCTGTCCACGATCTCCACGTCTGGCCGATGTCGACCACCGAAGTCGCGCTGACCGCGCATCTCGTCATGCCCGGCCGCCCCGCCTCCGACCGCTTCCTGCGCGACGTCGCCGCCAGCCTCGAAACCACGTTCGGCGTCCATCACGCCACGCTCCAGATCGAGAGCGGGGACGATCCGTGCGGCGATCCTTGCGGAGCGCCCTGCTGATGGCCGCGCGCCCCCGCCTCCAGGCCGATGAAGCGCGCGAGGCGCTGCGCGATGCGATGGCGCGGCTGGCCGCGGGCGATCAATCCGCGCTTGAGGAAATCTATCGCGCCACGCGGGTGAAGCTGTTCGGCATCACCTTGCGTATCTTGGGTGATCGAAAGGAAGCCGAGGACGCCTTGCAGGACGTCTACATCAATCTGTGGCAGCGGGCCGACCGCTATGACCCGTCCCGCGCGAGCCCGATCGCGTGGCTGGCGGCGTTTGCCCGCAACCGGGCGATCGACCGTCTGCGCACCGGCAAGGTCCGCGGCGGAGCGGTGCCAGTGGAGGAAGCCGCGCCGCTGGCTGACGAAAATCCGCTCGCCGATGCGCTGCTGGTCGATGCAGAACAGACCGCGCAGATCCACAAGTGTCTGGGCGCGCTCGACGCGCGCACGCAGGGCCACATCCGCGCCGCTTTCTTCGAGGGCAAGACCTATGCCCAGCTGGCAGAAAGCGCCGATGTGCCGCTGGGCACGATGAAGAGCTGGATCCGCCGCGGCCTGCAACGCCTGCGCGCCTGCCTCGAAGCGAGCGAGGCGGCATGAGCGGCGTGGAAGAGAACACCCCCGAAGTGACGCGCGACGATCCGATGATCGCCGCCGAATGGGCGCTGGGCCTGCTCGAAGGCGAGGAACTGCTCGCCGCGCGCGGCAAATACGCGACCGATCCGGACTTCGCATGGCGCAAGGAATGGTGGGACGACTGGTTCGCCCCGCTGTCCGATGCCATGCCGGGCGCGGAGCCGGGCGAACACGTGTGGGACGGGATCGCCGCGCGCCTTGCCGCGCAGCAGGAAAACGCCCCCGCCGCGAACGCAGCACCCGCTGCCAATGTCGTCGCGCTGGAAGCGAAAGTGCGCCGCTGGCAGTGGGTCGCTGGCATGTCCTCGATGGCGGCTGCGGTCGCCCTTGCGCTGTTCGCCTTTGCGCCCGCCCGTTCGCCGGTCGAGGCCCCATCGCAAATCGCCGCCGCCGCGCCGATGGTGGCGACCGTGCCGATTGGCGAGACCGGCCTCAGGCTCGATGTCACCTACATCCCCGAAAGCGAGCGCATGGTTGTCGCCGCGATCGGCCTCACCCCTGACGGGGTGCATGATCACGAGTTGTGGCTGGTGCCCAAGGATGGCTCGCCCCTGCAATCGCTGGGCGTGGTGAAGCCGGGTGAGGTGCGGTCGATGACCCTGTCCGCCGCCATCACCGCAAAGCTTGGCGAAGGGGCAGGCCTTGCCCTCACCCGCGAGCCGCTGGGCGGCAAGCCCGCGGGCAAGGACGCCGGCCCGGTGGTCGCCAAGGGTTCCTTCACCCGCGTCTGACACGCGCACTTCGCTTTGGCGCAGCCAAGCGGCAATTCATCCGCATTAGCATGATCGCCTGCATCCGGGCCTCGGGGCTCTGCGTAGATCCCCTGCAAGCGGGAGGGGCTTGCACACGTGACACGCACCCAACGGAGATCCCCCAGATGACCCCGAAGACCACTTTCACCGCCCTCGCCGCCGCCGCCATGGCTGCGGCCGCCGGCCTCGTCGCTGTCCCCGCGCTCGCGGATCACCATATGGAAAAGAAGGCCGAGGCCAACATCGTGCAGACCGCGATGAGCACCGGCATGCACAACACGCTGGTCGCCGCCGTGAAGGCCGCGGGCCTCGTCGAAACGCTGAGCGGCCCCGGCCCCTTCACCGTCTTCGCCCCGACTGACGCCGCCTTTGGCAAGCTGCCCGCCGGCACGGTCGAAACCCTCGTGAAGCCCGAGAACAAGGGCACGCTGACCACGATCCTCACCTACCACGCCGTGCCCGGCAAGGTCACCGCCGGTGATCTCGTCAAGCTGATCAACGCGAACGGCGGCAAGGCCACGATCAAGACCGTTCAGGGCGGCACGCTGACCGCGATGCTCGATGGTGACAAGGTCGTCATCACCGACGCCAAGGGCGGCAAGACCACCGTAGTGAAGGCCGATGTCATGACCTCGAACGGCGTGGTCCATGTGACCGACGGCGTATTCATGCCCGCATAACCGGTTTCCCGGCTGGCGCCGCCCCCGCTTCCCCCCTCCCCCCACCCCTGGGTGCGGCGCTTCTCTCGACCCCGTCCGGCCTTCCTCCAGGGCCGGGCGGGGTTTTTGGTTTTGAAAAGTCTTTATTATTTATTTTCAGTTGGTTGCCTGCATCCCGCGCGGACTTCGCCACGTAGATCGAGAGCAAGCGGGAGGGCTTGCAGTCCTGACAACCAACATAAGGAGATAATGATCATGACCTTCAAGACCACCCTCGCCGCCCTCACCGCTGCCGCTCTGGCCGCCGGCACCGGCCTCGTCGCCCTCCCCGCGGCGGCGCACCAGCACGGCCACCACAAGGCCGCCGCGACCACCGCGCCGAACATCGTCCAGACCGCCATGAGCACTGGCGTCCACAACACGCTGGTCGCCGCAGTGAAGGCCGCCGGATTGGTGGACACGCTGTCGAGCCCCGGCCCCTTCACCGTCTTCGCCCCCACCGACACCGCTTTCGCCAAGCTGCCCAACGGCACGGTCGCCTCGCTGGTGAAGCCCCAGAACAAGGGCGCGCTGACCGATATTCTCACCTACCACGCGGTGGCGGGCAAGGTGACCAGCAAAGATCTCGTCGCTCTGATCCGGAAGGGCCGTGGCGAGGCCGTGATCGAGACCCTCGCCGGGGGCGAGCTGACCGCGCGCCTTTCGGGCGACAAGATCGTGATCACCGACGAACAGGGCCGCGCCACCGCCGTGACGCAGGCCGACGTCGTGACCTCGAACGGCGTCGTCCACGTCACTGACGGGGTGTTCCTGCCCGCGTAACCGGGGCGTTCCCGGCTGGCGCTGTCCCCTGCATGTCCCCAAACCCCCACCCCGGCAGGGACAGCGCATCTCCCGACCCTGCCCAGCCCTTCATCAGGGCCGGGCGGGGTTTTGGTTTTGCGCAATCAACGCAAAAGCTTATGCTCGGGCAATGAATATCATCCAACGTGTCCGGGTGCGCGGGGGCATCGTGGTAGCGATCATAGCCCTGATCGTGACGGCAGCGCTGACCTGGCAGCTGTCCAAGGCGCGCTGTATCCAGCTGGTCGGCGATGTGACCTGCCGCGTCGAAACCGAAGCCAAGCTTGTCGCGCTGACCTTCGATGACGGGCCGACCCCGGAAGGGGTCGACGCCGTACTGGCCGAATTGGGCCCACGCGGCATCCACGCCACCTTCTTCCTGATCGGCAACCGGATGAAGAAGTTTCCGGGGCAAGCCGAGCGGCTGATTGCGGCGGGGCATGAGCTT
>JAIEOM010000289.1 GCA_019750455.1 Sphingomonadales bacterium | reverse complement strand
CAGGCGATCATTGTAGAGCCATCCGGTCGGCTCCGGCCCCGCCATCAGTTCCAGCGTTTCGACGCTGTCGGCGTAGGACATGATGCGGACCTGCAAGCGCCCCTCGTCGCCGGCGCGGCGGAAGGCGGTCCAGTCGGCGGGCTTGGTGCCCATGTCGGCGACTGCGGTGACGCCCTTGGCCAGCAGCACTTCCTGCGCCTTGGCGAGCGCGAGGTCGCGGTCTTCAGGGCGCGGGGCGGGGACGACCTTGGCCACCAGCGCAATCGCATTGTCGACGAACACACCGGAGGGCGCGCCCTTGGCGTCGCGGATGATCTTGCCGCCTGCCGGGTCGGGCGTCTTCGCGGTAATCCCTGCGGTCTGGATCGCCAGCGTGTTGGCCCACTGCGCGTGGTTGTCCGCGCGTTCGAGCCACACCGGACGGTCGCTCACCACCGCATCGAGTTCGGCGGCGGTGGGGAAGCGGCCAAGGCCCCACTTTTCCTGATTCCACCCGCGCCCGATGATCCACGGACGGCCGGGGTTCTCCTCGGCAAAGGTCTTGATCCGGGCGAGCGCATCTTCCAGCGAGGTGGTGCCCGACAGGTCCAGCGTCAGCGCGGCAAAGCCCATGTCCATGACATGCACGTGGGCATCGATCATGCCCGGCAGCATCACCCGTCCCTCGCCATCGAGGCGGTAATCGACCGGCGGGCGCTTGTCGCTGCGGGCCAGCACGGCGGTGATCTTGCCCTCTTCATCGAAGACGAGACCGTTGAAACGCTTCACCTTCCCTTCGGCATCGATCGTCACCCCGTCGACATTGTCGACCAGCGTATCGGCAAGGGCCGGGGCTGACAGGGCAAGGACGGATACGGCGGCAAAGGCGGAAGCGAGAGAAAGGCGCATGGTGATCCTTGGGCAATCCAGGGGGCGGTCAATTCAGGAAGCGCGTGCTGCCTATCGGCTTCTGCGCGGCTTGCCAACTTTCACCCCCGCACAGAAATCCTTTGCTGTCCGGGGGCTGAGGATCATTGCCCTTACGGCTCCGAGCCTCTAATCCGCGCCCACCATGTTGACGAAAGCTACCGCATCGCACCCCAAGGGCGCCGCCGCCACCCCGGCCGACCTTACCCTCGACGACGTTCGCGCCGCTGCCGCGCGGATTGCCGGATCGGTGGTCAACACGCCGATGATGCATTCGATCACGCTGTCGGAGATTACCGGCGCGGATATCTGGCTGAAGTTCGAGAACCTCCAGTTCACCGCCGCCTACAAGGAACGCGGCGCGCTGAACGCCCTGCTGCTGCTGACCGAGGAACAGCGCAACCGCGGCGTGATTGCGGCTTCGGCGGGGAACCATTCGCAGGGTCTTTCCTATCACGGCACCCGGCTGGGCGTGCCTGTCACCATTGTCATGCCGCGCACCACGCCGACGGTGAAGGTGATGCAGACCGAAAGCGTCGGCGGCAAGGTGGTGCTGGAGGGCGAGACCTTCGATGAAGCCTATGCCCATGCCCGCAAGCTGGAAGGCGAGCTGGGGCTGACGTTCGTCCACCCCTTCGATGATCCGCATGTCGCGGCGGGCGCGGGCACGGTGGCGCTGGAAATGCTCGAAGTGAACCCCGATCTCGATTGCATCGTCACGCCGATCGGCGGGGGCGGGCTGATTTCGGGCATGGCGACCGTCGCCAAGGCGCTGAACCCGAAGATCGAGGTTGTGGGCGTGCAGGCGGGCCTGTTCCCGAGCATGTTCGACCGCATCAAGGGCGCCAGCCTGCCGTGCGGCGGCGATACGCTGGCCGAAGGCATCGCGGTCAAGGTGCCGGGCGATTTCACTTCCAAGGTCATTGCCGAGCGGGTGGATGACATCCTGCTGGTCGATGAACCGGCGCTGGAAAAAGCTGTCGCGCTGCTGCTCCAGATCGAGAAGACCGTTGTGGAGGGTGCGGGCGCTGCGGGGCTTGCCGCGGTGCTGCGCAATCCGGCGCGGTTTGCGGGCAAGACCATCGGTCTGGCGCTGTGCGGCGGGAATATCGACACGCGGCTGCTCGCCAACGTGCTGCTGCGCGATCTGGCGCGTCAGGGTCGCCTTGCGCGGCTTCGTATCACCCTTCAGGACCGACCCGGCGCGCTGTTCCGGGTGATGCGCCTGTTCGACGAGCACAACGTCAATATCATCGAGATCTACCACCAGCGCATTTTTACCACGCTGCCGGCCAAGGGCCTGATCACCGATATCGAATGCGAGGCGCGCGATGCCGAGCAGGTCGAGCGGCTGGTCGAAGGCCTGCGCGCCAACGGCTATTCGGTGCAGCTGGTCGAACTCGGCTGATTTTCCACGACTAACGGCAGGGCGCGGCGGGCAATTGTCCCGCTTCGCTCCATCCCGGGCGCAGTTTTGCGCACGGTCCATCGCGCTTGCGCGCCTTTCACGTCATTTTCATGGTTAAAGGACTTTTACCGGAGCGAAGGTGTGGGCATAAGATTTTCTTAACACTTTCGCCCACCCGCGATTCACCAGGCTGCTCTGGCGCACAAAGGACAGGCCCCACCCGTGACGGCACCGATCCGCTTTCCCCGCTTCTTCGTGACGAGCCCCGCGCCGTGCCCCTATCTGCCGGGCCGCAGCGAGCGCAAGGTGTTCACCGAGCTGAAGGGCCCGCACGCGGACCAGCTGAACGAGGCGCTAGGCCGCATCGGGTTCCGCCGCAGCCAGACGGTGGCCTATCGCCCGTCCTGCCTCGATTGCCAGGCCTGCGTTTCGGTGCGGGTGGTGGCGGGCAAGTTCCAGCCGTCGGCCACGCAGAAGCGCGATCTGAAGCGCAACAGCGACATCATCGTCACCGAATGCCGCCCCTGGGCGACCGACGAGCAGTTCGAACTGCTCGCCCGCTATCTTGGCCAGCGCCATCCCGATGGCGGCATGTCGGCCATGGACGAGCTCGATTATGCCGACATGATCGAGCACACGCCCGTTTCCACCGTTGTCACCGAATATCGCGAGCCGGGGCCGAATGGCCAGCCGGGCCGGCTGATCGGTGCCTGCCTGACCGACCGTCAGGCTGACGGGCTGTCGATGATCTATTCCTTCTACGATCCCGACCATCCCACCCGCGGTGGTCTGGGCAACTTTATTATCCTCGATCATATCCGCCGCGCGTCGGCCGAGGCATTGCCTTACGTCTATCTGGGTTACTGGGTCGAAGGCTCGCCGCGCATGCAATACAAGGTTCGCTACCGCCCGCTCGAGCGGCTGACGCGCGAGGGCTGGCAGCTCATGGAAGAGGGTGAGCAACACCGCCTGATCGCCGCGGCCACAGCGCCGCGCCGCGCGGCTGCGGAAAGCCTTGCCGGTGCGCGGGGCAAGGATGGCCAGCCTGTCAAGTTCCCCGCGACCTGAGCGGCGGCTTTCGCTCGGTCTCGCCATTGTCGCAGGATTGGGTCAGAGCGCGCTGGCGTTGAGCGGCGCTCCGGTGGCTGCTGCCGGGTTGCAGGCAGCAACCGCGCAGGATGCCGGGAGCGACGTGGCGGAGAGCCCGGAAACGCCTCCGCCCGCGGCCGCGCCTTCTGTCTCCCCTGAACCGGAACCCGTTCCCCAATCCCTTGATGACCTGATCCCCGAAGCCGCGCTCGCCGATCCCGAAGCCTGGGCGGCGGGCGGCGTGCCCGATGCATCGCCGGTGATCGAGCCCGAGGATCTGCTGGCGGGCCCGCCCGATCCCGCATTGGGGGAAGCGTTTGCAGGGTTTGGCGAAGGCCCAGACGGTGCGGTCCTGCCCGGTAGCGAGGCCGCTCTTGCCGACCTCGCCATCCCCGACCCCGAACCGTTGCCCCCCGATCCGGCGCTCGAGGAACTCGCCAGCATCGCCGCGCCGGCGATGGCCGCGTTGCCCGAGCTTGCCGAAACGCGGGTCAGCAGCACCCTCGTGCTGGCGCTCCCTGCAGCGGCTGCGGCTTTTCCCGAGAAGGAGGAATTTGTCGAGCGGTTCAGGGATCTGTCCACCCTGCGCGAACTCGATGATGGCGAGGAGGCTGCCCCGCAAGTCGCGGCCCGGGCGCGGGCCGACGAGGAGCTGCTCGGCGATATCCTGCGCACCTACGGCTATTATAGCGGCGAGGTGGTGCGCCAGCTATCCGGCGGCCGCCGCGCCGGCGAGGCGAACGAGGCCGAGGCCGAAGACGCCGCCGAAGCCGCCTCGCGCGAGCCGAGCGTGCGGTTCGATATCCTCCCGGGCTCCCGCTACCGCTTCGGGGTGATCGATCTCGGTGCGCTGCCCGCTTTGCCCGAGCCCGATGCCAGCCGCCTGATCGCCGCCTTCGGTATACAGCCGGGCGACCCGCTCTATGCCGACCGCATCGTCGAACGCGAGCTGGAACTGCGCGTCGCGCTGGGGGAGAGCGGCTATCCCTTTGCCGAAGTTGCCGAGCCCGAACTGCTGATCGACCATGCCCGCGAGGAAGGCGATCTGACGCTACCGGTTGCCCCGGGGGGCAAATATGTGTTCGGCGAGGTGGTCAGCAATGATCCGCGCTTCCTTTCCGGCAAGCATCTCGGACGCATCGCCCGTTTCGACCCCGGCGACACGTTCCAGCAGAGCCTCGAGACCGACTTGCGCCGTGCGGTGATCGCCACCGGGCTTGTCTCCAGCGTCACCATCACCCCGCGTGAAACCCGCGCTCCTGAAGGCGGGCGGCCCGGAGAAGTGGCGCTCGATGTGGCGATGGAGCGGGCACCGCTGCGCACTATTGCGGGGGCGATCGGTTACGGCACAGAGGACGGCTTCAAGGTCGAGGGCCGCTGGGAACACCGCAATCTCTTCCCTCCAGAAGGCGCACTGCGGCTGCGCGGCATCCTCGGCACGCGCGAGGTGCTGGGCAGCGTCGGCGTGCGGCGCAACAATTTCCTCGGGCGCGATCAGGTGCTGACGGTGGATGTGTTCGGCAGCGACATCACCACGCAGGCCGTGGATTCGCGCGGGGGCGGGGTCCGGGCGACGTTCGAGAAGGTATCGAACATCCTGTTCCAGAAACCGGTCAGCTGGCAGGTCGGCGGCGAACTGATCTACACAGACGAGCGCAACCGCAACGTCCGTATCGCCCCCGGCGCGCAAGTCCCGCGGCGGGCCTACATGATCGGCGGACTGTTCGGCAGCGTGACGCTGGATGCGAGCGACGATCTGCTCGACCCGACGGAGGGCTGGCGCACCACCTTGTTCCTCGCACCCGAGGTGTCGCGGCAGGGCGGAGCGGAGAGCTACTATCTGCGCGCACAGGGGGATGCGAGCGTCTACAAGTCGCTCGGCGATCTGGTGCTGGCGGGCCGGGTGCGCGCGGCGACCATCCAGGGCGCGGCGGTGGACGCCATCGCTCCATCGCGCAGACTATACGGCGGGGGCGGGGCATCGGTGCGCGGCTACGGCTTCCAGGGTGTTGGCCCGCGCGATGCGCTGGGCAACCCGACGGGCGGTGCCTCGCTGGTCGAATTCGCGCTGGAGGCGCGCATCCCGACCCCGCTGTTCGATGGCGCGATCGAGGTGGTGCCCTTTATCGACGGCGGCTCGGTCGCACGGGGATCGACTCCCGACTTCGACGAAATCCGCTTCGGCGCGGGCATCGGCATCCGCTACAAGACCAGCTTCGGCCCGATCCGCGTCGATGTCGCAGCGCCTCTCAATCCGACGCAGTTCGATAGCCCGGTGGTGGTCTATGTCAGCCTTGGGCAGGCGTTCTGATGGCGGAAGCGGCGCAAACCGCAGCCACCCCCCGTCCGCCGCAGGCGCGGCGCTGGGCCAAGCGCGCGGGCTGGGCGCTGGGGCTGCTGCTCGCGCCGTTCCTGCTGGCGGCGCTGTTCTTCGCCACGCCGATCGGCAAGCGGTTCATCGCCGACCAGATCGCCGCCGTTGCCCCGGCCTCGGGGCTGCGCTTCACGGTCGGGCGGATCGAGGGTGACATCTACGGGCAGGCGGTATTGCGTTCGGTGACGGTCAGCGATCCCAAGGGTGCCTTCCTCACCATCCCCGAAGTGCGGCTCGACTGGCGGCCCCTGAACTGGCTGTGGAGCGGGCTGGACATCCGCGAGGTCACCGCCCGGCGCGGTCGGCTGACGCGGCTTCCCGAACTGCTCCCCGGCGATCCCGATGCACCCTTGCTCCCCGATTTCGATATCCGCGTGGACAAGCTGGTGGTCGAGGACCTGACCATCGCCAAGGGTCTTGCCACGGCGCGGGACGAGCGGGCCAATCTCACCGCGCGGGTCGATATCCGCAAGGGCCGCGCGCTGGTCGATGCCAAGGCGCGGCTGGGCGCGCGGGACCGTTTTGCCCTGCTGCTCGACGCGGAGCCCGATGGCGACCGCTTCGAGCTGGAAGGTGACGCGCTGGCACCTGCGGGCGGTGTGCTGGCGGGCCTCGCGGGCCTCGAACAGGGCTATGCGGCGCGGATCGTGGGCGACGGGACCTGGGCCAGATGGCGCGGCGCAGCGGTGGCGCGGCGCATCGGCGCGCCATCCGAGCGGCCCGTGGCGGCCTTTCGCATTGCCAATGATGCGGGCCGCTATGGCGTGCTCGGCCAGTTGCGCAGCGGGATCGGGGGTGAGACCATCATCGGCCGCGCGTTGGGCGAAACCACCTCGCTCGCCGCCAGCTTCACGCTTGAGAACAGCGTCGTTGAAGGCCGCGCCGCCGCTGTGTCCTCCGCGCTCGATCTTCGCGCGGGCGGGGTGGTCGACCTTGCCGACAACGCTGTCGATGGCGCGCGGGTGCGGCTGGGTCTGCGCGATCCGGCCCTGCTGGGCGAGGCCTTGCGGATTGAGGGCGGAAGGCTCGACGCGAACCTGCGCGGGGCGTTCGATGATCTCGGCATCAAGCATGAAATCACCGTCGCCCGCCTTACCGCCTCGGGGGTGACCGCAACGGGCCTTGCGCAGGCAGGCAGCGCGCGGCTGGAGGGTTCAGTGCTCAGCCTGCCCCTCGCGCTGACGGCGGAGCGGGTGACGACCGGCATCGCCCAGGCCGATCCGCGCCTCGTGAAGGGGCGCGCCACCGGCCTGCTCACCTATGACTTTGCGCGGGGCGCGCTCGCTGCCGAGCGGACAGACATCACTTTCCCCGGCATGACCGGGCAGCTGAGCTTCATGGGCGATATTCCCGCCGGAGCCTTTGCCATCGCCGGGCCGGTCACCGCGCAGGGCCTGAAGGTCGATGGCGCGGGCGATGTGACCGCCAATGCCAAGATCCTCGCCAAGTTCGGTCCCGCTGTCCCGTGGAGTCTGCGCGCCAATCTTGCCGGTGTCCTAAGCCGCATCGGCAATGACACGATCGTCAATCTCGCGGGCGAGCAGGTGCGCTTCAAGGGCGAGCTTGGCATGGGGGCTGGCCAGCCGATCATCCTTCGCAACACCACGATCACCGCCCCCCGCCTGACCGCCACGCTTGACAGCAAAGTGGTGACCGGCGGCGGGGTGACGCGCACCGTGCTGGCCGGCAGCGGGCGGCAGACGCAATATGGCCCGTTCCGCTTCGACGCCGAGATCGCCGCCGATGGCCCGCGCGCTGTGCTGGTGCTCGCCGATCCTTACCCCGCCGCGGGGCTCAAGGACGTGCGCATCGCTCTCGCGCCGAGCGAGGAGGGCTTCGGGCTCGATGTCGCAGGGCAATCGCTGCTCGGCGAGTTCGATGGCGCGCTTGAACTGTTCCTGCCCGAAAATGCGCCCACCCGCATCGCGATCAACCGCCTTGATGTCTACCGCACGAATGTCACGGGCGAGGTTGTGCTGGGCGAGGCAGGCCCCTCGGGTGACCTGCGTCTGGCGGGCGGCGGTGTGAACGGCACGCTCAACTTCCGCCCGCAAGGCGCCGGGGCGACCGGCTTTGCGGTGGATCTCGCTGTTCGCAACGCAAGCTTTGGCGGCACCACCCCGATCACCATCACCCGCGCCGATATTTCCGCGACCGGGCGCTATGCCGATGGCAACACCAGCGTCGATGCCGATATCACCGCGAACGGGTTTGAATACGGAGGACTCTCGCTCGCCAATTTCTCTGCCCGTGCCGCGATCAATGGCGGGCGCGGCAAGGTCACGGGCACAGTCAGCGGGCGGAGGGCAGACCGTTTCGCGCTGAACTTCGATGCCGATGTCGCGCCTTCGCAGATCGCGGCCGTGGCACGGGGGCAATATGGCAATGCTGCCATCACCATGCCGCGCCGGGCGGTGCTAAGCGCGCAGGATGGGGGCGGCTGGAGCCTTGCGCCCACGCAGGTGGGCTTCGGCGGCGGCTTTGCCATCGCACAGGGAAGCTTAGGGGGTGGCACCACGGCGCTGGAGCTCAAGTTGTCCCGGATGCCGCTGCGGCTGCTCGATCTGGCTGGGGCAGACCTTGGCCTTGGCGGACGGCTGACCGGGATCATCGACTATCGCCAATCCGGTCGCGAGCCGCCCACCGCGCGGGCGCGCGGCCGGATCGACCGGTTCAGCCGGGCGGGGCTGGTGCTTTCGTCCAAGCCGGTCAATGTCGTCGGCGTCATCGACCTTCAGGCGAGCCGCATGACCGCCGCCGCGCGCCTGTTCGAAGGCGATGCGCGGCGCGGCGATGTCTCGCTGGCGATCACCGGCCTTGCGCCGGACGGCGCGGTGGGCGAGCGCCTGTCGCGCGGGCGGCTGGCGGCGCGGCTCGCCTTCGATGGCGCAGCCGAAACCCTGTGGCGGCTCGCTGCGGTCGAGGCGTTCGACCTCGGCGGCCCGGTCAGGATCGCCGCGCAGGCCACCGGCACGCTGGCCGATCCGCGCATCACCGGCACCGTCGCCAGCGATGATCTAACAGTGCAGAGTGCCCTCACGGGCACGCGCATCACAGCGGTCAAGGCGCGCGGGCGCTTTGCCGGATCGCGGCTCGAACTGGTGAGCTTTGCCGGGCAGACCACAGGCAACGGCACGGTGAGCGGCAGCGGCACGGTGGATCTGGCGCAAATGGGGGCCGGGCGTGGCCCGGCGCTCGATCTGCGCGCTGCGGTCAAGGATGCGCGGATCCTTGATGCCAACGGCTTGCAGGCGACCATCACGGGGCCGCTGCGGATCATCTCCAACGGGCTTGGCGGCACAATTGCCGGGCGGGTCACGATCGACCGCGCGCGCTGGGCGCTGGGCCGCGCCGCCGAGGACAACGCCCTGCCGCGCATCGCTACGCGCGAGATCAATGGCGAGGACCGCCGTGCCCGCAATCAGGTGTCTGCCCGCGATGCGGCGTGGCGCTACCTCGTCAACGCCTCGGCACCGAACCGTGTGGCGGTGGAAGGTCTGGGGCTTGAGAGCGAGTGGGGTGTCGACATCGCGCTGCGCGGAACGGTGGACGATCCGCGCATCGGCGGCACGGCGCGATTGGTGCGGGGCGATTACACCTTCGCCGGCACCCGTTTCGAACTCACCCGCGGGCGCATCCTGTTCGATGTGGGCGAGCCGATCAACCCGCGTCTGGACGTGTTGGCCGAGACGTCGAAGAACGGCACCAACGTCGATATCGCCATCACCGGCAATGCCCAGTCGCCGGCGATTGCCTTCTCAAGCGATCCCGCACTTCCCGAGGAGGAGATCCTTGCCCGCCTTCTGTTCGGGGGATCGGTGACTTCGCTTTCGGCGACCGATGCGGTGCAGCTGGCAGCGGCGCTGGCGGCATTGCAGGGCGGGGGCGGAGGGCTTGACCCCATCGGTCAGCTGCGTCGCTCGATCGGGCTCGACCAATTGCGCATTGTCAGCGCCGATCCGCTAACCGGGCGGCAGACGGGGATCGCCATCGGCAAGAACATCACACGCTCGATCTATGTCGAGCTGGTCACAGACGGACGCGGCTACAGCGCGACGCAGGTCGAATATCGCATCACCAGCTGGCTGGCGCTGCTCGGTACGGTATCGACCATCGGGCGCGATTCGGTGCTGGTGCAGGTCAGCCGCGATTACTGATCAGGCGAGATAGAGCTCCGTCTCAGCGGCCCGCCGCCGGACGAGCCCCTGAAGTACCCGTCCGCCGGCGCGGTTCCAGCGGGCAAACTCGCGTGCGGCTCCCGCATGATCGCCTGCGATGTGTCGTTTCGTCAGTGTCGCGCGGGCAATCGCGCCGGTGTTGTAGTGGAAGCTGACCATCGCATCGAACTGGCTCTGCGTGGTCACGGCCCCGCCGATCGCCGCGGCGACCTCCTGGGCATAGCGAACCAGATCTTCGGCCAGACGCGCATCGCATTGCGCCTGCGTCCAGCGGGTTGCCGGTCCGATCATGCCGCCGTTGAAGCGGTCTGCGCCGGTCGCGCCCCAGCCGATTGTCCACGGCGCGCCGCCCGTGCCGGGATCGGGATAGGCCTCGATCAGCCCGTCCGGCCGCAGCCGCGCACAGCCTTCGAACCGCTTGATGAGCGCAATCCCCGCCGCGCCGATCTCGCGCCTGGCCGCAAGGGGTGCGCTGGCGGGCAGGGCGGCAAGCTTGCGCATCAGTGTGCGCAGCGAGGTCGATGGCTGGTAGGGCATGGCGCGGGCCTCCGTCTGATAGTGAGGCCGGATGATTGAGCAGGCTTTGCGCGAGTAGGAAAATGGTTTCTGTGTCGATCGGGGTGACAAGAACTCTTGACTGACAAGAATTCTTGTCTATAAAGAGCTCTTGTCAGGGCCATCGTCTCGCGAAATGCGGGTCGGCGGGCTGAGGATGCACCCTTTTACTCTGGTCCGGGCCGCGTGTGGAAAACCGTCTCAAGCATTACCGCGAAGCACAGGGCTGGAGCCAGGGCGAGCTTGCCCGGCGGCTCGGCGTGTCGCGGCAGACGATCAACGCGGTCGAGACCGACAAGTATGATCCCTCGCTCCCCCTAGCCCTACGCATGGCGCGGCTGTTCGGGGTGCCTGTGCCTGAGCTGTTCATCGATAACTGGGAGCCGGAAGCGTGATGACCGAAGACAAGTCCCCCACCACCCCGCGTTGGGTCACAAAGCTGCTGATCCCTGCCTTGACCGGTGCTGTGGTCGGCTTCGCGACTGCTGCCGGAGCGCTCCATTTGATCGGACTGGAGCCAATCGGCGTGGTCGGCAAATCGACTACAATCGCCACGCTGGTGGGGATGATCTATATCTGCACCGGTCTTGCTGTGAGCCTTGGCACGGCAAGCCCCAAGGTCGGCGCGCGTTTCCTCAATGTCGAGGACGCAGACGAATTGCGCGAACAGAAAAAGGTGCTGACGAGCTCGGGTGCGGCGATGGTGCTGTGGGGTATTGCTCTGGTCGGCCTTGCGCTCGCCGCACCCGAAGGGCCGGTGCCGCAGGCTGCGGCACTGGCGCTGGCGGCGATCGGACTGGTGCTCGGCACGCTCCTCGCGATCCCGTCCTATCGGCACAGCGACGAGCTGATGCGCGCCGTCAATCTCGAGGCCGGGGCGCTGGCCAATGGATTGGTGCTGCTGGTTGTCGGTAGCTGGGCGATGCTGGCGCACCTCGGCTATGCCGCAGGGCC
>JAIEOM010000277.1 GCA_019750455.1 Sphingomonadales bacterium | reverse complement strand
ATCCTGCGCGCCATGCAGAAGGTCACCGGCACCGGACCGACCAGCGCGCGCGGCTGATCCGCCTTTCCGCGACGGAATACAGAAGGCCCGTCCCTGCGAGGGGGCGGGCCTTTGCCATGAAGCGGACAAAGGTGACACAGTGTCACTTTCCCAACTTGCCCTATTCGTTCAGAATAACAGAGGTTTATGCCGAATTTTCGGAACGGATGAACAAATGTTCCGCGAGAGAAAACGCGCCCCGCCGCCACGCAATTGCGGCCCCGATGCCGCGCCGATCACAATGCCAAAAGAGCCACACGCAGGGTTATCAGACGGCGCTGGAGTAGGAAAACGGCGCGACCCCTCCCCCCTCGCAACCCGTGCTTGCCTGTCCCGGCGCAGGCCAGGGCGACGGTCAAGGTGATGCCGGCTTCAGCCTTGCCTTAGCCAGAAGCGGACATTCTGCTAGCGACCCCATTCCAGTCATTCTGTCTTTGCACCCAAACCACGCGACGACAGGATTTCTCGGTGGCTTATTTCGCTAACTCTGTGCTGAAGCTACCGGCGGTCAGGTGAGCGGTAAGCTCATCGGTTGTCAGATCTTCGACGATTGTTCGATTGCCGTCGAACCACCTATTTCGGTATGCATCCATCCACCCCAATCGCTGTTCAATCCCAGTTGTCACCGGATCATCGGTCAGCTCTACAGTGATACGCTTGAGCGTCACGCCCTCGCCAAAACTGGCCGCCAAATCATCGGGGTTGACCCGCGCCACGCTGGCCGGATCGGCGATGTCGCCGAAGGTGACCAGCATCGGATAGGCTGACCGCTCCGGCAGTGTCGCGTTGGCTGGCCACTTGCGCGGTACTTCAACTGCCTTCTTGATCAGCAGAACATTATCGAAGGACTCGGCCCACGGCTCGCCCTGAGTCTTCGGCGCAAGTCCCTGCATGACGCTTGCCGCCCAATCGATGTTGTTTTCCGAACGCAGCAGCGCAAACAGCGTCTTCCCGCCCGGCAGATCGACAGTCACGGCCTCGCCGCGAGCCTCGTAATAGATTTGCCCGCCTGCAAGCCCGCCCGCGGAGGCTGCGCCTCCAAGCGACTGGTGGACCTGAATCACGCTCGACCCAGCTTTCAATCCCTCGGGCGTGTCGACCTCAATTGTTAGGCGGTAGCGGTAATCGGGCGCCCTATCATCGGCGCTTCCGCAGCCCGAAAGGACCAGCGCCGCGAGCGCGAGCCGTGCTGCCTGAATAATGCGCGCCACGCCATATCTCCGTCTCGTAACCTGATTGCGCCATCAATCGCATGATCTGATAAAAAAACATCAGTGACGGGCTCGCCAGCCAAGCCGACGGAGACCGCATGGCAGCTAACCACCCAGCTTCGGCCACTGAAGGAGGCAGGGCAGAAGCCCGAAAGCTGCCGTTTTCGCCGCGGTAGCCCGCAATGGGACGAAGCTACTCCTCGACCGCCTTCAACAGCCGCCGCTCCATCGGCGCGAGCACGTTCGCCAGATCATGCCCGCGCTTCAGCACCTGGCCGTGTTCGCCGAACAGGGTCCACATGCCCTGCTTGCCGCGCAGTGCCGGGCGCTTCTCGACGCGGGCCTGCGGGCGTTCGGCAGCGCGGCGGAAAGCGGCGAAGGTGGCGGCGTGGCGGGTGAAGTCCATCGCGTAGTCGCGCCACTCCCCGGCGGCGACCATGCGGCCATAGAGGTCGAGGATGCGCATAAGCTCTGGCCGTTCGAACCCGACCTGATCCGCGCCGCGACCGGGAAAGGGAACCACCTGTCCGGAGGCACCCCCCGGCGTCTGGCCCGGGAATTTGGTCGCGGCCATATGCCTTGCTCTAGTCCTTCGTCCCGCTCTTGCGCACGCGCACCGGCTGGGCGGGCGGCGGTGCCTCACGCTCGGCCAGCATCGCCTTCATAAGCGCCATTTCCTCGCGCAAAGTGGCGATCTCGCCTTCGAGCTTTTCCACGCAGTCGCGGTTGGACCGACCCTGTTCATCGCAGGGCGGATCATCGCAGGGCGTGCCATAGGGGATGAATTCGCGGAGCCACTGGTCGGCAGGCACCAGCGTGGAGCGGGCCTTGATCCCCACCATCGTCGCACCCGCGGGCACATCGTCGGTCACGACCGCATTGGCACCGACACGCGCCCGCTCGCCCACCACGATCGGCCCGATGATCTGCGCGCCCGAGCCGATGATGACGTTGTCCTTCAGCGTCGGGTGCCGTTTGCCGCCCTTGCCGTTGGCCGGGTTGGTGCCGCCCAGCGTGACACATTGGTAGATGGTGACATTGTCGCCGATCTCCGCCGTCTCGCCGATGACGGTGAAGCCGTGGTCGATGAAGAAGTTCTTCCCGATCCTTGCGCCCGGATGGATGTCAATCGCGGTCAGCAGGCGCGAGAAATGGTTCACGACGCGCGCGAGGAAATACATCCGCGCCTCGAACAGCCAGTGCGCGATGCGGTGAAAGCCGAGCGCCCACACGCCCGGATAAAGCAGGATCTCCCAGCGCGAACGCGGCGCGGGGTCACGGGCGCGGACCGAGTCCAGATAGCTGATCAGCCGGTCAAACATGGCCCCTCGCTTTTCCCACCAATGCACCGCCGATGCAATCGACGATCGGTTGCCTAGAGCAGACGCTGCTGCTGCGGCCCGTGCAGGGCCTCCAGCGCGGCGCGCCACACAGACATGGTGGCGGGCGTCTGGCGTTCAAGGGAGATACGGTCGATTGCCGCCACCAGCGCCTCGATTGCGGCAAAGCTGCGGGTGGTGCGCGGGACCAGATAATCTGCCGCGCCCTCGGGCAGGGAAAGGCCCCGCGCCTCGGCATGGGCGAGGATCAGCTCGCCTGCCATCGCATCGTCCGGCGCGCCGATTTCCAGCTGGAGCGATCCGCCGATGCGCGAGGCAAGATCGGGCAAGGCGATATGCCAGCCTTGCGTGCCCGCGTCGGCAATCAACAGCAGCGCCCCGCCCTCCCGCGTGCCGCCCTGCTGGACCGCATTCCAGCGGTGGAACAGCGCCGTCTCGTCGCTTGTCTGCGCATTATCGACCACTTCGAGCGTATCGCCATGGAGCCCCTGCGCCCAGCGGCCCAGCAGCGATTTGCCCGAACGCGGCGGACCGGTGAGAACGGCGACGTGGAACGGCCAGCGGTCCGGAGCCTGAAGCGCTTCGACCACCGCGGCATTGGCGTTACCGACCACGATCCGCTGCGCCCCGCCCCGCGCGGACAGCGGCAGGGCAATTTGCGAAGGCTCGCCCATTGCGGCCCCCTGTCCTTAGCGGCTGATGGCGAGCGCGTTCGCCCCGCGCCGCACGGAGAACCCGCGCGCCTCGAGCGCGGCGGCAAGCTCTTCCAGCGATCCGGCATAGCTCACGCTCATCACCGAAGTGCCGCCAATCGCGGTGCTGGTCACACCCACGCCGCGCACCCCGCCGGTGCCGCGCACCGCGCCCAGCGCGCTATCGAAGGCGCCCGCATCGGGGGTGGCGAACTGCACGGTGAAATTGCGCACCGATACCTCGCCCGGCTCGATACCGGCGACGGGTGCCGCTTCGATCCGCGGCGCTTCGCCATTGGCAATAGCGGCTTCCGCGGCACGGCGGGCCTGGGCCGCGCGGCCGATCTCGATCAGGCGCTGGATGGCCGGGTCGATCGAACCGCCCGCGCCGATCCTGAGGCTCGGATCGGGTTGCAGCTTGCCCGAGGCGAGTGCGCCGGTGAACGCCTGATCCATCCGCTCCACCGCCTGCGCCAGCATCGCGGGCACGGCATCGGGGTTGTCGGCTTTCAGCGTGAAACTGTCGAGCGGGCGGCTGTCCGGGCCGTAGCGCGCGGTGAAAGTGCCGCTCACCGGTCCGCCGGGGAACTGGTGGTCGAGCCGTGCGAAGGCCATCAGCACATCGGTCGCGCCGTACTGGTCAAGGGTGGAGCGCCACCAGGCGCGGCTCTTGCGCTGGGTCTGGCCGAAATTGACCAGCAGCGAATCGCCCCCCGCGCCCGACAGCCGCACGTAATCGATGCGGCTCTGCCCGGGATTGAACTCGGCCCAGGCGCGCTGCCAGGGGTTGCGCTGTTCGAAAGTGATGTAGGCACCGCCGCTCTCGACCACGGGGATCAGCAGCAGCGGGGCCGAACGGCTCGCCTGCGCCGCCCCGCCGAGATAGGCGCCCGCGCGCTGGCGGTCGAACACCACGCCCAATGTCGCGATATAGCGCCGCGGGCCCAGTCGCTCACGCTCGATGACGATGGCCGAGACGAGCCCGTCAAGCTGGCTGTCGGACAGTTTGGGGCCCTTGAGCTGCTCCCACGCCTTGCGCTGCGCCTCGCGCCAGCCGTTGGCACGGGCATCCTCGGCGCTTTTGCCCTGCACATCGACGCTGATGCCCTTGACCTCGATATCGGCGCTGGCGGCGGTCGGGGCGATGCCGCGTTCCCCTGCGACCTGCGCGATCAGGGCATAGCCGCCGCCCAGCAAAGCCAGCGCAAGCACCGCCCCGCCAAGCCAGCGGCGCAGCGGTTGATGAGAGGCCACGCGGGGGGCGGGAGGGGAAAGCGACGCGCTCATGGGGAAATTGCAAGTCCTTTGCCCAATGGCGAGTGGAATTCCAAGCGCGAACCGCTATGGCGGCGTGCATGACTTCGGGGACAAACGAGAGCAAGCCGCAAGGCTCGGGCTACACCTATGCCGATGCGGGCGTATCGATCGCGGCCGGCAACGCGCTGGTCAAGGCCATCGGCCCGCTGGCGAAGGCCACCGCGCGCCCGGGCGCGACCAGCGAGCTGGGCGGCTTCGGCGGGTTCTTCGACCCGAAGGCCGCCGGATATAATGATCCGCTGCTGGTCGCCGCCAATGACGGTGTCGGGACCAAGCTGAAGCTCGCCATCGAGCATGACCGCCATGACACGGTCGGCATCGATCTGGTCGCCATGTGCGTCAACGATCTGATCGTGCAGGGCGCTGAACCGCTGTTCTTCCTCGATTATTTCGCAACCGGCAAGCTGGAGAACGGCATCGCGGAACGCGTGATCGCCGGCATCGCCGAAGGCTGCAAGATGGCCGGATGCGCGCTGATCGGCGGCGAGACGGCGGAAATGCCGGGGATGTATGCGCCGGGCGACTACGACCTCGCCGGCTTCTGCGTCGGCGCGGTGGAACGCGGCGAGCAGCTGACCGGCGACAAGGTTGCCCCGAGCGATGTGCTGCTGGGCCTTGCTTCGAGCGGCGTGCACTCCAACGGCTATTCGCTGGTACGGCGTCTGGCGGCGGACAAGGGCTGGAAGCTGAACCGCCCCGCCCTGTTCGATCAGGACCAACTTCTGATCGACGCGCTGATCGCACCGACCCGCATCTATGTCGCGAGCCTGCTGCCCCTGATCCGTACAGGCCGGATCAACGCGCTGGCCCACATCACCGGAGGCGGGTTGCTGGAGAATATCCCGCGCATCCTGCCGGACGGTGCCCACGCCCATGTCGATGCCGACCTCTGGCCGCAACCGCGCCTGATGGCCTTCCTTCAGGCGCAGGGGCATATCGAGCCCGAGGAAATGGCCCGAACCTTCAACTGCGGCGTCGGCATGGTGCTGGCCGTCAGCGAGGCGGATGTGGCGGACGTCACCGCCCAGCTGGAAGCCGCAGGCGAGACGGTCGTCACCGTCGGCCGGATCGAGAGCGGCGACAAGGGCTGCACCGTGCGCGGCTCGGTGGAAACGTGGTCGGCGAAGGCCGACTGGAGCGCGACGCATGTGGGTTAATACCCGCAAGTCCCCCTCCCGCTTGCGGGAGGGGTCAGGGGTGGGCAAGTCACCGTCCTCTCCGCATTCCGACCCCCGACCCCTCCCGCAAGCGGGAGGGAGGAAGTGAAAGCCAAAATCGCCGTCCTCATCTCCGGCGCGGGCACCAATATGGCTGCGCTGGTCTATGCCAGCCGCATGCCGGAGTGCCCCTACGAGGTGGTGCTGGTCGCCAGCAACGATCCCGAGGCGGCGGGCCTGCAACTGGCCAAGGCCGAAGGCATTGCCACCTTTGCCCTACCCCACAAGGGAATGACCCGCGCGGACCACGATGCTGCGATGGAAGCCGCCGTGCTCGATGCCGGCGCGGAATACATCGTCCTCGCGGGCTATATGCGGATCCTCTCGGACGGGTTCGTGGAACGCTGGGCCGGGCGGATGCTCAACATCCACCCCTCGCTTCTGCCGCTTTACAAGGGTCTCGACACCCACGCCCGCGCCATCGCGGCGGGTGACAGCCACGGCGGGACGAGCGTCCACCTCGTCACCCCGGAACTCGACGCGGGCGAGGTGCTGGCGCAGATCGCGGTGCCGATCGTGGCAGGCGAGACGGCGGAGAACCTCGCCGAGCGGGTGAAGCTTGCCGAACACCAGCTCTACCCGCGCGCCGTGGCCGATTACGTCAGCCGCTGGCGCGATCCGGCGGCGCTGTTGGCGCGGTTGCGCGCGCTGGCCCTCGCACTGCCAGAAACCGACGAGCGCGAGAGCCACGGCAGCCCCGGCTTTCGCGTGGGCGGCGAGAAGACCGGCAAATACTTCGCCTATTTCGCCGACCAGCACCACGGCACGCCGCACATCGCTTGCCTTGTGCGGACCAGCGGGATGGACGAGCTGCTGAACCTCGTGGAGAGCCAGCCCGAGGTCTATTTCAAGCCGGCCTATTACGGCGCGAGCGGCTGGGTCGGGATTATCCTCAACCGTCCCGTTGTCGATTGGGACATGGTGGCCGAATGGCTGGAGCGCAGCTGGCGCAGCGCAGCGCCCAAGCGGCTGACGCGGCTGATGGATATCGCGGACGCGTTCTGATGGCCCCGCCAGTCCGCGATCACCTGCTGGCCCGCGGTCCGCTTGCCGAGCGGGCGAACACCTTCCTCGGCAAGGCATGGGAGCGCGGCTGGCTCCCCCCGCCCGCGCTTGATCCTGATGCGCTGTGGGCGCTGGCCGCCAAGCCCTATGGCACGCGCGCCGGGGCGGCGGAGCATGGCGGTCGTTCTCCCGAGGATGCCGCCGATTTCCGCGAGCGGCTGGAACGGCTGTGCGCAGCGCTCCATGCCGAGGCCGATCTCAATCCGCTGGGCCGGGCAATGGCCTGGGGGCAGCTGTCGCGGGTGGTGAAGAACCGGCTGGCCTTCGGCGCGCTGTGGCTTGATCGGCCCGAGCTGCTGGAGACGCCGCTGGCCCCGCCGATCATCGTCGTCGGGCACATGCGCAGCGGCACGACCCGCATCCATACGCTGCTCGCCGCCGATCCGGCGCATTCGCACACCCGCTATTGCGATGCCTACCACCCCGTTCCCGCGCCGCTCGGCATGAACCGGGTGCGGGCAGCGATGGAGCTGGCGATGCTCGGGCTGCTCAACCCGTGGATGCAGTCGATCCACCCGATGGCCCCTGCCGCGGTCGAGGAGGAACTGGCGTGGCTTTCCGCTGCGCTTCACCATTCGATCTACGAATCGCAGTGGCACATCCCGGCCTTTTCGGCGTGGAGCGAGGCGCGCGATCCCCTGCCCGTCTACCGCGAATTCCGCCGCATCCTTCAAACCGACGCCGCGCACCGCGGGTTGGCCGACAAGCCCCGCGTGCTGAAAGTCCCCGCCTTTGCCGAGGATCTGGCGACGCTCCTCGCCCTGTTCCCCGACGCGCGCCTGGTCATCGCCGAGCGTGAGCACGAGGCGGTGCTCAAGAGCGCGATCAGCCTCGCGGCGAACCAGATGGCGATCCAGTCGGACTCGTGCTGTCTCGAAGCGATTGAAGCGCGCTGGCGGCACAAGATTGCCTTGCGCGAGGCGCGCATGGCGGCGGCGCTGGAAGGCTGGCAAGGGCCTGTCGCGCGGGCCTGCTTCGATGCGCTCAACACGGACTGGGAAAGCGCGATTGCAGGCATTTACGCCGGTCTCGGGCTGACCCTGACCCCGCAAGCGCGGGCCGCGATGCACAAGGTCATGGCTGCGAGCGAGGATGGCCACCACCATCAGCATGCCGAGCAGCTTGCTCGCTTCTCGGCGACCGGATAGCAAAAGGGCCGCCCCTCGCGGGACGGCCCTTCGCCTGTCGCAAAACGCGAGGTTTAGCCGACGATTTCTTCCGGCTTGAAGAAGAACGCGATTTCAATCGCGGCGTTTTCTTCCGAGTCCGAGCCGTGGACGGTGTTTTCGCCGATCGACAGGGCCAGTTCCTTGCGGATCGTGCCCGGGGCGGCGTCGGCCGGGTTGGTCGCGCCCATGATGTCGCGGTTGCGGGTCACGGCGTCTTCGCCTTCCAGAACCTGCACCACCACCGGCTCGCTCATCATGAACTCGACGAGTTCACCGAAGAAGGGACGCTCCTTGTGGACCGCGTAGAAGCCTTCGGCCTGTTCGCGGGTCATGTGGATGCGCTTGGAAGCGACGACGCGCAGGCCGGCTTCTTCCAGCATCTTGGTGACCGCACCGGTCAGGTTGCGGCGGGTGGCATCGGGCTTGATGATCGAGAAGGTGCGGGTAACCGCCATGAGAGTGCTCCTGTGAACGTCTTTTTGTTGTGGGGGAGTTATTGGCCGCGGCCCCTAGATGCTGCGCTGCAAAATGGCAAGCCTGCGCGCACCGCTGAAAGGCGGGCAGCCAACCGGCACCGACCGGGAACGTGGGGAGCGGCTCGGGGGCGGGACTAGCCGCCGGTCTTGGAGCCGATGATGATCTGCCCGGTGGTCGGCTCGCCATCGGTGGCGGTGACCGACAGCGACGAGCCGTCCGCCTTGCGCTCGCCGCCGATCACGCGGGTGCCGTTGGTGTTCATTTCCAGCTGGATGTCGAAGCCCGCCGCCTTGGCCGCATCGCGGTAATGAGCGACGACCTTTTCGGCAGGGTCTTCGGCTTCGAAAGTGATCATCGTCCCCTGCCCGTCAGGCTGGTTGACGAGCGTGTTGGTGACCACCTTCGATCCGGGAAACAGCGTGAACCCGTCCGGCAGCGTGACCGGCACATTCGCGCCCGACCGCAAGCTCGCCTCGCCATCCGGGCCCTCGACCGTCATGGTCGTCTCGCCGGTTTCCTTGTCGACCGTGTATTCGGCGTCCTTGCCGTCTGCGGTCTTGAATTCGCCCGAAGTCTCCGACCCGCAACCGCCCAACATCAGCGCCGTGCCGCCTGCGAGAATCAATGCCGTCTTGCGCATCTGCCGCTCTCCTGCCCTTGGTTCACGTGGGCGGAGTGTCCCTCAAAGCGGGCGGTGGAGCAAGCCCTCAGCCCTTCTTGACCCAGCGCCCGTCTTCCTGCGCGAAATAGGCGCGCTCCACACCCTCGCGCCCGTCCACCGCGCGCCACGCCTCGCGCGCCTGCGGGGCGAGATCGGGAGGGAAGAGCAGGAACACCCGCGCCGCCCCCGGACAATCGCGGAACCTGCCGTCGGCCAGGATCACGTGGGAAGCCCCGTTTTCGGCCACAGGTTCCGGCGCGATCAGGATCGGCTGGCGATCGGCACCGGGGGCGTGGGATTCGCCATTGGCCATAAAGCTCTCCGGCCCCGCCTCCCACAGCGCGCGGGACACGGCGACGCGCTGTTCGGCATCGGCCGAGACGACCAGCACCCGTTCGCCCTGCGCCAGCGTGCGTTTGGCGATGAGGGCGACGACCTTTTCGACCGGATCATCGGTGACCTGCCAGAAATCGAGTTTCACGGGGTGGCGCCTTTCGAACGACGACAGCGGTCGGAACAATACTTCACATTGTCCCAGTCCCGCTCCCACTTCTTGCGCCATGTGAACGGCAGCCCGCAGGCAAGGCAGGTCTTGGTCGGCAGATCGGATTTACGCCTCATTTTTGGCATGAGGCGTGTTCCTTAGCCCTCGACCACATCCCGCACGAACTGGTCGAGCAGGCGCACGCCGTAACCCGTCGCGCCCTTGTCCCAGGTGTGGCCCGGCTTGTTCGACCACACCATGCCCGCGATATCGAGGTGCGCCCAGGGGGTGCCGTCCTTGATGAACCGCTGGAGGAACTGCGCTGCGGTGATCGAGCCACCTTCGCGCGGACCGATGTTCTTCATGTCGGCGACGGGCGAATCGATCAGCTTGTCGTAATTCGCCCCGAGCGGCATGCGCCACAGCTTGTCGCCGCTGGTCTGGCCCGCAGCCGTCAGCTGGGCGGCGAGCGTATCGTCATTGGCGAACATCCCGCCATATTCGTTGCCGAGGCTGATGATCATCGCGCCGGTCAGCGTGGCAAGGTCGACGATCCGCGCGGCGTCATACTGCTGCTGCACCCAGTGGAGCGCATCGCACAGCACCAGCCGGCCTTCGGCGTCAGTGTTGAGCACTTCGACCGTCTGGCCGCTCATGGTGGTGACGATGTCGCCGGGGCGCTGGGCTTTGCCGTCGGGCATGTTCTCGACGAGGCCCATGACGCCGATGACGTTGGCCTTGGCCTTGCGGCTGGCCAGCGCCAGCATCGCGCCCGCGACGGCCCCCGCTCCGCCCATGTCCCACTTCATGTCCTCCATGCCCGGCCCGGGCTTCAGCGAGATGCCGCCGGTATCGAAGGTCACGCCCTTGCCGACGAACACGGTCGGCTTGTCGCCTGCCGCCCCGCCGTTCCAGCGGATCGCGAGCAGCTTGGATTCGCGCTCCGAACCCTGCCCCACGCCGACCAGCGCGCCCATGCCGAGCTTCGCCATCTCGTCCTCGCCGAGGACGGTGATTTCCACGCCGGTGCCTTCGAAGGCCTTTTCGCAGGCGGCAACGAAAGTGGCGGGGTAGATGATGTTGGCCGGTTCGGTGACCAGGTTGCGGGTGAACTCCACGCCCTTGGCCAGCGCCGCCTCACGCTCCCACGCGGCGGCCGTGCCTTCGGGCGCGCCTGTGACATGGACCGTGGTCAGCGAGGGGCGCTTGTCCGCGGCAAGGCGCGTGCGATAGGTGTCATGGCGCCATGCGCGCAGGCGCAGCGCCAGCAGAACGGCAGCCGCATCGTCAGCGGAAAGACCCGCGCCGCCCAGATCGAGCACCATCGCGGTCTCGCCCGAGACGAGATATTTTGCGGTCAGCGCCGCGCCAGCCCGCTCGCAATTGGCACGGCGATCGGCGGCGTCGGCCTCGCCCAGCCCGGCGATCGCGATGCGCTTCACCGCGCCATCGATAGTCGCGAAGCCTTCGAAGGTCTGGCCCGCGCGTCCGGAGAATTTCGAAACCGCTGCGCCTTCCACCAGTGTCGCATCGAGGCCGCTGAGCGCCTGCCCCTGATTCACGACCCGCGCATGCAGGCGGACATCCGAAGGGGCGGCGGCGGTAAGGTGGATCTGCATGGGAACTCCGAAAGACGCAAGAAAGCCGGGGCTGACAGGGTGATTTTCCCCTGCGACAAGCCGCGCGCACAGGGCGCGCAATGGCGATTGCGATTAGGCGCGAGCGGTGCAATAGGCAAGGCCATGTCGGGAGGCTCGCCAGTTGCACCGCGCGT
>JAIEOM010000246.1 GCA_019750455.1 Sphingomonadales bacterium | reverse complement strand
CGCCTCCTCCAGTGGTGTTACAACACCTCCACTATGGCACATCGATGCCGTCGGGGGGCGTCCACCCCATCAGCTTCTGTGCGCAGATCCCGGTAACCAGACATCTACCCGTCCGCCTTGCTTCCGGCGCGTTCCAACCTCGATCGGGAACCTGAGTTCTGGCGCTGCCTTGCGCGGCGCAGGAAACAGGGGTCTTTGCAGACACGGCGAGGAGGGGCGCGGAATATCATGCTCAGATGGCAGAGGCGCATTGCCGCCAATTCGGTGAAGGCCATCGTCCCATTCCAGAATGAATTGCGGAAGCTGAAGCACGCGGTGAAGCCGCCGGTGCCGGGGCGACATCATGAACTGGTGCTCGACGGGATCATCGAGCAGATCGCGATGATCCGTGCCGCACAGGGGCGGCTCGAAGGCGCGCGGGTGCTGGAAATCGGCAGCGGCTGGATCCCGGTCGCGCCGCTGGTCTACCGCATTGCCGGCGCGCGCGCTGTGGTCCTATCGGACCAGCACCGGCTGCTGCACCCCAATTCGGTCGCGGCGGCGGCGGCGTTCCTGCTGGCGCGCCGCGAGCGGCTGGCAAAGGCGCTTGGCGTGACACAGGCAAGGGTGGCGCAGGTGCTGGACGTGCCGCTCGAAGGCGGGCTTGATGCCATGCTCGCAGCGCTCGGGCTGGAATATGTGGTGCCGCTGGATGCGGGGACGCTGACCGGGCGGATCGACCTTGCCTATAGCCACACCGTGCTCGAACATATCCCGCCCGCGGCGCTGGCGGAAATCTTCGCGCTGGTGCACGCGCGGCTGGGACCGGGCGGGCTGTTCTGCAACGGGATCGACAATTCCGATCACCGGCGCTGCTATGATGCGGATCTGCCGATCGTCGATTTCCTGCGCTATTCCGACCGGGCGTGGCGGATGCAGTGCATCAACCCGCAGGATTACACCAACCGCCTGCGCCATTCGGATTATGTCGCGCTGCTGGAAGCGGCGGGGTTCGACATGCTGGATGCCCGTGCTCACGTGGCGCGCGAAGCCTTGGCGGGGCTTGCGTCGGCGGACCTGCCCGAACGTTTCCGCGACAAGGCGCCAGAGGATCTGTGCACCACCTGGAGCCTGATGCTCGCGCGCGCCTGACCGGCGCCAGACCCGTCCTTGACCCCCTCCAGACCCCTTCCAGACCCTGCGCTGGTGCCGTTCGGGGCGGGGTTTTGCCGCTGTTTCACGTGAAACAATGCGGCCCTAGCGCCGCTCGCGGAAAAACGCCTTGAGCAGGGTGGCTGCCTCGTCTTCGCCGATCCCGGAATAGACCTCGGGCTGGTGGAGGCATTGCGGCTGGTCGAACACCCGCGCCCCGTGCTCGACCGCGCCGCCCTTGGGATCGCTGGCGGCGTAATAGAGGCGGGCAATGCGGGCGTGGGCAATGGCCCCAGCGCACATCGCGCAGGGCTCCAGCGTCACCCACAGCTCGCAGCCGGTCAGGCGCTCGTCGCCCAGCACCTGCGCGGCGCGGCGGATGGCGAGGATTTCGGCATGGGCGGTGGGATCGTGATCGGTGCGGGGAGAGTTATGCGCCTCGGCGATGACTGCGCCGTCTTTCACGACGACCGCCCCGATCGGCACCTCCCCCGCCTCGGCCGCGGCACGCGCGGCGGCAAGCGCGCGGGGCATGAAGCTGCGGAACGGATCCGCGCTCATGCCCCGCCCGCCTGCTGTGCGTTATTCGTCGCCGGTAACGGGTGTCCCCTTGGCATCGCCCGGCATTTTGACATCGACATCGGGAACCTCGATCGTCTTCTCTTCGGTGCCGACCTCGACCTCGGCGGTCTCGACGTCGAACTCCGGCGCCTGCCCGCCCTTGACCTCGACCTCGGGCAGCTCGGCTTCCTTGGTCTGGTCGACATCGCACGCAGCGAGCCCGATTGCCAAGGGGGCGATGAGGCTGGTGATGATGATGCGCTTCATATTGTATGTCTCCTTGTCGCCTGGCCACACGGGCGGCGTCCCCGTTCCCGCCTGTTGCCAGACGGGCCGCGAATGCAGGCGACAGACGGCTTCGAGGCCATTACATGGGTTAGGCGCGGCAGGGTCGGCCCCCGCACAGGCGCAACTTGCTTGACGATTCGCCCCTGCGCCGTTATGCGCGCCGCTTTCCTTGTCCGGGTTCGTGCCCGGGCCCGATCTTTACGAGAAGAGACACACCATGTCGCGCATCTGCGAACTGACCGGCAAGGGCCGCCAGGTCGGCCACAATGTGAGCCACGCCAACAACAAGACCAAGCGCGTGTTCCTGCCCAACCTGCAGAACGTCACGCTGATGAGCGAAAAGCTGGAGCGCAGCTTCAAGTTCCGCGTCTCGACCCATGGTCTGCGCTCGGTCGAGCACAATGGCGGGCTCGACAACTGGCTGCTCAAGACCAGCGATGAAAAGCTTTCGGCCAACGCGCAGAAGGTGAAGCGCGAGCTGATCAAGGCGCAGGCCGCGGCCTGATTGCCGCCGTCCTTCGGGACGCGCGAATCGTTCTGAGACGAATCGGGAGAGCGTCCGGGTTTCCGGGCGCTTTTTCCTTATGGGGCGGGCGCAGGGCCGGGCCAGTCGAACCGGATCAGCAGGCTGCGCTGGAACACCGAAAAGTTGTCATCGGCGATAACCCAGAGCGCGCCGCGCGACGGATCATCGGGTGAGGGCACGAAGGCGATCCCCTCGAAATTGTCGGCAAGCATGCCGCCGTTCATGCGCTGGATGATGCGCGCCCGCCATGGTTGTCCGGGGCGAATCCCGCGCGGATCGGCAATCGCGATGGCAGTGTCGAATCGCGGGGGCAGGGCATATTCGACCCGCCGCAGCAGGATCAGCACCCGCCCGTCGGGCACCTGCGCGGCATCGACTGGATCATAACCGGCGGGCGCTGCGAATCGGAAGGCGCGCGGCTTGCCCGGGCCAATCGGATCGCCGGGGTACATCAGACCTTGGTGCAGCGTGTCGCTGCCATCCTCCGGCCCTTCGGCGATCACCAGGAAGCGGCCATCGGCGAGGCGCTCCATCGTCTCTGCCCCGCTGTTCGCGCTCCACTCCGCCATCGCGGGTGGCGCGTTGATGCGGCGGGTCCCGTCAGGAGCGAAGCGCATCACGACATTGTCGTTCTCGAATCCCGCCCACAATGTCCCTGTTGCCGGATCGCGGGCGAGGGATTCGAGGTCGATGATCTCCGCGCGCGGCCCTTTGCGGACACCCACGAAGCGATAGCTGCCGGGCACAGCGCGCGGAGTGCCGCCCGACAAATCCAGATCGAACAGGAAGCCGCGATCACTCGCGGTGATCAGCGTCCCGTCTTTCCCTGCGACAAGCGCGGAAAAGCCGCCGAACCAGTTGTGCGCCGAAGTGAGTTCCCAGACCCCTGTCAGCGCCAGTTCGCCCGAGGTCCCGCCGCGTGCGGATAGCGGGGTGACAGTCACCGCCGCCCGGTCGCTGCGATCGCCCAAGGGGGTGCGCAGGAAGGTCCCCGGCGCCAGACCGAGCGCCACCAAAGCGATCAGCAGCACACGCCATCGCCGCGCGCGCGACGGGGGCACCGCGCGGGGGCCTTCGGCGTTCATCGATAGGATGCTTCAGGTGAGGCCGAGCAGGCGGCGGGTGGCGATCTCGGGGGAGGCATAGGGCTCCTGCCGCTCGGCGCTCCAGTAGCGTAGCTCGGCGAGCGGGATCGCCTCTCCGGTCACGGCGCAGAGCACATGGCTTCCCGGCCGCAGCACCCGGAAGCTGGAGGGGCCGTAGTAAAGCTTGGCGGCCTTGTCGGAGGGGGTCATCAGCATGGGACCTCTGATAGCACTCTGCGGCTAACCGAACAAATCATCTTGGGCAGGGGATGATGCGGAGGGACGCTTGCGGGGTGGCGGCGCGGATCGCGGGGCGGTTGCTGCCGGATCATCACCGGGGACCGCCGCAAGCGTGCCGTCACGGAATTGCAGCTGCAAGAGCGCCTCGCCTGCCGCTTCGGCGCGGGTGGTGAGCGCCTTTCCGGATGCATCGCGGATGATCGCATAGCCGCGCTCCAGCGGCTTCTCGGGGTGCAGCTGGCTCATCACCCGGGTCAGCGCGGTGAGGCGGTGGATGCCATCGCGCAAGGGGCGTTCGATCAGGGCGGGGGCAAGGCGCGCGCGGTCAAGCCGTCGCTGTGCTTCGGCGGAGGTGCGGGCCAGCAAGCTGGGGGAGAGCCGCGCCGCCGCCCCTGCCAGCCGCTCGCGCCCCTTGGCCGAACGGTCGCCGAGCGCGCGGCGCAGACGCTCCGACAGCTCGTCCAAGCGCTGGGCTTGCGGTTGCAGCAGGTTTTCGGGACGAGGCAGCAGCCGGACGCGGGCGGCGAGGCGTTCCCGCCCCAGCTCGACCGGACGATACACCGCGCGGCGCTGGCGGGTGGCGAGGTCCGAGAGCGTGAAGGCGAGATCCGCGCGCACCGGCACCGCCATCTCGGCGGCAGCGGTGGGCGTGGGGGCGCGGCGATCGGCGGCGAAATCGGCCAGTGTGGTGTCGGTCTCGTGCCCGACGGCGCTGATGACGGGGATCGAGCATTCGGCGATGGCGCGGACCACCACTTCCTCGTTGAAGCTCCACAAATCCTCGATCGATCCGCCCCCGCGCGCGACGATCACGACATCGGGGCGGGGAACCGCGCCACCCGCTTCCAGCGCCGAGAACCCGCGCACCGCAGCCGCCACCTGCTCGGCCGCGCCATTGCCCTGAACCAGCACCGGCCAGACGATCACATGGCTCGGGAAGCGGTCGGCCAGGCGGTGCAGAATGTCGCGGATCACCGCGCCGGTGGGCGAGGTGACCACGCCGATCACCTGCGGCAGAAACGGCAGGCGGCGCTTGCGACCTGCGTCGAACAGCCCCTCCGCCGCCAGCCTGGCACGGGTCTTCTCCAGCAGCGCCAGCAGCGCGCCCTCGCCCGCCAGTTCCAGCGAATCGATCACGATCTGGTATTTCGAGCGCCCCGGATAGGTGGTCAGCTTGCCGGTCGCGATCACCTCCAGCCCGTCCTCGGCGCGGAAGTTCATGCGCGCGGCATTGCCCTTCCACATCACCCCGTCGATCACCGCGCCTTCATCCTTGAGGGCGCAGTAGAAATGGCCCGATGCGGCGCGCTTTACCCCGGAAAGCTCGCCCCGCAGCCGCACGAAGCCGAAGCGGTCCTCCACCGTGCGCTTCAGCAGCGCGGATATCTCGCTGATGGTAAGCGGCTGCGCATTGTCCCCCTGCGCCACGCGGGCTACGAGCGCCGCATCGTCATTACTGGTCGGCGGAGGCGCCATGAATATCCTGCTTCTTGGTTCGGGAGGCCGCGAACATGCGCTGGCATGGCAGCTGGCGCAATCCCCGGGACTTGCGAAACTCTACGCCGCCCCCGGAAATCCCGGCATCGCCGAAGAGGCCGAGATCGTCGCGCTCGAAGTGACCGACCATGCGGCGGTGATCGCCTTTTGCGCCGAGCGTGCCATCGATCTTGTGGTGGTCGGACCCGAGGCTCCGCTGGTGGACGGGCTTTCGGACTCGCTGCGCGCGGCAGGTGTGCCGGTGTTTGGACCTTCGCAGGCCGCAGCCCAGCTCGAAGGCTCCAAGGGCTTCACCAAGGATCTGTGCGCCCGCGCCGGCATACCCACCGCCGGTTACGTGCGCACCTCCTCGTTGGAAGAAGCCCGTGCCGCGCTTTCCCGCTTTGCCGCACCTTACGTCCTCAAGGCCGATGGCCTTGCGGCGGGCAAGGGCGTGGTGATCGCCGCGACACTCGAAGAGGCCGAAGAAACGCTTGCCGACATGTTCGGCGGCGGCTTCGGGGGCGCGGGCGCGCAGGTGGTGATCGAGGAGTTCATGGAGGGCGAGGAGGCGAGCTTCTTCGCGCTCACCGATGGGACCACCATCGTCCCCTTCGGCTCTGCGCAGGATCACAAGCGCGTCGGCGACGGTGACACCGGCCCCAACACCGGCGGGATGGGTGCCTATTCCCCCGCCCCGGTCCTCACGAACGAATTGCAGGCCCGCGTCATGGCCGAGATCATCGAACCGACCGTGCGCACTATGCGCGAGGAAGGGAACCCCTATCAGGGCGTGCTCTTCGCCGGGCTGATGCTGACGGCGGATGGCCCCAAGCTGATCGAATACAATGCCCGCTTCGGCGATCCGGAGTGCCAGGTGCTGATGATGCGGCTGCGCGATAATCTGGCCAACATGATGTGGCTGTGCGCCACCGGCAGGCTGAATGAACTGGACGCTGACTCGCCTGAATTCGAGGCGGTCTACGCGCTCACTGTGATCATGGCCGCCAACGGTTATCCCGGCACGCCGGAGAAGGGCGGAGCAATCGACATTTCCGCCTGCGATCAGAAGGACGCGAGAAATCGGCGTCACCTCAAAATCTTCCACGCCGGCACTGCGCTGAAGGACGGCGCGCTGGTGGCGAATGGCGGCCGGGTGCTCGCTGTCACTGCGACCGGTGCAAGCGTCAACGAGGCGCAGGCTAAGGCCTATGCGGCGGTGGATGCGATCCGCTTCCCCTCCGGCTTTTGCCGCCGTGACATCGGCTGGCGCGAAGTCGCTCGGGAAGCTGCAGCGCGAAATTGATCCCGATCAAGGAAAGCGCAGCGCCGCAGGAGGATAGAAGCAGCATGACCGAGAACCGCCTGACCCGCTTCGCAATCCCCGTCGCTCTCTTGCTGGCGCTGGGGGCCTGCCAGACGCCGGGGACCGACAATCCGCCGCCGATGGTCGGCAAGGCGACCTCGCCCTCGCCCGATACGCGCGCGCCTGCATTCGTCGAGGCGGCTTGCGGGGGGTGCCACGCGGTCGAGCCGCCGTTCCTCTCTCCCAACCCGCGCGCGCCCAGCTTCGCCGCGATCGCCAACCGACGGGGGTTGTCGGAAAAGTCGCTGGCCGACTGGCTGGCCGAGGCGCACAATTACCCCGAGGACATGGATTTCACCCTGACCCGCAAGCAGATCGACCAGATCGCGGCCTATATGGTGACCCTGCGCGAGGCGGGCTACGTGCCCGACGAGTGACGCGCGGCCAGACCCTGTCCACGCCCCTGCCAGACCCGCGCTAGGCCGGTCTTGACCCTATGCAGACCCTGTGCAGGCCTATCCAGACCGCCGAGCAGTGATGTTTCACGTGAAACATCACTGCTCGGGGCGCCGAGTCAAAGCCGCTCGTCCATCAGCTTCAGCATGTCCGCTTCGGGCCGCGGGCCGTAGTGCGAGATCACTTCCGAGGCGCAGATCGCCCCGCGCTTGAGGCAGCGGGTCAGCGGTTCGCCCTTGGCATAGCCCGACAGGAACCCGGCGGCGAACTGGTCGCCCGCACCGGTGGTGTCGACGACCTTGATGACCGGCACGGCGGCCACTTCGGCGCGTTCGCCATGGGCGATGGCGACAGCGCCCTTTTCCGAGCGGGTGGCAACCAGCACCGGCACCTTGCCCGCAACCGCCGCGAGGCCTGCCTCGAAATCGTCCTCGCCGGTCAGGGTCGCCAGCTCGGTCTCGTTGACGAAGAGGATATCGATGATCCCTTCCTCGATCATGGCGCGGAAATCGTCACCGTGACGGTCGATCACGAAGCTTTCCGAGGCGGTGAAGGCGATCTTGCGCCCGGCATCGCGCGCAACCTCGATGGCGCGGCGCATGGCGCGGCGGGGCTCTTCCGGGTCCCAAAGATAGCCTTCGAGATAGAGGATCGCGCCGCTGGCGATCAGCTCTTCGTCCAGAGCGGCGGCGGGCAGGAACTGGCCTGCGCCGAGGAAGGTGTTCATGGTCCGCTCGCCATCGGGCGTCACGAAGATCAGCACGCGGCCCGTGGCGGGCTCGCCCTCACGCGCCGGGGTATCGAAATCGATGCCGGTAGCGCGCATGTCGTGGCGGAACACCTTGCCGAGCTGGTCTTCGGCGACCTGCCCGATGAAGGCGCATTGCAGGCCGAGCGTCGCAAGACCGGCCAGCGTGTTGGCTGCCGACCCGCCCGAAAGCTCACGCGCGGGCGGCATGGCTTCGTAAAGTTCCTCGGCCCGCGCCTCGTCGATCAGGGTCATGCCGCCGCGGTTCAGCTGGAGTTCGGTGATCAGCTCTTCCTCGCAGGAGGCGATCACGTCGACCACGGCATTGCCGATGGCGATAACGTCGTAGCGGGGCGGGGTGGTGTCGGGCACTGGCAGGCTTCCTTGGCTGGGTGTTTGCGGGCGCGCCTAGCCGCGTTCGGCCGCCGCGCCAAGCGATCTGTGTGCGGCGCAGCATGACCGCGTTGACTTCGCCCGTTCCGCCAAGCATCGGGCAGGGCATGTCCGCAGTCCTTTCCGCCATTGCCAAGGCCTTTGGCCAACTCGGCGACCGTGCCGTTGTCGCGGTGGCGGTGAAGAGCATCGCCATAACGCTGGCGCTGTTCGCGGGAGCGGGGGCGGGGATCTATATCGGGCTCGACCGGTTGGCGCGCAGCGATTGGGCTGCGGCCATGGTCCCCGAAAGCTTGGCCGGAACGGCAGCCGTGCTGGTGTGGCTGATCGTGAGCCTTGTCGCGTTCTGGCTGCTGTTCCGGGTAACTGCACTGGCGGTGCTCCAGTTCTTCGCCGACGAGGTGGTGGCTGCGGTAGAAGCACGGCACTATCCCGCGCTGGCGGCCTGCGCCCGGCCTCTGCCTTTCGTCCGCGAGGCGGCGGTGGCAAGCCGGAGTCTGCTGCGCGCTCTGGGTTACAATCTGCTCGCGCTGCCGCTGGCGGCAGTGCTGGTTTTCACCGCGATCGGCCCGGGGCTGGTGTTCCTTGCTGTCAATGCGGTGCTGCTCGGGCGGGAGCTGACCGACATGGCGTGGCTGCGGCATTGCGAGGGGGCCGAACGTGACAATCCGGTGCCGCGCGCCGAGCGCGTCCTGCTGGGCGCGGCGGTGGCGGCGTTGATGCTGGTGCCGGTTCTCAACCTGGTCGCGCCGCTGGTGGGCGTGGCGGCGGGGACGCATCTGGTGCTGCGCCGGATCGGGAGGCAACGCTGATGCGCTCGCGGGGGATGATCGCAGCGATGATCGCGGCCCTGCTGGCCGGCTGTGCGAGTGGCGGAGGGAAGCCTGCGCCGTCTTCGCGCGGGGCGGTGCGTCCGGCCACCGCGCCGCGCAGCTCCATTGTCGTGGTGCCCGAGGTAATGGGCGTCGCCGGGCTTGGCGGGGTGATCGGATCGCGCGCCGATGCGCTGACCGGCCGTTTCGGTCAGCCCCGCATCGATCTGGCCGAGGGCGATGCCCGCAAGCTGCAATTTGCGGGCCGCTCCTGCGTGCTCGACATCTACCTCTACCCCGTCGCCGCTGCTGCCGAGCCGACCGCGACCCATGTCGAGGCGCGCCTGCGCCAGGGCGGTGCGCCGGCCGATCCGGGCGCCTGCATCCGGGAGGTGGAGCGGCGATAAGCTGCCCGGTAACTCCGCCTTAAGCCTGTTCGTGGCATGGCGTGTCTGAATTCTCAGGGGATAGACCGGCATGACCACCCAATTCATCGACATCGCCCAGCGTGCGGCAGCGGACGGCCAGATCACCGCCGACGAACTGCTCGCGCTGCGCCGCGAAGGCTGGGGCGACGGCATCATCACCCGCGAGGAGGCCGAGGCGCTGTTCGCGGTCAACACCGCGCTGAGGGACAGGGGCACCGAATGGTGCGATTTCTTCGTTGAGGCGATCGGCGAATTCGTCCTCAACGGCACCCCGCCGCGGCTGCAATGTTCGCTCGAGGAAGCCGAGTGGCTGATCGCCCAGATCGACCATGACGGTGTAGTCGAAAGCGTGGTCGAACTCGAAACCATGGTGCGCATCATCGAGCGCGCGGAGAACGTGCCCGACCGGCTCAAGAACTACGTGCTCGAACAGATCGAGCGCGAGGTGCTGACCGGCACCGGCCCGACCCGCTGCGGCGGCGAGCTCAGCGCGACCCACATCAGCGCCGCCGAATGCCGCATCATCCGCCGCGTGATCTTCGCCAGCGGCGGCTGCGCCCCGGCGGCTGTCTCGCGCTTCGAGGCGGAGATGCTGTTCCGCCTCAAGGATGCGACCCTGGCTGAGGAAAACGCCGCCGAGTGGGACGACCTGTTCATCGATGGTGTCGCCAATTTCATGAAGGGCTTCATTCTGCCCAACGCCCAGCTTGCCCGCGAACGCACATTGGAACTGGAAGCTTTCGTTGCCGACAATCAGGCCAATGTCGGCCGCTTCATGGGCCGCGTGATCCGCGAGCTCCCCAATGTCGGCAACCATTTCGGCAAGGTGTTCGGCAAGAAGCAGCCCAAGCCCGAACACACCTATATCGAGGCCCTCGCGATCGAAGGCGAGAAGGTCACCGATTACGAGAGCGAATGGCTCGACAGCATGGTTCAGGCCGATGGCGAGGTGGACGAGCTGGAAAGCCGCCTGATCGCGCGGCTGGCGGAAGAGGGCTGAGGCTTAACTGTCGAACTCCAGCGGGGCGGCGGCGCCCCCCTGCTTCGGGAGTGGCCCGCGTGGCGGGATGGCAGGGACGGCGATGCCCGCTTCAGGCGGCTTGCGGCGACCCGGGCCGGGGCCGCGGGTCAATTGCTGCAAGGCCATCGTGAAGTGCACGATCTCGGCCTTGATCATGATCCGCTCGTTCTGATCGTCCGTTACGGCCAGTTGTGAATCGAGTCGCGCCAACTCGCCTGTGAGGCGGTCGATAATGGCCTGCAACTCACGCGCGCGCTGCGCCTTTGCTTCCGCAATCCGCTCGGGCGGGAGGTCCTTGCCACTCTTTGCCATGGAGGTGTCTTATCACACCAACACAGCAAAGGCGAATCCGCCTCACACCATGAAGCTCTCGCCGCAGCCGCAGGCACCCTTGGCGTTGGGGTTCTCGAACACGAAGCCAGCGGTGAAATCGTCCTCGCGCCAGTCCATGACGCTGCCGACGAGGTAGAGCACCGAAGCGCCGTCGATGTAGAACACGCCGCCGGGGGTGACGATCTTCTCGTCGAACTTGGCTTCGGTGGTGACGTAGTCGACCGAATAGGCGAGGCCCGAACAGCCCCGGCGGGGCGTGGAGAGCTTGACGCCGATCGCGCCTTCAGGAGCCTTGCCCATCAGCTCGGCGATGCGCGCCTCGGCGCTGGGCGTCAGGGTGACGGCGGCCTTGGGGGCGGGGCGAGAAGTCGTTGTCGTCTCGGTCATGTCAGCCTCTTCTGCCAGAACAGCGCGTGCCCGGTGGCGGGATCGAGCTGATAATCGCCATAGCCTTCGCGGGCGTAAAGATGCCGCGCCGGATTGCCGCTCAGCACTTCCAATGTGATCTTGCAGGCCCCGCGCTTCAAGGCCTCGGCCTCGACGGCGGCGAGCAGCGCCTTGCCGACGCCCTTGCCGCGGGTCTCGGGCAG
>JAIEOM010000170.1 GCA_019750455.1 Sphingomonadales bacterium | reverse complement strand
CGGATCGTGTTGCCGATCACCTGTATGTTGGCGCCAGTCGATTCAAGGCGAACGCCCGAACGGCTGGAGAAGGCGACGGTATTGCCTTGTCCGGCAGTGCTGCCTCCGATCAGGACGTTCGAATAGGTGCCTCCGCCGCCGGTGAAAATCAGCTCCTCGATGTTGTTCGGCACGATCTGGGATGTGCCGTTGGCGCCCACGCCAAGATTGTTGCCCTGGATGGTGAGCCCGTTCCCGGTGCTGTTCCATGCCTCGATCAGCGCGGCCTCATACCCTCCGATGACATTGTTGATGATGACGAGGTTGGTGAAGGTCCCCCCGTTATCGAACGAGATCGCGTCCTTTGTCAGGGCGCCTTCGCTTTGGCCGTTGGCAACCGCCGCGTTCCCTGTTGCATCGGTGCCGATGTAATTGCCGTTGATGGTGACGGAAGCGTTGGTTCCGGTGCCCTGAATCCCGCGCCTCAGGTTGCCGCCGATGACATTGCGCCCCCCGGCTGTGCCATTGCCGATGGTCACGTTGCTGGTGCCGTCGAGCCAGATGCCGTGTCCCGCGTTGGCAAAGGTGCCGCCGATCGTGGCGATCGGCTGGATCAAGTTGCCGAGGATGGTGAGATTGGTCGAGGCACCGGTCGCATAGATGCCGTCGGAGCTGTTGCCGCCGATGGTGTTGCCCTGTCCGGCAGAGGCTCCGCCGATTTCCACCCCGCTGACGCTGCTGAGGTAGATGCCGCGTGAACTGGCGACCGCGATGGTGTTTCCGCGGATCGTGATGGTGTTCACGGAACGCATGTCGATGCCATCATTGCTGGCGGTGATGATGTTCCCCTCGGTCGCGGCGGTGCCACCGATCAGCGCGCCGGTGATGCTGCTGGCGTCGAAATAGATCCCGTCGCCGGTGTTGCGCAGCAGTGCCGTCTGGGTGCGGTTGGTGCCGATGATGTTGCGCTGGATGCGGATCTGGCCGTCAGAGGCGGTGATGCGGTCGTCAGCCTCCAGAGCGATGCCACCGCTGCCATTGTTTCCCGAAATCAGGTTGCGGGTGATATCGCGCCAGGTTGCCGAGCCGTTGAAATTGTTGATCGCGTTGCCATTGGCTCGCGCGGCCATGCCGGCAGCGTCGGTGCCGATGAAATTGTTCTGGATCGAAGTGTCGGTGCTGCCCCCAAGGGTGATGATTCCGAAGCCGTTGGCGGAGATGACATTGCCCTGACCGGAACCCAGGCCGCCGATCCGCCCGCTTGCACCGCTCACCACGATGGCCCGGCCGACATTGGCGCTGCTCGTGCCGTTCGCCAGCAGGCCGATGTAATTGCAGTGGAGCGTGGCTGTGTTGCTGGCGGCCAGAAGCTCCACCCCGTCCGAAAAGCCGGTGATCGAAAGCCCGCGGATTGTCTGGTTTGCCCCCCGCAACCGGAGCCCGTCAAATCCGCTGCTACCGGCCAGATTGATCCGCAGATCGTGTCCGTTCCCCGCCCACAGATCACGGCACTGGCTACCGGACTGGGTGGTCCCGTCGATAGTGAGCCCGTTGGCGGTCAGATCGGGCAGGGCAGATGACACGGTGATGGTGTGCGGCCCGGTGCCCGGTATGGCGAAGCTGATCGTGGACGCAGTCGGCTGCGTATTGGCGAACTGGATCGCATTGCGCAGCGATCCGGCACCCGTGTTGCTGGTATTGGTGACAACCAGCGGGTTGGTGACACTCACCCGCACATTGCGGATCCCGATGATCTCGGCATTCCCAGCCAGAGCCACCCAGGCAACGCTGGAGATCGTGATGCCGGCATCGACCGAAGCCTGATCGATGCGGAAGCCGACGAACCCTCCGGGATCACCGGGATTGGTGGTCGGCCCGTTGAGATTGAAAACCGCGCCGTTGCTGAGTGTGATCACCATCCGCGAACGTTGGCCGGTGTCGTTCCAGTCCCAGTATTGCAGCCCGAACCCGAACGCGCGGGCCGCGGGGACAAAGGTCAGCCGCCCGTTGCCGAGCCCGGGATCGGACACCGCACCGTAAATGCCCGGCAGCGCCGGGGGAGCCAGAGTCCAGAACATGCAGGCACTCAGGCTTGCGCAATAGGCGGACGAACCGAACTCGCTCGTTCCTTGGGCCACCAGAGTGAAGCCCGCCCATGCGTCGGGAGTGGTGGTGGAAACCGGTCGGTCGGCGGTGACGCTGGAAAAGCTCTCGACCGTCGTGATGGTCGAGACTGCGGGCAGCGCGGCGGTGTAGCTGGCCTCGCTGCTGTAAGCGGTCAGCGTCTGGGCGTGCGCCGTGTGGTGTGGCAGACAGGCGATCCACACCGCCACCATCATGACCAAGGCCCGCGCGATCCGCATGATCGGCCCCTAGCGCGTCATGCTTGCTGCATCCGCACCCGGCACATCGGGATTTCCCCTAGCCCCCAACCCGAGCGTGTCGGCGTCGAACTTGAAACGGATGGTCGCGAACAGGCCCTGATCGAGCGGGCGGTCGCGGTTGAAGTCAGGGTCGCGGAAGCCGGCGACATTGTAACCAAGGCTCAGCAGGGTGCCTTCGGCGACCACGAAGCTCGCCTGCGGGCCGACAGCATAGCTGTAGCTGCGATCGGTAACATTGGCGCGGATGCTGGCGCTGCCGCCGATGTCGATGGCCGCATTCAGCCCGATCCTGAGGTCGAGCCCGGCGAGCGCGGTCAGGCCTTCAAGTTCAAGCCCGGGCACACGGTCGAAGCCGTAGCGGGTGCCGACGAACAGCCCGATCTCGCTCAGTTGCCCCGCGCCGCCCCGCGTGCGGGGGGACCAGTTGGCCGAGACGCTCCCGACCAACCGCCGCGACAGGGCATCGCCGGTCACAGTCAGCGCGGTGCGTCCCACAGGGCCGGGTTGCCCGGCAACCGCGCCGGTCACTTCATCGCTGCGGTATTCGATCCGGCCGAGCAAGGCGGCATCAGACCAATCGGGCCGGTGCGCAAAGGTGAGCGCGGCATCCATGATCTCGCTCGAGGCGCCGCCCGGCGCGGTGCTGCGCGTCCAGAGCAGATTGCCGCCGAGCGCGCGGCCCTCTCCGATCTGGCGCAGCACGCCAAGGCTCGCGCCGTAGCGGTCGGCGAATTGCCCGTCGCGATATTCGGCGCGGCCATTGGCGGTCCAGCGCCCGCTGCGCCACGCCCCGCCGAAGGTAACGGCGGTGAAGTCCTCGAACAGCGTGCGATCCACGCCCAGCGGCCCGCCATTGGCAGGCGGCTGTCCGGGGTTGATCACCGCCTCGGGGGCGGGCGTATCGCCGAGGATGCGGTTGCCATCCACCGTCGCATTGACGCTGAGAGTGGGCGAGACGGCGATGGTCTGCGCCAGACCGAACCCGGCAAACGGACTGCGCGGGCCAGCGCCACCACTGCTCTGGCCGAGAGTGGAGGCGATCCGTCCGCCCTCCCACGGGCTGACCTCCAGCCCCGCGCGCAGCGTGCGCGCGCTGATCGCCGCACTATCGGCGATTTCATAGGTGGTGGTCAGGCGCACATCGCGGGCCACGGCGTAACGCAGGCCCAGCCGGTGGCGCGGAGGCAGGTCGAGCGATCCCGCGCCGCCCAGCGCGATGCTCGAATCCGCGCTCACTTCCAGCCGGTTGTCGAACAATCGCTGGCTCGCCGCGGTTTGCAGCAGGGTCGAGACGCGGCGCTCTCCGTTGGCGAGGTGATCGTCGAAACGGGCTAGCCCCAGCCGCGCATCGGTGCCCGGTGTCCGCCATGCCAGTTCCACCTGACCGCCGCGGCGCTGCGCTGCATCGGTAAGGCTTTCGTCGCTCAACAGGCTGGCAATGGCTGACAGGCGTTCATCGATCTGCCAGCGCGCATCCAGCCCCAGCTTGCGCCGCCCCGCCTCTGCAATGCTTTGCTGGCCGATCCCGTAACCGGCCTCGATCGATCGGGCATAGGCGACCAGATCGACCCCGCCGGTCTGGTGTTGCCATTCGACCAGCCAGGCGTTGGCGCTGTCCCCGTCTGCCGCGCTGACCCCGATCTCGGCCCGCAGCTCGCTCCCTGTGCCGAGCCGCAGACGGGTATCGGCGACGGCGGCGTTGGTGCGCAGGCCTTCTGTCTCGTCGGTGATCGCGGTCGTCCCGATCCGTACATCGCCATCCGCCCCGCTCCATTCGGCGCGCGCCCCGGCGTTGATCGCGCCGCCGCCTGCCCCGCCGGTTTCGTATTCGACGATCACGATCTGCGGGTTGAGATCGGCATCGCGGGACAGGATCGGCTCGCTGAAGGTGATGGTGCCCGACAATATGTCGATGGTGTAATCGATAAACCGCGTCAGGCTGCGCGAGGACACCACCACCTCGGACCGGAACCGGTCGCGCACCTCGATCGTGACGCGCTCGGCATTGGGCAGGATATCGCGGCTGCCGAGCTGGTAGGGTCCGGAAAGGCCGTTGCCCTGAAATTCGTCGCGCCGGAACGTGCTGCCGATGCGTGCGCCGAAAGCCTCGGCCCGCACCGCGCCGAACTGCCCCGCCGCGCGCACCCCGGTGGCGGTGCGCTGATAGCGGCCGAGCACGGTCTGGTCGAAGCCGGTCTGGAAATCGCCGTAGAGCGCGAAGAAGGCCGCGCTCTCGATCCGCACATAGAGGTTCTCGCGCGTCGCGGCATCGAAGCGGCGCTGCGAATTGTCGCCGAACACGGTGTAATAGGCCGCCGGATCGATCGCCCCGAGCAGCGGTTGATCCTCCCGCTGGCGTGCCGAGTCATAGGCGAGGGTAAGCAGGTATTTCCCCAGCACCCGCCCCTTTGCGTAAAGCGCCACGCGGGCGTTGTTGCCCAGATCGCTGTCGAAGTTCTCGCCGCGCTCCATGTTGTCGGCGACCGAGCGTGCGCCGATGCTGGCCTCGCCCAGACCGACGATCGTCCATTCGACCTCACCCGGCACCACCCAGGCCTCGATCTCCTGGCGGCGGCGGATGTTCTCGTTGGCGAAATCGAAGGTCATGCGCAGCTGGCCGCTGACCATGGTGGGGGCCAGCTCGATCCGGGCGAGGCCTTCGTCGCCCTCGATCAGCCAGCGGGCCGTCGCCTCGCCGATGCCGCTCAGCTGGCGCAGCTGCTGCTGTTCGATCTGGGCGGCGCTTTCGAACGGGGCGTTGAGCGTGAAGGTGCCGGACAGGCCCTCGCGCACCGGCCGTCCGTTGCGGTCGGTGATGCGCACCACCACCACGGGCCGGGTCACACCGTCGGCCACCAGCAGGGACTGGTCGGCGACCAGTTCGGCCCGCGCGGGCTGCGAGGTGAAGAACACCTCGCGCTCGACCCGCGCATTCACCCCGCCCAGTGAATTGACGATCTCGGCGGCGAGCACGGTGCGCTCGCCCGCCAGCGGGATCCCGCGCCACAGGCTGACCGCATAGCCGCCGGTGGTCGCCTTCAGGGTGCCATCGAAGGCGGCCTTGTCGACCGGTTTGCCATCGACATAGAGCCGGATCGTCTGCCCGGCCCGGTGGCGGAAGGCGACCTTGACTGCGGGGACGCGCGGATTGGCATCGGCAGCCGGGGCCAGCCAACCGTCCGGGCCATCGCCCAGCGCAAGCCATTCTGTCTGCGCCGGGGCTTCAGCGGTTCCGGCGGTGCCATCGACCGGGTCGGGAACCGTCATCGCGTCGCCCGGCGACATATCCTCGCCCGGGGCGATCCGGGGAGCGGCCCCGGCTGTGCCTGGACTGACCACGTGGAAATCCGCCCGGGCCAGCGATCCGCCTTGACCGGTGACGAAGCGCGAACCGGCATCGCCTGCGCTGCGGGTGGAGCGCGCGCAGTCCGCAAGCCTTGCGCCCGGCGGCAGGCTGCCGCGCGCGACCTGAACCACGTGTGTGCCGGGCACCACGCCTTCGAAGCGATAGCGACCTTCGGCATCGGTCACGGCAAAGCTGCCGTCCTCCAGCATCACCCGGACCCCGGAAAGGCCGGATGCACTGTCGGCCACGCTGCACTCGCCCAAAACCACCCGGCCGATGATCGTCATCCGCCCGGTGATCGTGTCGCGCTCCACCAGCACCGCGGCCTCTGCGCGGCTGGAGCGGCCCTGACGGTCGCGGATGGTGGCGCGGCTGACCAGCGGGCCGGACGAGGCATCGGCGCGGATCACAGCTCCGAAGGCGACCACCACCGCCCCCGAGCCCGGCAGGCGGTCGAGTGCGATGTCCAGCTGCTGCCCGTTGGCCGAAACGCTGAGGCTGCCCGGCGGCGGCGGAATGCCATCGATGCGCAGCGTATCGGCCCGCAGGCGCAGGCCCCGCGGAAGATCGATCCTCAGCATGATCCCCCGCCGCTCCAGCGTCCGGGGGTTGTTGACGGTCAGCGTGTAGACCAGCGGATCGCCCGGCTGTGCGCGCGGGCGCGAGACGCCGTAAGCAAGGCCCGGTGCCGCGCCGCCGGGGTCAACCGGGATATCGACTTCGACGGGAATGGTGCTGGCCAGCACGAGTTCGCCGCCAAATGATGCATCGGAAATGGCGAAGGCCCCGCCATCGGGATGGGGCAGCAGGGCCAGTTCTGAGGGCGAGGCTGCCGAAGGTGCGGTGAAGCCGGGGGGCGTTTCGATCTCCAGTCGGTATCGGCCCAGAGGGGCCAGCGGAAACCAGAACCGCCCCTCCGCCATCGGGTAGGTGGCGCCTCCCGCATCGGTGATCGGTTCGCCGCTGACCACCGAGGATGGCCAGCGCGTCACCCCGTCTTCGGCAAAGACCTGCGCCGGCGCGCCTGTCACCGCGTCGCGCAGGGTGACGCGCGCGCCGGAGACGGGCGCGGCAGTCTCGCTGTCGAACACCACGCCGAAGGGGTCGGCAAGGATCAGGGTGTCACGGGTAACCTGTGCCCCGCCGGCGATGTCGCCCGTCGTCGCCAGCGTCACAGTCTCGCCCGACCGAACCGGCAGGACGCAGTCATCGGCGCTGTGCACCGCTCCCGCGCGGCGTGTGGCGATGCTCCCGGCGAACAGGCCGGTGTCCGGTCCGGTTTCGAACGCGATGAGATTGATGCGCCCGCCAACGCCGCTGTTGACGGTGATGGCGAGGCTTTCGATCGCGGCAGGATCGCGATTGGCCGCAGGCGCGGCGAGGGTGAAGATGATGGTCTCCCCCGGGCGGTACTGGGTGGCCGGAGCAACGGCGACCGTCTGCGCTTCCCCCGGTGTGCCGGGCTGGCAGCGCGAGGGGGTAAGGGGGATGCTGGTCGGGCTGCCCGCCGCCTTGCGAAAGGTCTCGAGCCGCACAGCCGCGGGGCTTCGCGTCACCACGACGCGATTGGATGCCGCCCTTTGCAGCGCGCCGGCCTCGCTCCAGCGGGCATAGGCGATGTTCTCGATGGTCTGGGCAGCAAGCGACGAGCCGGTGGCGAGCGCCACCAGCATGGCAAGCCGGGCAAGGGGGCGCAGCCAATGCCTTGTGAGCCGCCATGGGTGCCGGAGAACCTCGGGCATGGAACGCGATGTCCGCCGGAGCAGGCGTTACTGGATGGTCGCGCGGAAATAGACCGTGCGGGTCTGGTTGGCGGCAACATCCGGCAGCGGCGCGGTGATGGTGACGGGATTGCCCGCGAATGACCCGCCCGCCGTACCATCGGCCAGGCACTCGCCCGAACCGTTAACCGTCCCGTTGATCCGGATGCCGAAGGTCGTGTCGAAGGCCAGATCACCGGGCACGGTGTCGGTGACGACAACATTGGTGGCCGTCGCCGAGGACGCCCCGTTGCTCACCGCGATGCAGTATTCGACGACTGCGTCCGGGATCGCCTTGGGGTTGGTGGTGCCGTTGACAGGGTCGCTGATCAACCGGCTCACCTTGGTCACGACAAGGCTGGCGGCGAAAACGGTATAGCTGCCCGCGACGCCAAATCGGGCATCGCGCGATCCATCGCCGGCACCTGCGCCATCGACGAAGACCGTATCCACGCCGCTGGTGTTGGCCCCGCTGGTCTGCGTCACGGCCGCTCCGAGAGACCCGGCCCCGCCAGCCTCGCGGGCCTCTGCCGTCAGGGTGAAGGCGGCCACATCATCGTTGACGCGGCCCGCAAGCGGGATGTCGGCCACCACCAGCACGCGCAGGGTGGCGTCGGCCGGGACTTCGTCGAGATAGGTGATCAGTTGGTCGCCAGCGTCCAGCGCGCCATCATCGTTCACATCGCGGTAGATTTCGACATTCGTGGCATCGAAGCTGTCGGTCCCGCCATAGGGGCCTGCGCCCCCGGAACTCTGCGCCACTGCAACGCCAGATCGAGCGGGGCGTTGCTGGAGTTGAGGATATCGAACACGCTCACCGCGCGGGTCTGTCCGGGCGAGACGGTGACTGTCGCAGCCGGAACGCCCACCGCCACAAAGTTGATCTTGCGGTCGACGGTGAAGGAGTCCGACGCAAGCACCTCGGTCTGATCGAGCCCGCCGACGCGGAAATCGACCGTGGCCGTGTTGGTGATCGTCGTGCCGGCGGTAACGCCTTCGGCACGCAGCGGCGCGGTTTGCAGCGCGATCATCGCGCTGCCGGCCGCCAGTGCGACCATTCGTGAACGGCGGGTCATCACCTCATTCTCCATCAGCGGTACGGGGGCAGGCGCGCTCATCGGACTGTCACCGGAAATTCCAGCGTGCCGCTGGCGCCGGGGGCGATTTCGGGCAGCACCCAGCGGACATTGGTGACATCATCCGGCAGCGCGGCGCGGCGCGACCCGTCGGCTTGCGCGATTGCGAGTTCGGCGAGCTTGCCCCAGGTCTTCCCGCCATCCACCGACACCAGCGTCGCCGGATCGATCTCGCCGGTCACACGGACGCTGGCGGGGACGGGGTTGGAGACCACGAAGCGTTCGATCGGCGCTGTGCCCCTGTTGGCAAAGCGGGTGCCGAAGACCAGCCTATCGCCGGGCACCACTACGCTCGGCTCGACCCATTCGACGCGGCGTTCGCCCGTTTCGGTGGTGGTGATCTGTTCGCGCTTCACATAGCCGACCAGTTCCAGCGGCGATCCGCCGGACTGCGCCTGCGCGGGGAACGCGAGCACCGCGACCAGCGCGGCAAGGTGGGGCTTGAGGCCAAGAGAGCGGAAAAGCTGCATGGGGGCGGTCCTATTCCTCGATCAGAACGGCGAAGGTGACGGTTCTTGAATTGCCACCCGGCACGGTGCCGAGCGTCACCGCGATCCCCGCCGCAGATGCCTCGCCCGCATCATCCCCCGCCGCGTCGGTCAGCGGCGCGCTGTCGAGGTTGAGGGAGTTGGCAAGGTACCGGGTGCCGGCGGGAATCCCGTCGGTGATGACCAGCGCGTCGACCGGCGCAGAGCCGGTGACGGAAGCGGCAATGGCGTAGGTGATGGTCGCCCCCGGCGTGGCGCTCGATCCGCCGAAGCGGTCGCTGACCGAGGCATATTTGACAAGCGTGACCGTGCTGGAGCTGCCCACCATCTGGCCGGTTGCCGTGGCCATGCCGCCGCCCAGACCCACGACGGCATCCCCGCCGCTTTCGCCCGCGCCTGCGAAGACGGTGCCGGGCGCGTCGCTGCCGGTGGCGGTCCGCGCGATCAGTTCGACCGCGCTGACCGCGCCATCGGCGAAACCGGCCGGGACGGTGAGGATCACGAAAATGCGTTGCGATGTGCCCGCCGCAAGCGGGGCGGTGATGGCGGGTGCGGGCAGGATCGCATCGACGCCCTCGTCGTAAACGCCGTTGCCATTGCTATCGACGGCGATCGCATCGAGCGCAGCGTCGAACCCGTTGCCGGGCACCGCCGTCACCACCTCGAGCGTCATCGCCTCCGGCCCGTTGCCGGTGTTGCTAACTTCGAAGGTGAGGACCCGCGTCCCGCTGCGCACCGTCACCGGACCCGCATCCACCGATGCCGCCGCAACGCCGAGCAGTTCGTCCACCCGCACCTGCACCGTGTTGGAGGCGACGGTGCGGACCACGCCGCCTTCGTCATACTGGGCTTCGGCGGTGTTCTCGATGATGGTGCCAGCGGGCACGGGATTGGCAGCGGCCGGCACGCCCGGCACCAACGCCGCAACTGCCGCCGCTGCGCCGAACGCCGGCCGGAAATGCTTTCGCAATAAGGTGAACCACTCGCCAACCATAGGTGGCGCATAGGCCCGCGCGTATTTCTCCCGGTTATAGAGCGGACCTGCGTAATCTACGTAGTCTTGCTGCGATGATCGCGCCGCTTAGCGGTGGCGGGCGATGTTTCACGTGAAACCGCGCCATAACCCGGGGCAAGGCCGGGGCTAGCCTCGCCTATTGCGGGTCTAACCGGGGTCTGGCAGGGGTCTGGACATGACTGACAAAGACCTGACCAACCGCAAGTTCTACCGCGCGGGCGAGGAAACCCGCTTCGCCGAGGGTGGGCCCGAGCGCACGCCCCAGACCGCGCACCCGGCTTACAAGCTGGCCTTCCGCGACACGGATTTCCTGCTGCGCGACGAGCTGCGCCCAGTGCGCTTCCAGCTGGAGCTGCTGAAGCCCGAAATGCTGCTCGATGAAGCGCGCGTCGGATCGACGCTGGTGATGTACGGCTCCGCCCGCATCCCCTCGCCGGCCCAGGCCGAGGCGCGGATCGAGGCGGCCAAGAACGGCGACGAATACGACCAGAAGGTCGCCCGGCGCCTTGCCGACAAGGCCAAATATTATGACGAGGCCTACCGCCTCGCCCGCCTCGTCAGCGAGAAAGGGATCATCGAGAACGGCGAGCGGCAATTCGTCGTCACCACCGGCGGGGGGCCTTCGATCATGGAGGCTGGCAACCGCGGCGCGTCCGATGCGGGCAGCGAGTCCATCGGGCTCAACATCGTGCTGCCCCACGAACAGGCGCCCAATCCCTATGTGACGCCGTACCTCAGCTTCCAGTTCCATTACTTCGCGCTGCGCAAGATGCACTTCCTGCTGCGCGCCCGCGCGGTGGCGGTATTCCCCGGCGGCTTCGGCACCTTCGACGAGTTCTTCGAGCTGGTCACCCTGATCCAGACCGGCAAGATGAAGCCCATGCCGATCATCCTGTTCGGCAAGGAATTCTGGACCCGCGTCGTCGATTTCGAGGCGCTGGCGGAGGAGGGCGTGATCTCCAAGAGCGATCTCGACCTGTTCACCTGGGTCGAAACCGCCGAGGAGGCCTGGGCCTGCATCGCCGATTACTACGACATCAAGGACCACGCGGCCGAGGATTGAGGG